>CAZAUF010000026.1:0-1011 GCA_964488555.1 uncultured Candidatus Saccharibacteria bacterium | reverse complement strand
GGTCACGTCGGCGCGAGACGGCGCCGCGTCAAAGGGATTCCTGGACACGGGCAACTACGCCCTCAACTGGGCGATCAGCGGGCGGCTCCTCGGCGGCTGGCCCCTGGGGCACACGGTGGAGATCTTCGGGGACCCGAGTACCGGCAAGTCTTTTCTTGCCGCCCGGGCCATCGCGATGGCGCAGGCCGCCGGCGGCGTCGCACTACTCGACGACACTGAGGCGGCGTGGAATCCGGAGCACGCGACGCGGTTGGGCGTGGACGTCGACCGGCTCGCCTACCGCACCAGCCGGACGGTGCGCGAGCACCTGGAAACGGCGCGCGCGTTCATCGCGGCGTACAGGGCGTCCAAGGTCAACGGGCCGGGCGTGCTGGTGTGCGACTCCCTGTCACTGCTATCGACGGAGCATGAGTTGGAGGTCGGGTTGTCGCGCCGGGACCTCACCCGCGCCGCCGAAATCAAGGCCTTCTTCCGGATCGTGGGTGGTGAGCTCGCGTCCATCCCGGTGGCCCATGTATCCACGTCGCATACGATTGCGAACGTCGGGGACGCGTTCAACCCGCGCACGACGTCCGGCGGCGGCGGTCCCAAATTCCACGCCACCGTGCGACTGGACCTCCGCAGCCGCAGCAAGATCAAGGTTGGCACGGAGGTCGTGGGCGTGCTCGTGCGCGCGGTGGTGGAGAAGAACCGGATCGTCGCGCCGTGGCGGGAGGTGCGGCTGGCGATCCCGTTCGACGCTCCGATCTCGCGCGCGTCCGGCCTGCTGCCGCTCCTCGTGACGCTCGGGGTGTTGGAGACGCAGGGGCAAAAGACGCCGCGCGTGAGTTGGCGCGGCCGGGACCTCGGGCTCCGCTACTATCGGAGCAAGGATGCCGCCCTGCGGCAGGACGAGGAGGCGGAGGCGTTGTTGGACGCCGCACCCGAGATTTTGGAGGAGGTGGACGCGATGCTCGCCGCCGGGGGCCTAGGGGCCCCGGGTACGTCGTTGGGGGCAGCAGACGTGGGGGA
>CAZAUF010000025.1:0-1039 GCA_964488555.1 uncultured Candidatus Saccharibacteria bacterium | reverse complement strand
CGTTCGTCAGAGCGAAGCGCTCGATCCCCGCCTCCCGCGCGTGCCGCCGGAGGAGCTGCCCGCTTTGCCCCACGAACCCTTCGCCCTTCGCGACCTCCTGCTCCCCGGGCGCCTCCCCTACGAAGATCACGGGCGCGTCCGTCAGCGTTGCAGGCACGAAGCCCACGCGCTGCATAGGGCAATCGTGGCACCCGCCCGACGGGCGCAGGACCGGTAGATGGGGAACCGCGGCAAGGCCGAGTAGACTCACCGCAGGTTTCCGGTCGGGGCAGTCATCGTTTACCCGCTCCATCACGGGGGTAGGGGATAAATCAGTCGGTGAAGCCTGCGTCACCACCCAGTATGTCGCACGGCAGCGTATTATCGGGGCAAGCGCGGTTGCGGGCCACCACCCCCTCCCCCCTCACCCGACCTCAACGCCATAGTACGCGTGTGCGTCGTGCAGGCGCCCGGCGGCCCGCGCGACTTCCACAGCGGCCTCAGCAACGTCCCGCCGCCAGTGCTCGACAGCCATGATCCGCGCCACCAGCGCCTCCTCCGCCGGCGGCTTGCGCGGCGCGACGTACTGCAACCGTGGCGCGCCGGGTGCGCGCGGTAGCAACCCCTGCCACACCACAAAGGTAATGTCAGGATCGCGCAGGTCCCGTTGAAGCACCCGCGCCGCCTCTGCGAAGTCCGGGTCACTTGCGAGGAAGCGATGCATCATGAAGATCGGCGGGCGCCCCTCCGGGCGCGCCTTCGTCCACAGCGCCGGGAGCCACGTGTCGAACAGGTCGTCAGCCACAACTCCCCCACTTTCCCCTAAAGCACCGTCACGGCGACCCCGTAAGACGTCGCCCGCATCAGCGGCACGATCCTGCGCCACTCACCACCGATCCGCACCTCCGCCTCACTACCCGCGACAACGTCCGGCCCCACGCCCATGAACAGCGCCACACCACGCACCACCGGCCGCCCGCGCGCATCGCGGTCTGCGCCGCACGACGCCAGCACGTGCTCGAGTTGCGCGATGCCCCCGATCCATCCGTTCGCGTCCACC
>CAZAUF010000024.1:0-1084 GCA_964488555.1 uncultured Candidatus Saccharibacteria bacterium | reverse complement strand
CCGAGGGCACGAAGTCCGGGTCAGCGGCTTGCCACGCCGCCACCGCAGCGCGCCGGCGCTCCTGGTACTCCTCGATCTTCTGCGCGCGGTACTCCGCGCGCAGGTGGATGCCGTTGCGCGTCGTGCGCCGGAGGATGTACCCGGCCGGCCCGGTGACGCGCGCCACGAGGTCACGGGTGCGCGGCCGGAGGATCTGCATCCCTCGGTGGAACAGCTCCAGCGTGCGCACCGCGTCTTCGGCGTTGTACAGCGTCGTGAGCGCCGGGTCGCGGTCGCGCTGCGCCTCATAGATCAGGTGCCGGTACCCGTCCAGCTCACGTGCCACTAGCTCCTTGAGACTCGGCATCTTGTACTGCCGCGCCTCGTGCCAGATCACCGCCGTGTCGTGGATCCCGCCCACGCGCACGCGGAAGTCCAGCTCGTCCTCCATCCACACCAGGTCGAAGCCGATGTTGTGGCCCACGACCTGCTTGTCCGCCCGCGTCAGGTATTGCCGCAGCCGCTCCAGCACGGCGACCCACGCCGCGTCCTCCCGCCGGGCCACGACTACATCCCGCCCGTCCGCGGTGAAAGCCACGGACGTCACGGCGGACGTCGGCAGCCACGACTCGAGCCCGGTGGTCTCGATATCGAAGGAGATCAGCGGCGCCGCGAGCGTGCGCTCCAGCACGTCGGGAAACTCCGCATCCTCCGGCCGCACGACACGCCACGCCTGCGGCGCCTCGCCGGCGATCACGCGGGCGAGGCGCTGCATGTACCGGGCGAACTCATCCTCCAGGTCACGGCGCCGGAGGACGTATGCCGGATGATAGTTGGCGAAGAAGCGCTGGCCCGGAAAGTCCGGGTGGTACGCGAAGTTGCCGCGGAACTTCGGCGCCTGCGCGCCGGGGAAAAGCGCGTGTAGGGGCACGTTGCCGAACAGCGCGACGTACGGATAGCCACGGATCTCGTCCAGCACGAACTGGGAGAGGCACGCCTGGACGACCTTCGGCTTGGGGTCCGCGTTGCCGGGCGGCCGGCAGTGCACCGCGTTCGTCAGAGCGAAGCGCTCGATCCCCGCCTCCCGCGCGTGCCGCCGGAGGAG
>CAZAUF010000023.1:0-1234 GCA_964488555.1 uncultured Candidatus Saccharibacteria bacterium | reverse complement strand
GCGCGCCCGTGTGATACAACCCGCGCCGACGGCACCACCCGATCCGTCGGCGTGCACCACCCCAGGCGCTGCGCCTGCCGCAACACCGCCCCCATCGCCCGCGGCTCGCGGACCGCGCTGCCGGCGCCGTTGAGCGCGGCCCAGACGTCGTCCGTCGTGAACTCAGCCCGGGACCGCGCCACGCGCCCGACGACCCGTAGCACGCGCTCGACCCATGTCGGATCCGCCCCGGCCTCGACACGCCCGATCGCGGCATCACGCGCAAGCTGGGCAGCAGCGTAATCGAGAAGACTCACCCCAGCCCCTCCATCACCTCGGCAGCGACACCGAGGAACAATATGATCGGATCGGGCGTGTACGTCGTCTCGTGCAAACCCTTTGCGACGACGTGCCGCACAAAACCAACGCGCGCATGATCGTCAGGGATCGCCCAGAACAGGTCGCGCAGCGCCTGGGTCGGGTCGAAGTCGGCGCCGGAGGCGAGCCGTCGCAAACCAGTCCAGTTACGCGTCTCGAGCAGCCGGAGGACCTCGGCGCCGGTCGCCCGATCCTGCGCGACCGCAGGAGGCAACGGTGCGCCGCCGCCCGCTAGGTGCGCGCGCTGCGCCGCCATCAGCATCCTGCGCAGGTCCGGGAAGCGCTCAGCATACCCGAGGAGCACAGCGGGGTCCGCCGCGATCCCCTCCGCGGAAAGCACGGCGGCGAGGATCCGATAGCGCTCCTTGAGGGGCGGGCGCCCCATCGAGATCACCTGACAACGGCTTTGTATCGGGGCGATGATCTTGTGCGGGTAGTTGCAGGTGAGGATGAACCGAGCGCGGTCCGCATGCGCCTCGATCAGGTTGCGCAACGCTGTCTGCGCGTCCGACGTCATGGCATCGGCCTCGTCGAGGAACACCACGTTCCACCGCACGCCGAAGGCCGCCGTGACGAACGCGCCGACACGCGCCCGCACCACGTCGATACCGCGGTCCGCGGAAGCGTTGAGCGTGAGGTGCCGGCAGTCGAGCGCGTCGATCAGGATGCGCGCCACCGTCGTCTTGCCGGACCCGGCCGGGCCCGACAGCAGCAGGTGCGGGATTTCCCTGGCCTCCACGTAGGCGGCAAGTACCCTGCGCGCCCCGTCGTCCAGTGCTACGTCCTCCAGCCGGCGCGGCCGATACTTCTCCGTCCACAGCAACCCGTCCATCACGGCGCACCCCCCTCCCCTTCCTCCTCCTTCTCCCTCTTCTCC
>CAZAUF010000022.1:0-1248 GCA_964488555.1 uncultured Candidatus Saccharibacteria bacterium | reverse complement strand
GACCTGGTGGCTCCGACGCCGGCCCGTCGAATGGGACGAGGCCGATCACCTGCGCCGTACGTGGCGACGTACGCACTGACGACGGAGGACTACGAATGAGCACACCACACAGGTGCCCCGTCTGCCACGGCCGGGGAACCGTACCCGAGAACTTCTACTCGCGCTTGGGCGTCGGCGCGAACAGCAACGACCTGACGATGTGCCGGGCGTGCTCCGGCGCCGGCGCGCTGTGGCTGGAGGCGCCGGCCGCCCTGGACGGGGACGTGGTGCGGGGGGTGGAGCTGGTACGCGCCGGCATTCAGTGGCGCGAGACGAGGGCAACGCACGGACTGGCTGGAGACGGCGCCGCTGAGAGTGGGGTGGGCAGTGCGGGCGTCGCGGTGGACGACCGCGCGAGCGACGCCGAGCACGAGCGCGAGGAGGCCGTCCGCGCCCGCGTGCACGCCGCGCTCGCCGAGCTCGAGGCGCTCGCCAACGACCGCGGCGCGTGGAGCCCGTCGGACGCCATCACGCACGTGGACCGGGCGGACGAGCTGTACGGCATGCTGTGCCGCACGGTGTACCGCGACGACGCCGCCGAATATCTGGCCTGCGTCAAGGATCGCGCGCTCGACGTGCTCATCGCCGCCCAGCACGCGAGGGACGCCGCGCAGCGCCGTGCCGACGCGGACCTGGCGCCGCGGCTGGTGCTGATGGGCCGTGCCGGCGAACTCCGCGCGGAGCTGCGGCGATTGGCCGACCGCGCGAACGACCTGGCCCGCGCCGTCGGCCCCGAGCGCGAGTGGCGCGACGTGGACCCGGTGGCCGTGCAGGAGCTGGTCGGGCGGCTGGACGCGGAGTTGGTACGCGCGAACGACGTGCTCGCGCGCTGCCCGACGGTGGAGGGCGAGTAGATGCGTGCCCCGGCCTGCGGCTGCACGCCCGGCGGACCGTACTGCCCCGAGGGCGCGCGTCTCCGCGCCGAGTACGAGGCCGCACGCGATGCGCACGCACGCGGCGAGATGCACTGGTGGGACTACTACGGTCCCCGGTACGCCTACCGCGACCACGTCGAGCCGCGCGTGGGCACGCACACGCCGCGCCGCCGCTGGCCGGCCGGCGGCACGCTCAGCACGCTCGAGGCACTGGCCGAAGCAGCCGAACGCGACGCGGGCATGGATCTGCACCTGCGGCGCGGACACACGGACCCGGACACCGGCGAGATGGTGGAGCCGCTGAGGAGGGACTGAGCGATGAGCATCCCGTTCA
>CAZAUF010000021.1:0-1297 GCA_964488555.1 uncultured Candidatus Saccharibacteria bacterium | reverse complement strand
GCGGGCGACCAGGAGCAGCACGGGAAGTACGGCACTCCTGACATTGAGGTCATCACCGACCCGTCGCTGCAGGACGCCGAATCCGAATGGGTGTTGCGCGTCAACTCTCAGTGGCGCTATGCCGGTTCTCAACTGATGGTGACGGTGGAACCGGGGATGACCTACCAGGCGTCGATCTGGGTGCGGCCCACGGTCACCGGCCTCTACACGCTGGTGATCCGTGACCTGGCCGGCAACCTGATCGCTCAGCCGTCACCCCGCGACAACCTGCTGCAAGCCGGGTTCTTTCAGCAAATCAGCATCCGCAACGTCCGCATTCCCGAGAATGTCGATCAGGTGATTTTCCGGGTTGCTGTTACCGATCCCGACCCGGACACTTGGGCTCCGTTCTATGTGAACTGGCACACCGGCGCCCAGCTCCGCATCGGCATGGAAGCAACAACGATTGGGGAAATCGCCGGAACTCTGGTGGAGGACGTTCAGGCCCGTGGGCTCCTCGAATACCTTCAGTTGGGGTTCGGCGAGGAACACGACTCCGCGAGCGTGGAGTGGGATGACGCTGATCTGTCGTGGCGTGCCGACGTCGGTGAGAGGATGGCCGAACATCAGGTCCGTGGCTGGTGGGATATCGGCTACGAGTCCGAATTGGTGCGTCTGTCGGAGCCGTTCGTCGACGGCAAGACCCATGAGCTGCGCCTATACAACCCCGGCAACATGGGGCAGGTGTCCGACCAGGCGATTGTCGACGGCGTGTTTGAGGGAGGACAGGTCGCTTCGCGGCGGCTCGCCGCTACCCACGTGCTAGTTGAAGACGACTCCGGCAGCCATCACTGGGTAACCGACCCCGCTCTCTCCGGTCTGCCACGCCGCGAGCAATTCCTTCGAGCCGAATACGCCTCCAACGAAGTCACCGCCCGGCGGGCTGGCGCAGAGGTGCTGAAGCAGCACATCCGAAACATTTACGCCACCAGGATCGTCCTCACCGGCGACACGGTGGTGCCGTACCGAGACTTCAGGGTCGGATGGACCGTCCCATACAAGGTGGGTCAGGCATCGGCGCATGACCGCCGCGTCCACTCCATCACCCTGCGGAAACAGGACGACGACTGGTCCGCCGAAGTCGCCGCATCCGACCTGTACCCGCCGGGGGAAGGTCAGGTGCCGGCCGCCGTGTGGGAAGCGATCCGCCGCCTGTTCGCCGAGTTCCGGCGGAAGCGGCACGCGTCGAAGGATCGTGGTGGCCGCCGTGTCGTCGGTGCGCTCGGCGCCCACATCCACACGGTGCTGTCTTCGCCAC
>CAZAUF010000020.1:0-1332 GCA_964488555.1 uncultured Candidatus Saccharibacteria bacterium | reverse complement strand
GCTTCGCCGCGTCGGTGGCGTCGCCGTCGCGGCCGATCATGCACACCCCGATGCCGGAGGTGTTGTGCCCGGGGGCGTGCGAGCCCTGCACGAGCCACCCGCGGCCCTCGTAGATCCGGCCCTTGACGTCGACCAGGAAGTTATAGCCGATGTCGGACCAGCCTCGGCCGTCCATGTGGAAGTCCTGGATGCTCCGCACGGACTGGGTCGTGGGGCCTTCGGAGTAGTGCACGATGAGCTCGCGCCGGTCCCTCCATGAGACCCGCGCGCGGGACCTCGGCGCGCGGGCGCCCCACTTGGCGCGGCTGATGATGTCCATGGGCTTCCTCTACTTGAGGTTGAGGGCGGACAGGATCACGGCGCCGAGGACCAGGACGAGCAGCGACAGCCCGGCGGTGATGAACACGCGGCGGTCCGCGCGCCGCTCCCGCTTCTCCGCGTCCAGCTCTTCTCTGGTGACTCGGGTCTGCTCCAGCTGGTCGACGCGGTCGTCGAGGTTCCGCACGTCGCGTTGTAGGTCGTCGGTGCGGCGGGCCGCGTCCTCTTGTGCTTGGCGGACGAGCCGGATCTCGCCCTCGATGCGTGCGAGCGCGGTCATGACCTCCCCTCGCAGCATCGCGAGTTCGGTGGCCGTGGGCGCCGCGCCGTCGTCGGTGCTCACGAGTCGTATCCGACGTGCATCCACCAGATCGCCGTGGTGGTGGTGTTGGTCCGCAGGACGTTGACGGTGAGGCCCGTCGCCGAGACCCCCGACGCGGACACCTCCTGCACAGCTGGCGAGGTGGTGTTGGCCGTGACGAACGCGGCGAACAGGTTTCCGGGGGTGTCCAGCCCGGTCACCTGCTCGGAGGTGATGGTGTTCGCGACCGGGTTGATCGTGACCATCCCGACCCGGATGCCCGCCACATTCCCGAAGATCTCCCGTAGGGCCTGCGCGGTGAGGCGTTGCCCTGCCCTGATGTCAGCCAAGATCGTCCCCCTAGCGGGCGAGGTGTACCGGGTCGGCGAGGACCACCGCAGTCCCCGCCTCGTGCGCTTTGGTGATGCCGTTGACGCCGCGGACCACCGTGAACGTTTGCGGGCTGCTGCCGGTGATCGCGGTGACCGTGACCCGCTCCCCACCGATCATCACGTCGAGGGGCAGGTCGCCCGGGTCGGTGGTCCACACCGCGCCGTCCGTCGCCACACTCAGGGACGTCGCGGTTTCGGTGGCGGGCGCGGCCAGCTCCGAGGCGTCGGTGTCCACCCGATCCAGGCCATCGGTGTCGAGCTGCAGCACCCGCCACGGCCGCGCCGGGGTCGCATTCGCGTCGATCCGCCACCGGAGCAGCT
>CAZAUF010000019.1:0-1436 GCA_964488555.1 uncultured Candidatus Saccharibacteria bacterium | reverse complement strand
CAGAATTCTTATTTTAATGCAATACAACACTTAGAAATTAACTATTAAAGTTTAATCAGAGCCAATTACTGTTAAAGCTATCGCTCTTTTATCATTTTCTGGTTCTACCCATCTACCAGATTCTTGTATTCTTTCCAGGTATCTTTTGTAAAATGTTTGGCTCTGACCAAATGTAGCGTTGGTATTACCACTATCAAACACTCTTAGAATGTAGAACAGAATTGCAATAAGAAACTGACCTTCTTGCCCTTCGCCTGGTTCCTCAGTTGAAAGGAGTTTGTGGATAGTTCTAACTCTAGCAAGATTCACAGCATTTTCACCAACGCCTTCAATGCCAGAATTTATAACATTTGTAGCTATAGCGCATAAGCCTGCACCATCCACAAATCCATCAGGTAGCTGAGAATTTTTATTATACTCTTCATTCTGAACAAGAACTCTAATTGTTTTGTCTTTAAGTTTTGGAAATATTTCGAGAATAATTTCAAAAAACAATTTAATGTTTGTATAATACCTCTCCCCCCAATCCACTTCCACCGCTTCTCTTGAAGTAGAAATTTCACCATTTTCATCTTTTGTAGTCAACTCATGAGTAAAACGTTTTTCTGTCAAAATTTCAATAGTGAAACCAGTTTCAGGATCTCTTAAAACACTTCTGTGTATAAACAAGCCATCACCTTTTTTATAATCAGGACCATTTCCTGGATACCACGGCATCATTTCGTCGTGATCATATATCTCTAGCTCCATTGTTTCGAGGTTAAATCCTTTGACTAATAATCCCTTCTCATTCTTATAAAACTGATAGATATCTGCCAGCCTTTCTTTTTTGCTAAACAGCGCTCGATAATCGTCATCTAGTAGGTGGGTTGTGCCACCATTTTCATCAGTAATTCCGTCCTGCAACAGGTTTAATATGTCCATCGCTTCAGTTAAAGATTTACCTTCCAGATTAACATAATCACTCTTTTTCCTCTCCTTAATCCAATCCCCATCTGAAACTCCTTCATGTGATGCAATCAAATTATTTAATTCATCAGTAAACTCTTCCATCTTTATTTTTGCATCTTTGGCTAATTTTTCTGCTGATTTGGCATAAGCTAATGCCTTCTGGCCTGCCAAGTCATTAGGTGTATTTGCTGTAATAAATGCTGAATTTTCAATAATAATGTCATAATTAGTATTAAAAATGCTTATTTTTTCATCCAGCACTTCCTTTACTTTCGTTACGCCCTGAAGTTCAACTAACTCATCAAATCTTTCATTCATTCCTCTCACGTAAAAAAAAGATTCAATCAAAAGTTTTCTGCTTTTCAAAATATTATTCAAGGCTTCTTGAATTTCTGGACTCACTTCCGACAATGCTTCATGCTCAGGAGAGGCTTGATCTTCTTGCTGGGCGAGAGCTGATTCTAACTGTTCATCAAAGCTCTCAG
>CAZAUF010000018.1:0-1445 GCA_964488555.1 uncultured Candidatus Saccharibacteria bacterium | reverse complement strand
AGGACCGCGTCGGCCTCGCCCGCGACTGGCGCCGCAGCGATGTGCCGGGCGCCGTGGATGAGCCGGAGCCGGAGCACACGACCGCACGCGCGCACCCGTGCCCCTTCTGCGAGGACTACGTGACGCGCTACCCGTCCCGGCTGGCGCGGCACACACACGGCAAGGCGGTCCTCGTCACGCACGTAGACGACGGCGAGCCGTGCCCGGGACTTTCTGGCCGCCGCCCCGCGCGAGCGGGAGGCGACGGAGCCGCCGGACGATGCAGCGTGACAACCTGAGCGAGTGAATGACGAGCAAGGAGGAGCCATGAAGCTCTACCGGGTGCGCGTCGAGTTCGACGTGATGGTCGTGGCCGAGAGTCCTTGGGCCGCCGTGGATCGCGCGAGTCGCATTAAGCCGGGATCCGACGCGACGATCACCGCTTGTCCGGCAACGAGTGCCGCCGATCTGTTCGGACGCGACGAGACGATACCGTACTTGACCGACGAGGCGGCGCGCATCCCAGACGACCACGAGCGCACCTGCGCCGAGTGGCTGGACTACCTCGCCTCGCTGCCGCCGTCCACCGACGCCGCGTGGCGGGACGCGCTCTGGCGGGAGTACGAGGAGGCGCAGTACGAATACGAATGGGCCGCGCGCGAGCACAGCTGCGACCGCTGCGCCGGCAGGCCCGATGCCGAGTGCCGCGTGCTGTGCTTCCAGTGCTGGACGGAGTACGTGCCGCACGTCGAGGAGCGCCGCGTTCGCGCCGCCCCCGAGCGGGCGGAGAGCGAGAGGCGCGACGTTTTCGGCCGCGCAATCGACATGAGCGTCGAGGCCCTGCGCCAGCGCAACGAGAAGGCGCACGAGATGGTCACGGCGCTCTGCAAGCCGCGCGGGACTGAGGGCAGCCGCGAGTGGATCATGAGCATCCCGGCGCGTCCCGACGACGACCCCGACCTCGTCATCGGGCAGGCGCTCAACGACGCGAAGCGCCTGATTGACCGGCTCGCCACCCCGCCGCCGTCCACGGACGCGCTGTGGCGGGAGTACGCGACGGCCCGGACGGATGTGGTCAACGCGGACAGGGACCTCCGGGAATGCGCCGCACGCGCGGCAGAGCACCGCTATCCGCCAGCGTGGGCGTGTCAGGACTACGTCCGGCGGTCGGACGAAGCATGGCACCGTCTCGACGCCGCCGTCCGGGCCCTCGCCGCCCACCGCCCCGGACCGCCGGGCGTGGCGGGGGACGACGGTGCGCCGGAGCGCGCGGCGGACGGGCACGCAGACGGGGAGGGGTGACGAAAGCCGTGGAGAACGTCTACCTGGCCGAGTACGAGCAGCTCCGCCGCGACCCGCACAGCGCGCTGCCGGAGTACCTGCGCGGGCTGGGGCTGCCGAACCTGTTCGACGGCCGGCCGCGCTACGGACGAGAGAGCCGCGTCCATCGTTACGCGTGGGCGGTG
>CAZAUF010000017.1:0-1574 GCA_964488555.1 uncultured Candidatus Saccharibacteria bacterium | reverse complement strand
GCCGCCAAGCTGTCCATGTGTCCACCGATGATCTTACGCATGGCCTGAGACGGCTTGTCCTGGGGCTCCACGAACGAGGGGTTCTCCCAGAAATACTGTTCGCCCCCAACGTTGGCGAAGTGCGTCTCATGATTCGGGTTGCGGGCCGGGATCACGCATGTAACGGCCTCGACTGGGTGGCTAGCTCCGCAGACCTTCTCCGACATTTATTTATCTCTGATCCCAAACCATCTTGATCTTGAACCCATCGGGTCCCGCCTCCACCGCATCGGCCACCGCCTTTCCCCCTGTCTCGGGGAGCATGAGCAATCCCCAGCGATATGGCTGACGGGTATGGGGAGACGGGAAGAATCGTAATACCGTCACCCCCATCCGTCCACTCATTCCATATGCGGCCACCACCGTCTCAGCGGCGATCTTGGACATTGTGTAGGCGATGGCCGCGGGATTGTAGGGGTGGGACATATCAGGAAGCTCTTTGTCGTAGTACCGCTGGATCGCATTGGGGCTAGTGGCTTCCATCCCATCGGCTGGATCGAAGGGAAACCCCTTGTGCGCCCCGAAGTACGAGGTCGAGGAAATCTGGATCAGATGGGGTACCCCGACCTGTGCCGCCGACGCGGCCACGGCCTGTGAACCGGCCACATTGGTATGCCAGTAGTCCTCCCATGGCTTACCCTTCACGGCATGGGGGATCGCTGCAAGGTGAGCCACGGTATCGCACCCGGCCATGGATCGCCTGAGTCTCCCCTGGTCGTGAATGTCCTGGCCCTTGGCAATGTCATAGCCGACTACTTCATGACCGCGCTTGCGAAGCTCACCGACCACATGCTGGCCGATGTATCCCTCAGAGCCCGTCACCAAGACCTTCATGCCGCCTCCCTCACTTGATCAAGATAGGACCGCAACTCGTCGGGGTCGGTGATCTTGCGGACCTCGTTCCACAGTCGCTTGTTCGCCTCTCGGTGCGAGAAGAACTCCCTCTCTGCCTCTGGTGCCGCCTGGTGGCGCGGGTGATACAGGCTGATCATCTCGCCCGAGACGCGCTCATGGGGTCCCACCAAGACCCGAGCGCAGTGAGCGAATATCTCGTCCTCACCGCCCCAGCCGACAATCCTCTCGTCAAAGCCGCCCACGGCCTCCCATAACTCTCGGGTCACCACCCGCGGGCCTGAGTAAGCGGGCATGGGCTTCCCTGGCTTGGGTCGGCGCTCAGCGACCTCACCAGCCACGAAGATGCCACGCTTGCCCTCAAAGAACCGCGTGGTCCCAGCCTCGGACAGACGGACCTCTCGATCGAACGCGTAGACCATCCCCTTCTCTGCCCGCTGGACAGCTTCGCCAAGGTGGCCGATAGACACCCACTCGTCGGGGGGATGAAGGATCGCCTTGTCCCAATCTCCCGCCGCCTGGGCGGCGAGATTGTAAGACTTGGAGATCGAGAACGGCTCGTCACCCGAGTCAGAGACATAGAGCGACCAGGGAGAGTTGTAGTAAAGGTGATCATGAACGTGAGTGAAGGCCCGATCACGCCAGCCCTTGCCTCCGTATCCCTCACCATCGCCTCGGAAGGC
>CAZAUF010000016.1:0-1625 GCA_964488555.1 uncultured Candidatus Saccharibacteria bacterium | reverse complement strand
TGGCCCACACCCATTCCCACAGCGCCCGGTGCCGGTCGGCAAAGGGCGCATAGACGTAAGTCGGATAGAGCTCCTTTAGCCATTGCCCCCAGTCGTGTGGAGCATGGACGGAATGCGCTGCAGAGCTTTTCCCCCGTGTGCGCTTACGATATTCGAGTTCGGCGCGTGCCCTAATCGTCGGCGCTACTGCTGTAACCACTCAAGATCACCTGGATCGGATCCTCACCCGCAACGATACGGGCTAACTGCCCGTCACTCAGCTTGCTGTAGTCGATGTTTTCGGTCACAGTGCGCTGCCGCCGGCCGCCCGTCTCCTTGGCAAGGTCATCCAGCAAGCCGCGCAACTGCTCAAAAAGGCTGCTGTTGAAACGGACAATGTCCACCCGCTCGGCATACTCGCCCCCGCCGATCTGCTTGACATCCGGCAACCAGACATTGTCCTGCTCAAGATGCAAATTGCCCTCTTCGTCCACGCCATAGACTTCGTCGAGCAAAAGCGTCGCCAACTCTTTGAGCTTGACCACTCGCTCATGGTCAAGCGCCAGACCGCTTTCCATAATCTCGCGGCGGCGAGCGTTCTTCTCGGCTTCGACCTGGATATCGTAGAGTTCAGCACGAGAAACCCAACCAAATTTAGCCGACCAGCCCTGCAAGACGCGCAGGTTGCGCGTCGGCGGTGCCGTCGACGTAGTTTTGACGTAACTTTGTCGCAGCTTTTCCAGGCTCCGACCAGGCCCCATGCGCAGGTAGTCATTACATGCGATGATGGCCCTTCTGGTCTCGCCCTTTTGCCGCTCACCCACCAGCGGCATGATTGCCGCCATGTCCTATCTCCTTAGCCCTCAGTCCCGTTCATCGACGCCTCAATGCGATCCAACATGGCTCGACAGCGCTGCAGATGCACCAGGGCGCGGTCCACTTCACAGCGTACAGCCGCCAGTTCAACCAGCAGCTTGTTGACGCGGTCTGGCAGTGGAGCCGTTGATTCATCTGACCTGGTCTTGTCCGTGCTGTCTACCATATCGCCTCTGTATGTACCATAGCACGCGCCCCCACCCCCATCAATGGATGTCGTGTCGAGCCGCCCGGCCTGGGCCAGTTCGTCGCCCTCGATCCGCATCCAGTCACGAAAACAGACGCCGCACAGAATGAGGTTGACGCCACGCCCGCGCCCCTCCCCGGACAATTGCCACAGCGTAATGCGATAGCTTGCCACCCGCCCGCACTCGCACAGCCGTGCCATGTTTTTGAGGGACGCAACCCGAACCGTCTGGCGCATTCCGGCCAAACATGCCTTCCGTGTTGTCTAGATGCGCCCAAACCAGCGCAGTACATCGTCCAGTGCCCGCACAATCAGCAATGGTCCATCAGCGGGATACGCTTCATGGAACTCGACCTCATCCGGCGTCAGTTTGCCTTTAGCCGTCTTGATCTCTGCCAGCAGCGCCTCCGTGCGCCCGGTACGCAGGTTGTGGCCAGTTATGACCAAATCCGGGCCGCCGTCGCCCAAAGCCGCGGTGTCCCAGATATGGAAACCAAGCCGACGCAGGTCGTTGGCGATAGGCGAATGGTTTGCGTCCTTCTTTGCCGCGCGTCTCATGCCACACCTGCCTTGCGCCGCCCAC
>CAZAUF010000015.1:0-2002 GCA_964488555.1 uncultured Candidatus Saccharibacteria bacterium | reverse complement strand
GCGGCGAAGCAGCGTCCGGCGGCGAAGCAGCGTCCGGCGGCGAAGCAGCGTCCGGAGAAGGGCCGGGCCGTGGGGGCGGCGGTGCAAGGGCGGCCGGCAGCGCAGCGGCCGGCGGCAAAGGCAGATGCGTCGCGCCGGCCCATGTTGTTCCGGATCGCCACGGTCACCAATCCGAGGACCGGGCGCGAGGTGACGGTGAATGTTCGCGCCGACGGGCGGCAGTTGCCGTGCGTAGGTCACCTGCCGGATCCGGAGCAGTGGGCGGAGGTCTGGGCGGAGACGTACGGCGAGGCCACCGCGTTGGTGCGTGCCGGCAAGTGTCGGTGGGTGCGCGCCGGTGAGGGGCGGCGCCTCCGCCCGGGTGAGGGGCGGCGTCTGCTCGAAGCTGAGCGCGCGAGGGCCCGCTAACGCGCCCCAGGCCGACCTACTGAGTAGGGAGGCGAAGGGGGGTGTAGGGGCCACTGATCGCAAAACAAAAAAGGGGGACGGCTGATGAAGGTCGACCGCGACGTGATGGCGCGTCACCTGGGGCGCATCGCCTGTAACGGGCGCATCCAGGGGGCGGTGTTTTCAGGATCCTTTCGGACCGCGGCGCTAAGCGAGGACCATCTGTTGATGGTCCTCGCGCCGGAGCTCGAGGGCGGCGCGGCGCTGGCGGAAGATCTCGGCATCCCGTCCCTCTCGGTGCTACTCAACGCACTCAAGGTGGTCGGGTCGGGTACGGGCGGGGCAGAGGTCGAGATGCGGGTGAGTGACCACCGCCTCGTGATCGACGAGGGCGGGCGGGGTGTCCTGCGCCTGATCACGGCGGCGCCGAGGACGATCAGCAGCTACGTTCCGGTGGAAATCGTGCAGGCGCTGGAGGCCAAGGCACCCGGCGCGGACAGCGCGCCGACTATCGCCCTCACACCGCAACTACTCGCGGCCGTGCGTGACACCTTCACGCTATTCAAGGCGGATGAGGTCGAGGTGACGCTCGGGCCGACCGGCGGCACGATCAGGGTTGGCAACGAGAAAAGCAACGTGGCGGACTTCCCATTCGACGCGCAAGCGGACGACGAGTACACGTTGTTGTTCGGCGAGCACCTCGTGGACGTGCTGCGAACGGTGTCCGATGACGGCACTGCCCGCCTGATCCTCGGCGCCCCGGATGCCCCGTCGTGCGTCGAGGATGGAGCGTACCGCTACCTGCTCGGACCGACGCGGCGGGCCGCAGACGACTGATGATCGGTGCGCCACACTGCTCGCCGGGACGGGATCGGCGGTGTCGGTCCGCACGGACCCCCCGTCGCCTCTGTCGTTGTGACTGCGGCGGGGTGAATCACGGGGCGGATCTGCCGCCCCGCGGGCTGCTCCGCCTCGTAATCGACGCCAACCGGGCGCAAAGACCGTGTTCCCTCCACCCGGGTGATCTGTTGTGGGATCTAGATCCGCGGAAGGCGGGACGTTGCCTGCGCGTGCTGCGGGTGGCGGGGGCGTATGCGGAGTGCGTGGTCACGCGCAGCGCCGACGGCGCGCGCCGGTCCTCTGTAGGGCGGCGGGTCCGCATCGCGGTCGGCCGTGTTCGCCCGGTGCACAACGGGTATTTACATGAATTAGGGGGTTGAAGGTGGCCAAAATGAGTCCGACCATGCTGCGGATGCTGGAGCGGATCCGGGACGGCGCCCAGCCGGAGCAGCGGGAGACGCAGACGGTGGACGCGCTCATCCGTCGTGGGTGGATCCGCACCGGGCGCCGCGGCTGGCTGCTCACGCGCGCCGGGCGCGCAGCACTCAAAGGGGGGCTGGATGGGTCCCGGTGACGGTGCACAGTACGATGTGACGTATGCGAAGGTGCACGGCAACGAAACGCACTGGCCCATCATCGGACGCGCGTTCGTGGACCGGGACGGGCGCCGGATTCGGGTCCGCCTGGATGCGCTCCCGGTGCCACGGTACTGGCGCGATGTTACGCTGACGCTGTGGCTCCGGGACGATGACCGGCGCGGGCCGGGGCCGGGGGC
>CAZAUF010000014.1:0-2055 GCA_964488555.1 uncultured Candidatus Saccharibacteria bacterium | reverse complement strand
CCTACTAGCCCCCCACAGACCGAAGGAGCCGCCGGCGTTTGCTGGGGGGCTCCTTTTCGCGTTCGGACCCTAGACACCTTCGGGTTTGTGCTGTAATGTTCCCGCCGGGATAGCCGAGAGGTAGCACCTCGAAGCGAAAAGGGTGAGATTCCGAGGGAAAGTCCTCAGCGAGAGTCCACTTCGTGGGCTTGGCCGGCCTGGCTTCCCCTCCGGAAAAGGAAACCCCCCGGCGAAAGCCGGGGGGTTCTTTCGCGTCTAGATGCGCGTCCGACGATCATTCCATCCGACGGTAGCGTACCCTGAGAGTGGGCAAGGGACCCTCACGCATTGGCGGTGTGGGCCGAGCTGGAAAACCGACACTCCGCCGAGGCGTCCCTTGCCCGTCCTCTCGTAACCCAGCCCCTCGGGCCAACAGGCGCTGACCCTACGCTCCAAGATAGTCCAGAGCTTCCACCGCGCGCTCTAGTTGCCGTGTGGCGCATCTGGTGGGGCGTGAAGTGGCCCAGCCCGGCCGCCGTCGCCACCTCCTGAACCCAGTTCGTGATAGTCATCGGCGTGACGTGGGCGCGTCCGCGGGAGCCGGGGAAAACCCAGTCGCCTCTCACCATGACCCGCACCGAGTGGAGATGGTCCCTCAGCACCGGGTGGACGGGCAGCGTGTCGGTGAAGTCGCGTTTGCCGGTGACGGTGTACCAGGTGCGGAACTCGTCGAAGCGGCACCACTCGACCATGGCGATCTCCTCCCGGCGCAGGGCAAGGTACATTCCGAACAGGACGGCGGTGCCTTGGGGATACCAGTCGAGCGCCGTCTTGATGAGGCGGCTCGCGTCCTCGGGTTCGAGCCCTCGCCACTTCGGTGTCGGCTTGGGCGGCACCCTGATCGCTTTCACCGGGCCGTTGACGCCGAGCATGTCCCAGTAGTGTTTTAGGGCGGTGCGTAGTTGGCGGCGGGAGGCGGCGGACGCCGGGAATTGTTTGCACAGTTCAGCCGCCTCGCTCGGGGTGAGCGAGACCAGATGCACCCCCTGCCTGTTACACCAGCTCGAAGCCTGTTCCACTTTGCCCACGTAGACCCTGACGGTCTTTGGTGACAGGCCTTGTCCCAGCAGGTGGTCCCGATACCTCGGCAGCCACCGCATAGGTGGCGTGCAGCATGCCGCGGCGCATGGCGGATTCAATGAGCCTCCTGAATCAATCAGGACCCCCGACGGAGCGAGGGTCCTGGTTGCCGAGTAGGTCGATAGACCTGGTTAGGAGACTTGAGCGAGGGCGACGGGATCGCCGTCGTCCCAAGGGATTACGAACTGCCGCCAGCGGCTTTTGAGTTCTCCCGGATTAACGAAAACGGGTTCACCGCCTCCGCCGAGCCATCCTAGCGGGGTCGTGGTCTCCTCCTCGATGTAGGGGCCGACGACCTCTGCGATGGCTCGCAGGAGAGCATACTCGCAGTCTCGGCGCCCCTGTTCGATGCGCCGGAGCATCTCGTGGGAGATCGGCTGCCCAAGCCGCTCCGAGACTCGCTCGGCGAGCTCCATCAGAGACACGCCCATGGCCGCCCGGGCCATCCGAATCCGCTTCGCCTGGAGCTGGATGCGCTCCGTGGCTGCGGTGTTGATCATTGCGGTCGGCACAGTTTCCGCCCTTCCTATAGCCAGCCTGTGCGGTCACTCCCTGGCCTGTGCAGCACCCTACAGAACCTATTGTCATATGTCAATCCCCTGGTAGCGACACGATCCTGTGCATTTTTCGCGCTCTCTGTGTAGGAGTCATTGACATATGACACAGGGCTGTGTAGTTTGCACAGCCAAGATGGCACCCGACATTCGCTCCCTCGTCGACAAGGCGCTCGAGAGCCGAGGCCTCGACCTCCTCTCGTTCGTCGCTGACCGGCGGGACCAGGGCAAGTCCGTGAAGGAGATCACCGAGGAGCTCAACCTCGTGACGGGTATCCCGATCACCTGGCGCACGCTCTACCGGTGGCTCGAGGCAGAGAGGACCCGCGCATGACCCTCACCGAGCGCGCCCAGGCCGCCGCCCGCAAGTACCACGAGAGCT
>CAZAUF010000013.1:0-2125 GCA_964488555.1 uncultured Candidatus Saccharibacteria bacterium | reverse complement strand
CTCCCCCCTGGCCCTCGCCCACCGACTCGACCACAGTCGCCAGCAAGTCCTCCTGATTGCCGTGCATGGTGTAGCTCGACACCAACACCGTGGGGATGCCGTAGTCGGTGAGTGCCTTGGCGGTCTTGTGGTAGTCGTCTATCGCCAGTAGGAAGTCATACCCCTCGTTCTCTAGGCGCTTGACCACCGAGAGCTTGTAGGTGGCGTTGTTATCCCGGTTGCCCTTGGGTCGCAACATGAGGCGATCCCAGTGGCATCCGTGTTGGCGAAGCCACCGCTTGGTGTGTTCGGTGGCGATCACCGACCGGCCGGAACACAGGATGATGTTGCACTTGGCCGACAGAAGGTTGACCAACCGAATGGTTCCCTCGACCGGAGGGTCCTGTTCACACGCCAGAGAGTGAGACTCCCAGTCGGGGTCCTGACCGAGTAGGTGATCCCTCCCGCGGGCGTCACAGAGGGTCCCGTCTATGTCCACCAACACAGCCGGGGTGGTGATATTGCTACGGCGCAGAGGCATCTTGGTACTCACCGCAACACCAGGGGTCGTCTGATCTTCATGGCAATCTCCTTGTTCTCTTCCTCTCGGCGCTTGTTCATCTTGGCTTCGGACAGGGGAAGGACAGGGAAGATGCTGAGCATGTTCTCTAGGGAGCGCAGGGAGCTAATGAAGGCTGGCTCCTTGGGAGATATGAGAATGGTGGGTCGTTCGTCTCCATGGCGCTTGACCACGACCTCTCTGAGGGTGTCAGCGAGAAAGTCGGTTGCACCCTCTACCGACGATCCCAACTCGTCTATGACCAAGAGGTCGGTATTCACCACCCGGCGATGGAAGTTGGCTTTCTGCTCAGGGTGATCAAAGCCCTCGATCTTCATGCTCCGAATGTCATTGGCACTGATTCGCAAGGCCGAATACCCCTCCGAGAGAAAGGCGCGCATGATCAAGGTGGCGAGGAAGGTCTTGCCGGTCTGATGGTCACCCTGCAAGATCAAGACCTCGCCTCGATGGCTGTACCCCTGCACATCATTGAGCCAGGGCTGAATGAGATCCGCCGCCCCAACCGGAATCTCCACATCTTTACGACCCAGCCTTCCAAGGCTCTCTGGTATGTCGGCTGCACCGAACAGGGCACCGAGTATCCACTGGTCGATGCAGGGACACATATAGGTGACGACCTCCTCGCCATACGCCTCCCGGTTCCAGAACTTGAAGGTTCCATCTCCGTTACACGTCTTGCATCGAGAGTTGACGTAGAAGGTCCCATCCTCTAGCCGACCACCTTCCCGAGGGGAGAGGTTGGGCTGACGGATGATCGCCTGATCCACCAACTGGTCATACTCGGCATCGCTCAGCGTTCTCAGGGTCGCTGGCAGAGGGTCCAGTAGTCGGAGGCCGTCAGACATTTTTTTATCTCAGGCTTTGGCCTGAATGCGCTCCATGATCGGAACGGCGAAGTAGGGGTCCGAGTTCTGACAGAACCGATAGATGGAGATCGGGGCTCCACGCCACCGTCCGTTCTCGACCTCGAAGGCGTACTTGGCAATGGCCTGGGCGTCTGCCCCCCAACGCTTCATGAACGCCTTGAAGATTCCGACCTCTTTGGCCGACTCCCGAGGGAAGGGTCCGAAGCGTTCCTCTATCTCGTAGACGACGTAATCGCGGAGGTCGGACCATTCCCACTCCGACTTGATCAGATAGCCCCGCTCGACGGAAGTCCTGGCCTTGGGCCTCTCAACGGTGGCGGTCTGCTGAACTTGCACCACCCGTGAGGTTCCCTGACGATCAAGCTCGGTGTCAAAGTTCAGTAGCACTCCATACCCTTTCTCAGTTGGCGGTAGGGCTGAGGGTCGGCCCACTCCCTGGGTGGTGGGCTAGCCAGGGAGTGGGGCAACCACTCTCGCCTACTCTAGCCGAACCCTAGGAAGGGTGCGAACCCTAACCCGAAGTCAGCGGAGCACTGACCCTAGCGCAACCTTAGAGGTAATGCGAGGACCCTCGGAGGGTAGATTTCGCGATCTACCAGAGAGTGTCGTCGTGGAGTCGCCGGACTACCGAGTCCAGCTTGTAGCGAGCGCACCAGTCCAGCAGCGATTGCCACTTCATGTGGTGCGGGAGGGTGGGGGC
>CAZAUF010000012.1:0-4093 GCA_964488555.1 uncultured Candidatus Saccharibacteria bacterium | reverse complement strand
AGCTAATCCACTGCTCATCTGGTGCTCTTTTTCTAGACAACTCATTACCACCCTCTAGCACGGTTTTTGGAAAGCAAGGTCATACAGATGATCCGGCTTAACGCGTGTGCTGGATTTAATTTCGTACAGATCAACCGCTTTACCTTCTACTACCGACACGATGTCAGATATACAGGTAAATCCGTTCCATTCAAACCGAGGCTGGAACACTACCTGAGCACCCGATTCAAAAGCTTGCTGTGTTCGTAGTGGTAGCGAACGGTATTCATCGAAATCCGAGAAGCCGAGTGCCACGCCTTCAGGAAATAATGACTCGACATACGGCTCAAAAGCATGTCCGGCGTCGAACATTGCTTGTGTCGCTGCGTCGACGGGTGGAAGTTTGCTCGGGTCATTCTTTTTCAGCCAAAGCCAGGCTGGCTGGCGAAGGAAGAGCATGTAATCTGATTTGGAAATCATTGCTGCGACAACCTAAGCGGAAACTTTACCACCTGACGCCCATTACCAGCTTCGTCTTTTTGCCGTTCATAGTACGGTTCCCCTACGAGCTGTACTTGGCCGCGGTATATATACTCTTTCGGCTCATACGATTCAAATAAATGCACGTCTATTCCATTCGTACGCGATTCTGCTAGAGTTCTATTCTGCGCATAGTCTATCGACTGATCACCCGAGAGCCCCATGCCAGTGTAGTGCATCACGCCTTGGTCGTCCCATTTGTCTTCGTACGGATTGCCAGTATTATGCAGTGCAAAAAGAATTAAGCTATTAGCACGATTCGACTTTCGCATACCACCCTGTCCGCTCACGAGGAATATCCGCATAATATCTTCGTTTTTATAAGCATTGCCAATCACTAACTCATGTAGCGCAGGTCTTCGTTTGTCTTTTGTGATTTGCTCTAGTAGCTCCACGTCAGCCGGCGCTAGCTCATAGCTATATAACTGCTGCAGGCTATCAACCCACGCTAGCTCTGAATGTTCACGTAGCTGGTAAGCTCCTAGTTTGTGCTCACAGGCGTATAGCTTGAGTACAGTATCATCATTTATCTGTGTGCTTGCAAGCAGCTTACCGACAGCGATAAGTGTGTTGAACTCTTCGACTATCTCACGCTCCAGCGCCTCCTGTTCGGTCTCGCCATCCTCCACCTTGCCGCCAGGAAATTCCCACAATCCACCAAGTTCTTTAGTTTCTTTACGCTTGGCAATAAGATATTGATTATCTTTCCTTATTAGAGATGCGACTACTGTTTTCATTTGTAAAAGTCCGTTGCCAGAGGAGTCGTAAAGCTTTTGAAAAATTCATCTGCTTTTGTCATCACATTACTTTTATACAGCTTTTTAGCAATTGACTTATCTTTGTTGATACATTTTCAGTTGGGTCCACCTCAAAATATATCAACAAGTTCATCCAGTACCATTCTGATTCGCTGAATGATTCTATCGAATTCACAACCCCAGCTACATTTGTTTGC
This sequence comes from uncultured Candidatus Saccharibacteria bacterium, assembly GCA_964488555.1. Lineage (GTDB taxonomy): Bacteria > Patescibacteriota > Saccharimonadia > Saccharimonadales > Saccharimonadaceae > UBA2112. The sequence goes on along the minus strand of CAZAUF010000012.1, from coordinate 2,619 downwards.
TGCGTTACATCTTCTATCAAACCCCTCAGTTTTGGGTCGTTGATCGTATCAGTTTTATCCACCAGATTGATAGCCGTCCCAGTATAGTCGTATGTCAGTCTAATCTTTTGTTTTTGACCATCATAGTTTTCGGCCGCTCGCTCAGGGCTAAATGGCTCGATCTCCAAGCGAACCCTAGGACTAACACCGGCTTGCTGCATTGAGATAATTACGTCTTCCAGCCTACCCTTATCCTTACTTAGCTTAGCCCACTCCCAATCATTATCCATTACTTGTGCACGGTTGGATGGCTTGTTCCCTTCAACAAGTAATATATTAGAACTGTGTCCTTTTTCTAAATAAAGTCCTACTTCATATTTATTAGTGGCAGACAAAGGATTTACAAAAATTTTACTATACTGAAACGCCGGCCACTCAGCACTCGATATCAGCCACCATATACTGTCGGCCGGCTCAAAGCGATTGAACGGCCGTGCGGTTAAACCCTCTCCAAGCTGCTTTTGTAATTCTGCTGTAAATTTCTGCGAATTCATACTTACTCTCCCCAGACCTCGGCGATTTTGGATTTGATTTTTTGCTGGTAGATTTCGATGAGTTTTTTGTTGGCATTTATGAGCTGCTGTTCGGCTTCGAGTTCGGCGACGATTTCGCGTTGGGTTTCGATTGGGGGGAGTGGGATTTGCAGCTTTCTCAAGAACCCTAACGATATGAACTTTTGAGTACCGCCAGTTGCCGCAGCGGCAAAGAGATTATTTACGTACTCAGAGTTCATCACATGAGAGATGTACGACATATCTACTTGCCCATCTCGGGGCTTGATTAATGCGACATTCTTTATTGCGAACTCTCTGCTTTTTGCAACACGAACTGCACCGCCTATCGTCCCAATCATCGGTACAAGGATATCTCCATCATCAACGTGAGATCTTTTGTTAATTGCGTCAAGGTCGGACTTTGAGATAAGGTTCACATCAGAAAAATCTAGTTCTCCGTTTTTTAGATTTTTTGATGTAATGAGTGGGTATCCTCCATTAGAAACATACTTAGGACTGTCGTGCGTGCCATCTCTAACATCCGTAATATCATTTAATGCGCGCATTTCCCATTCTGGGTTGATTTTGATGGTGGGTTTGTAGGTTTGGACGATTGTTTGGGCGGCGTCGATTATTTTTTGGTAGCCGTCGAGCTCGGCGACGATTTCGCGCTGGATTTCGATTGGAGGGAGTGGAATTTTAAAGTCTCTGAGCAAGTGTTTGTCCAGGTGCTTTAAGCCAGCACCCTTAAACATTGACGCGTTAATATGTTCACGCTGAAAATCGAGTGCATAATACAGGTATTTTGTGAGTAGCTTAGACTCGTCGCTAGATCTAAACGACCATGTATCTGTCGAGTATGCAGCTTGCCCCTTGTGATAGAAAACGTAAGCATTCCCACCTGTAGGCAAAAAGAGATTTTCACCCCTAACCAAACCATGATCGTATTTTAGCTGAGATGCACCACTGGTGAAAAACTTTATACTCCCATTTGACTCTTTCGCATCACCGACCTTTATAGTCGACTTTTTATTCTCTGTTATGAGGTCGCCTACCCTAGCGTGCTCATGATCACCAGCAGCAACCATAGATAGTACTTTGTATCTATCACCAGTTAAGTTGTAGTCGCCACTTTCGGCAATATTCTTTCTCGGCACTGCGTGAGCGAATTTAGTCTGTAGCTCTTCACCGCCTTTGAATCGCTCAATGGCTTGCAGTGCTTCTGGCAGCTGATCTCCTGTGATCTTTCGACGCTGGGCATTTAGACTGTAGCCATCGTTTTCAACTTTCACAAACAAAACTTCGTCGCGCTGCTTGGCGAGCTCTTTATCGAGCAGTAGTACGCTGGTTTTAACACCTGCATAGGGGTTGAATACACCGGCTGGCAAACTAACCACGGCGTAGAGTGAATTTTCAACTAAGTTTTTACGCAGCTCTTTGTACGCCTTACCACTCTGGAAGATAATACCCTCCGGCACTACGATACCCGCGCGACCATTAGGCTTGAGGTGACTAGCGATGTAGTCGACGAACAGCACTTCTGCCCTGCTGGCATTTATACTGAACTTTTTGTGCGGCTGGATGCCACCTTTTGGTGTCATAAATGGTGGATTAGCTAAAATAACGTCATACCATTCGTTCCAGTAATCTTCGCTACTTAAACTGTCGTGGTTGATAATTTCTGGCGACTTGAAGCCATGCAAGTACATATTTACCTTGGCTGTGCGCACCATAGTGGGGTCGATGTCGAAACCGCGATAGTTATGATGGATCTTGTGCAGCTCATCAGCAGTCAGACGCTTTTCGTCATTACGCTCACCTGACTCATCCTTGCCATCGTGCTGGGATTTGACGTGGTTGTATGCGGCGATCAAAAACCCGGCTGTACCGACAGCTGGGTCGAGAACTTTGTCATCTTTAGTAGGATTAACTGCTTCGACGATGAATTTTATGATGTGGCGTGGTGTACGGAACTGACCGACATCGCCCTGCGCACCAGTAATAGACAGCAAATACTCGTAGGCATCACCGATGTCGTCGCTTTCGCCATGGCTGAATTTATCCATTTCTTTTAGGAACAGATTTA
>CAZAUF010000011.1:0-4437 GCA_964488555.1 uncultured Candidatus Saccharibacteria bacterium | reverse complement strand
GCCCCTATACATCCACTTTCGTGTTAGCAGAGACCTGTGTTTTTGGTAAACAGTTCCGTGGGCTCTTTTGCTGCGGCCCCCACATCGTTAGATATGAAAGCTGATCGCGTTCAAAAGAACATTTTCATGTTACTTATCTCAGAAAAAATCTATTGGTTATAAAAAGGATTTTTCGACTCATGATTCATTAGTTTTCACCTCTGAACCCGAGCGTACTCATGCGAGATCGTAAATCTCGCCTTTTAACCGTTAACTCTTGCTGAGTGAACGCGGCTCATATCCACCGAAGTGGGGGCAGACCTTATCCCGAAGTTACGGTCGCTGTATTGCCGAGTTCCTTAGCGAAGGGTCTCTCGTAAGCCTGAGTCTACTCGACTCGAGCACCTGTGTTGGTTTGCGGTACGGGCGGCTATAACCACACGCACATCTGCTTTTCTAGCCAGTGCCTTTTCCGGAATCGTCACCTCGAAAGGTAACTTTCACTCCCTTTGGGTTCCCCCTAGGTTGGACGGATAAACCATGAATCCGCTCCGAATATCTCACCGTGAACAGTGTGCAAATTATAACCGGTTCAGGAATATTAACCTGATGTCCATCGCCTACGCTATGCGCCTCGGCTTAGGCCCGACTAACCCTGAGATGATTACCATGGCTCAGGAAACCTTGCTCTTACGGCCGACAGGATTCTCACCTGTCTTATGGTTACTCATTCCAGCATTCTCACTTCCTAACGCTCCACCGTACTTTCCAGTCCGGCTTCACCGCAGATAGGAACGCTCCTCTACCACTACGTATTGCTACGCAATCCATGTCTTCGGTAATACGCTTTAGCCCCGTTACATTTTCCACGCAAGATCTCTTGACTAGTGAGCTGTTACGCACTCTTTAAATGAATGGCTGCTTCTAAGCCAACATCCTAGCTGTTTAAGAAATCTCACCTTGTTTCCCACTGAGTGTTAATTTAGGGACCTTAGACGATGGTCTGGGCTGTTTCCCTTTCGAGCGCCGAGCTTAGCCCCGACGTTCTAACTGCCATGATTCCACAGACGGTATTCGTAGTTTGTTAAGGGTGGGTAGGATTGCTCCCCCCAGTCCTTTACAGAGCTCTACCCCCGACTGCTACCACATGACGCTAGCCCTAAAGCTATTTCGAGGAGAACCAGCTATCTCCGAGTTCGATTGGCATTTCACCGCTAACCACAGGTCATCCAAACACTTTGCTGCGTGTCCTGGTTCGGTCCTTCACTCCCTGTTACAGAAGCTTCAACCTGCCCATGGTTAGGTCACCCGGTTTCGGGTCTAATCCCTTAGACTATGTCGCCCTATTCAGGCTCGCTTTCACTGTGGCTCCGTCACTTGACTTAACCTTGCCTAAGAAATTAACTCGCTGGATCGTTCTACAAAAAGCACGCCGTCACCCCGAAGGGCTCCGACTCCTTGTAGGCACACAGTTTCAGGATCTATTTCACTCCCCTCCCGGGGTTCTTTTCACCTTTCCATCACTGTACTAGTTCACTATCGATCGTATATTATATTTAGCCTTGGCTGGTGGTCCAGCCGGATTCAGACAGGGTTTCTCGTGCCCCGCCCTACTCGATAAAACACGTATAAGGTCAGCGTCGTTTTCGCGTACACGGCTTTCACGTTCTTTGGCTAGTCATTCAAACTATTCTGCTAACCACGCCGATTTTTTACCTTATCCAGTCAGTGATAGCTGCTGGTCGCAAATCAGATACCTGAATCGAAATTCAGTTCTCTGACTTGGTCTCGTGTAATATCACAACCCCTTGCAAGCATTGGCCTATCAGCCGTTATCACCTGTAAACAGGCAAAAACTTGTAAGGTTTGGGCTCTAACGGTTTCGCTCGCCACTACTCCCGCCATCGTTATTTACTTTCTTTTCCTCGACCTACTAAGATGTTTCAGTTCAGTCGGTTCCCGCCAACTACCCTATATATTCAGGTAGAGGTGACATGAGATGAATCATGCCGGGTTTCCCCATTCGGACATCCACGGATCAAAGCTTGATGACAGCTCCCCGAGGCTTATCGCAGTCTTCCACGTCCTTCATCGGTAATATACGTCTAGGCATCCACTAGTGTGCCCTTGAGTACCTTTTTATGCATTGACTTAACTAGTAATTGTTATGTACCCTTTCGACACTTCCTCACTCGGAAAAGCCAGTAAACTGTCTCTTCTCTCGTTTCGTCGTGCCGTAATTGGTAATTACCAACTACTTGCCGTCAATCTTTAAAAAATTTTCTTACATCATTTAAATTGTTAAGCTACGGCTCTCCACATTGGTTGAGAACACATTCGAAGTCATCACTCTTACATTTATGAGTTATGAACTCTCTCTGTCCTCAGACCGGTTTTTCTACCTTAACACCCGTCATATCGACTGTAAAGGATAAAATTGTTGTATTTATCGCACTAAAAAGATCTCTCGCGTTTGATCTTTTAAGTTCTATTGCCAGAGGTTCTCCACGAACATTCGCTTAACTACCATTGATTATAGCTCATGCAGTGTCTTTTTGCAAGGGGTTAATTCATTAACCCCCTCACTACACCGACACTACTCTTCTGGGACTAACCATGCGACCTGATAGGGGTTTAAAGCTACACGTTCTCGCATAGTTTGTCCAGACACGAGGTCTATCCATAAACCTTCTAGAGGCAAATCTACACTGGAGTTAGTTACATTATGAAAAGCTAACAATATTTGATTATCACCCGTTCTTCGTTCCAAGCCCAGAACTGAAGACCCGCAATCAATTACTTTCTGATCAGCACTTGGATGAAGTGCCGACTGACCTCGACGTATCTCAAGTAAATGTCTGTATCGGTCAAACACCTTCGCTCTCTCATGGCCCGGATCGTCCAGCTCCGACCTAAGCTTCTCAAGCTGTAACTTTTGTCGATTTATCGTTCTGTTGTGATTCGTTTGCTCCACCCCCTCTGTCCAGTTACGCGATCCCAGCAAGCTATGGAGATAGATTCCGGGTATACCTTTCAAGCTTAATGCTATTGCCTGTGAACAGATAAATTGATCAATCTGCGTGTCGCCACTCGTCGATGGGTCGGTTACCGCATCAAAGAACGTACAGTTCATTTCGTATAAGCTCTCGTTTCCATCAGGGAGAACTTTCATAGACAACAGCCCTCCGCGCTCGACCACCCTATCAGACATTGCCTTAACCTCATCCGTAGTTAGTATATGTTCGACCGCCCTCACGCCTATCCCATCATGTGAAGCCGTAAAGTGGTAGAAGTGGGTTTCGTCTGAGGGAGTCTTGAGTGTCTTAATCCATGCAGACAACTTACTTGCATCTCCCGTCTGAAGTGTATGTACCACAAGAGGAGGCAGAGCGAAATTATACACCAAATTGGCTTCGTCCTGACCATCACCAAAGTAAGTAATATTCTCATCATGCGGCACATTAGTCTCAGTCACGAGCTGAACCCACGGAGCTGCCAAGCGTATAATTTCACGCATAAATCTGATGATTGTGTGAGTTTTCGGATGATGTATGCTGTTTGTGCCCAATTCCTTCCAGATGAATGCAATCGCATCCAATCTTACAAATTCCGCCCCATGTTCGATATAGCTAAGCAGTACAGCTGTCACCTCAAGTAGTACATCGGGGTTTGCAAAATTCAAATCCACTTGATCGGCACTAAAGGTTGTCCATACATGCTTTACCCCACTAGAGGATAGGAAATCAGTCAGAAGGGGTGTAGTACGTGGCCTTACGACATCTGACACATCCGTGTCTTTGTCTAGCTGTATATAATAATCTCGATATTTAGAATCTCCAGCTAAAAATTTCCGAAACCACTCATGAGACGCCGACGTATGATTAAACACTCCATCAAGCATCAAGCCAAAATGATCGCCTAACGCTTCCACCTCCTTCCATGTGCCAAACCGAGAGTCAACAGTTAAATAATCGCTTACCGCAAACCCGTCATCAGAAGTTGAAGGATAGTGCGGAAGGATATGAATCGCACTGACAACACCCTCTAATTCGCTTCTACAAAAATCACCTAATGTAACAAGTGGCGCGCAACCATCTTGTTGTATATGGTCAGGGTAAGCTATGAGAATTGCATCTTTTTGAGATATGCGCTTGGGACTTTTATAAACGCTAAGCGACTCAATCAAGCCTATAAAACGCTTCTCGTAACGTATAGCCTCATTTTTACCATACAGATCGTACAGATAACCCAACAGACGCTGGTATTTCATCTGACGCTGGACTGTTAGCTCTGTGATAATCACCCCCTTAAGGCTTAAGTTTACTCGATGCTCCTTGTATTATTATACTTACAAAAATTAGTCATGTGCGCATAAGACTGCGGACCACAAAATACCCCTCGGATGGTGGGCGATGAGGGACTTGAACCTCCGACCTCGTCATTATCAGTGACGCGCTC
>CAZAUF010000010.1:0-5503 GCA_964488555.1 uncultured Candidatus Saccharibacteria bacterium | reverse complement strand
GCATTGCTGAAACTGACAGTAGCTTTACCTGCCGCCTTTGCTTTAAATGTCACACTAAAAATTTTCGCAATACCACTTGGTGCCGGGGAGCGGGATGCGGTGAAGCCTATGGATGCTGAATTTTGAGTAATAGAAGGAGAAGCATAACCGCTTCCACTAACTGAAACATCAATAACCTGGAGGCGTCCTGAGGTGAAGTTCAATGTTCCGCTGACACTGCCATTTGTTACAGCATTCTCCGCGTAGCTCCCAACTTGGATTGTAAAAATTGAGTTAACGTTCATTTGAGAGTTGTTCGGTGTGATATAAAGTTTATTGCCTGAATCGGCAAATACAAGAGGTGTCGGAATGAATGCAAGTGAAAGACATAAAGTAAGTAACACCAGATAGAAGTGTTTTATGGCACTCATAGTACGCCGTTGTGTTCGACGCGTCATCATGCGTGTTGCCCTCGTGATAGAGCGGAAGGAGCGGTTGGTCGATGATGAAGAATTGCGAGCTCACCTGTCTCTTCGTTGTAAACTGCACTTGGCTCATCACTTACAACGTTTTCCGAAGACTCTACGCGAGTAACGGCTTCAGAGTATTCTTCTATAGGCACACTTTCGCTTGATACTGATTCTGCCGTGGAGACGTCGCTACCTTCTGGTGCTATGGGTGATACGGGAGAGGCGGATGCGGTGCGCTCTTGCGGAAGATGCTGTGTAGAGGAGTTCATACTTGGTGTATTTGGCACAGGAGGGGTTTCAACTGCTACTTCATGGTCCGTAGGTATCGATGTTGCTGTTGGTATCGCTGACTGCTCCCCAGGTAGAGACTGAAGCTCTGTCGATGCGCTTTGGCTCTGGTCCGTGGACGGTATTTGAGGAGGTGCAGGGCTGTGCTCTGGTCCAGGAGGGGGCGTCATTGCAGTCGAATACATTTCTGGTTCATATGGTGATGTGTTAACATCGTCTGTTTGAGGTGTATATTGATTTTCGAATGGAACATTCGTTTCGGGAGGATGCTGTGATTCCATCACCATGCTTGAGGATGAGGATGTTGTCTCTAGGTTGGGAGCTGGTGTGTGATCACGGTGTTCAGCGATACTGTTTCCATAACTAGCCGCCAACAAATCACTGTCAATTTGCCCAGCTGTTGACCCTAAGTCTTTTTGCCGCTTTTTAAATAATAAAAAGCCCACACCACCGCCTATGATGGCGGTAATAGCGGCGGCTCCTCCGAGTAAGGTGGGTATCAAGGAACTAGTTTTACCCGAGGTACCTCCGGTTGCAGTAATCGAGAGAACAAAACTTTGCAACTCTGGGTTGCCGATATCAGGTATAGCCAGCTTCTTGACAGTAAACCGAACCTCTTGAGATGCATTTGCACCAGGAGGGGTGACAAAAGCTGTAAAATTACCGTCTCCCAACTCTGTTGTAATTATTGCATTTTTATTCGCCACAAATGAACGATCATTAATAACGACTTTTGCACCAGGAATCAAAAGGTTATTCTGCTCCACGGTCAGCTGAACCGGGTATCCTTTAGTTGTAAAAACTCCACTATACGTCGCACCAAGGAGGTTGTCGCTAGTCGCTGCCTTAATGGTGAAATAGTAGAGCGTTCCCAACTGTAGATTTTGTAATGCAGCGACATAACTGCCGTCCTCTCGTTTTTCAACCGCATCAAACTCTTGTTGTGAGTTTTTCGAAGTTCCATACAAAAAGGTAGGTTTCGCTGCAGTGTTGTTGATAGTCCACCCAACACTGTTTTCTTGTCTTGTTGTCGTTATTTTTACATTTTCTACTTTTAGTCCTCCGTCACTTTCACTTTTTGGAGGCGGTGTTTCTTCTGGTGCTCGTGACGGTGTGGGTGTGGGACTCGGAGAAGGAGATGTAGACGGCTTTGGTTTAGTAGACGGCTTCGGTTTTGGAGAAGGTTTTGGAGAAGGTTTCGGCGATGGTTTAGGGCTCGGCGGAGGTGGATTGGTGATAGTATAAGTACCTCCAGTGGCTGTCGCATTAGCGGAGCTGAAGGGGTATTGATACCGGACGTTATTAAAGCTTACGGATGCTGTGCCGCTAGCGACCGCTTGAAATGTAACAGAAAACAGGTGCACGTCTTGATTGCTTACACCGTTCCATGTGCCGTTACTTTGATCGATAGTGATAGTGCCGTTGTTGTTATTTGGCGTGACAGTGACATTTTCAGAAAAAGTGGCTCCAGACGTGTTGATTCCACCATCGACTACCTGAAGTAAATTTTCTGGAAAGTTGAGGGTACCCGTGACTCTGTATGCGCCGCCTAACCAGGTTGTACCTACGTGCCCATCAACACTCAAGGTAAAGGTTTTACCTCTTTGGCTACTGCCCGAAGCAGGGGTGAGCTTTATTGTTTCTCCAGCTGCGAATACACGAGAAGGCAAGAGTGAAAACAGCGTCGTGAGGACGAGAAATCCGATCAAAAAATGATGGCGGAAAAATTGTTTCATAATACTGTTTTTGTTTTTGGTCAAGCTGCTCTTTCAGCGTATCACGCTAACGGATATAAGTCAACGAAATTACCCCTGTTTTAATACACGAAAAAAGTCCACCGTGGGTGAACTTGTTTCGTGGCGGGCCCGACCGGATTCGAACCGGCGATCTCCTCCGTGACAGGGAGGCGTGATAGGCCAACTTCACTACGAGCCCTCGTGGTTGGCGCTTCACGTATGATATCAGTTTTCCGCCTCTAGCGCAACGGGTCTCGTGCATTTATTTCCTGCGCACCAGATGCTATAATCAAGCGGATAGCTTGGCAATATGCCGCTGTAGCTCAGTTGGTAGAGCGGCGCTTTCGTAAAGCGTAGGTCTCCGGTTCAAATCCGGACAGCGGCTCCACATAAAGGCCACAGCTGTCGCATAGTGAAGCAATATAAATTTACCAAAGCTATCAGTGAAGATACACTCCTCGTATTCGTATCAAAGCATAGACATGAAGAATCAGATTACAAAGTCAATACAGTCGTTTACCAAAGATCGGTACCTTACCGTTCTCTTGTCAATCTTTCTATTGCTCTGCGTAACTGCCATCGTATTGCTTGCGATAGAAATCCACCCCAGTGAACTGCAGCTCGTTGTTCACTATACGAGTTTTGGACCGACTAATTTTTATCGTGATAAATGGTTCTATCTCATTACTTTTATTGGATACATCATCCTACTCGCAATCACACATACTTTGCTATCTCATAAACTATTGCAAAAAAAGGGCAGAGAACTGACAGCTGCATTCATTTTCCTGAGTATTATTATTCTTATTATCTCCACGGTACTTTTTTATCATGTACTTAAAATAGCCTCTCTCTCGTAGGAGTATTATGACCGATTTAGAAATTCCGATAGGTAAAAGGACAAAGCAATACCGCTTCTTTGAGATGCTCCCTGCATTCATTAGTTATGGGTCTATCATTGTTCTGGTTGTATTGTCTTTTTACAGCCCTCTCATCGCGGCTGCATACCTGCTGGCGATCATCATCACTACCCTTATAAAAGCAATTGGTATTGCATATCATACAACGACTGGACGCAACCGCCTCGAAGGAGCTCAGCGAATCAACTGGCATGAACGACTTCATCAGTTGGAGAGGCCAGACGAATACACAGATCTTACACCTAGCAGGCGTCATGGATTTGGCTATACTACCCATTTAGCAAACTTACAGGATATAGCGACACAGCCGGAAGCGTATCCGAAACCTTCACAACTTTATAATGCTGTAATTATAGCTACATATAATGAATCGTATGATATTTTGCAGCCAACAGTGCAGTCTTTACTCGATACCTCGTACGATAAAAAGCACATGATAGTCGTCATTGCTTACGAAGAACGAGGGGGTGAAGCTATCGCCAAGACAGTCCATCGTTTAGCAAAAGAATTCAAAGGAAAATTCAAAGACTTTTTGTTGGTTGAGCACCCACGAGATTTACCGAACGAAGTCATTGGCAAAGGTGGTAATATTACATACGCAGGCAAGTATCTACGAAAGTGGCTGGACGAGAAGAAGATAAAATATGAAGATGTCATAGTTACAACACTCGATGCTGACAATCGGCCGCACCACACGTATTTTGATTACCTCACTTACGAATACATTGTACGTCCTGATCGGAAGTATTTGTCATATCAACCTATATGCTTATTCATGAACAATATATGGGATGTACCCGCACCGATGCGTGTCGTTGCAACCGGTAACTCGTTTTGGAATATCATTAGCTCGATGCGTCCGCACACCCTTCGAAATTTCGCATCGCATTCACAACCTATGGACGCGCTTGTAGAAATGGATTTTTGGAGTACTCGCACTATCGTTGAAGACGGGCATCAGTATTGGCGTAGCTACTTCCATTTCGAAGGAAATTATGGAGTCGTCCCCATCTACGTTCCAATCTATCAAGATGCTGTCTTATCTTCTACATATCTGAGAACCCTCAAGGCTCAGTTTATACAGTTACGCCGGTGGGCGTATGGAGCATCGGACGTGGCATATGTTGCGACAAGACTGTTTACCAAGCGGCGAAAGGTGCCGTTTGGTCCGGCGTTAGCTCGTCTCATTCGATTAATCGATGGTCACGTCACGTTAGCAAGTGTTGCCATTCTCATCGCAGCTGGTGGGTGGGTACCGCTTTTCGTCAATATGGAGGCTGCACACAGCATAGCAGCCCATCAGTTACCCGAAGTCATTAGCCGCATCCAACAGATAGCCCTTATAGGTTTGTTTATTACCGTGTTCTTTTCGTTTAAAATGCTGCCGCCGCGACCTGCCCGCTACAAGCGACGCCGAAACGTGTGGATGATTTTGCAGTGGTTCCTGATGCCTTTAACCGCGATTGTATATAGCTCTGCTTCTGCATTTACTTCACAAACAGCTTTGCTACTAGGAAAGTATTTCGATAAGTTCGACGTTACGGAGAAGGCCACAGTAAAAGATAAAAAATAAGAGGCTTCTATGGTTTTGATTCACTACACGTACGTCGTACGTGTTTATTTTTTACTCGGTCTATGCTGAACACTTTGTTTTGCTTCGCTCCAAGTACGGTCAAGCTCAAACGCTAGATGGAACTGGGAGAGAGCAGAAGGCTTAGAAGAAGCCTGCGTAATAGATCGAGGGGTAGTTTTGGTATGTGACTTATCGGCCATATTTACATACTAACATAAGCGTATTAAATTGTCAATGGAACAAACCATCATGGTATATATCAAGTATGGTATATCACCATAGCGATCCGCGTTAAAATATCCGTGGAAAACTTTTACCGCCAGTGGAAAACAAAACAGGTCATCGTAGCGATGACCTGTTTCCGTGCAAATTATGGTGGGCGATGAGGAATTCGAATCCCCGACCTCCTCAACGTCAATGAGGCGCTCTAGCCAGCTGAGCTAATCGCCCATAAAGCTCTCTTATGGTATCAGATTAGGAGAAGTGTTGCAATAACTGAGGTCAGTAAGGTATGATAACAATGAACGATGAAGCGGA
>CAZAUF010000009.1:0-24467 GCA_964488555.1 uncultured Candidatus Saccharibacteria bacterium | reverse complement strand
AGTGTTGCAATAACTGAGGTCAGTAAGGTATGATAACAATGAACGATGAAGCGGAGTAACCGCCCGCCGAGTTCCGTGGGACGCTGGGGCGTACGCAACGCCGCTTCATGAGTAAAAAGTCCGGTGGAACCGTCTCGATTATAATTGAGACCCGAGACATGCGATTTGTGGATTTAGCGTATAAATCTGTACATCGCATGTTTTTAGTTAAAAAAGGAGACGCAAATGAATCACGAACAACTCCATGCTATGCGGCACAGCTTGGCTCACATTACTGCTAATGCGGTGCAGCACTTGTGGCCAAGCGCAAAATTTGGCGTCGGACCAGTCGTAGAAAATGGTTTTTACTATGATATTGATCTTGGTGAACACAAAATATCTGAAGATGACTTTTCTAAGATCGAAAAGGAAATGCGCAGTATTATTGCTCAGAGTCAGGAATTTGTTCGTTCAACTATGTCTACTGATGAAGCCATTCGATGGGCTCAGGACGAAGAGCAACCCTATAAGGAAGAGCTACTAAATGATTTGAAGCGCAGCGGTACAACACTTGCTAAGGACCTCGATGCGAGTGCTATGGGGACGATTGCTAGTGGCGATGCGGCTGTAAATGAAGTGTCATTCTATACCAATGGAGATTTCACCGATCTTTGTCGCGGACCGCATGTGACGAATACAGGAGAGGTTGGTGCGTTTAAACTGATGCGTGTAGCGGGTGCCTATTGGCGAGGTAATGAAAAAAATCCACAGATGCAGCGACTTTATGGTGTGGCGTTCTCCACTCAAGATGAGCTTGATAAGCATCTAGAAATGATCGAGCAGGCAAAGCAACGTGATCACCGTAAGCTGGGTAAAGAGTTGGATCTTTATACTATGTCACCGTTGGTTGGTGCGGGTCTCCCCATGTTTACCCCGAGAGGTACTGTTATACGCGAAGTACTTGCGAAGTACTCTAATCAGCTACGCGAAGCGCGCGGATTTCAGAAAGTCTGGACGCCAAATATCACCAAAACAGCGTTGTATGAAGCCTCTGGTCATTGGGCGAAGTTTGGAGACGAGCTTTTTTTGGTAACGAGCCAGGAGACTGACGACAAGATGGCACTTAAACCCATGAATTGTCCTCATCACACGCAAATTTTTGCATCGCAGCCACGCAGCTACAAAGATATGCCAGTACGCTACCTAGAGACGACCACTGATTATCGTGATGAAAAAACGGGTGAACTTGGAGGTTTGAACAGGGTACGTTCTCTGACACAGGATGATAGCCATGTTTTTTGTCGCCAGGATCAAATAGGGAATGAAATCGATGGACTTCTTGCGAGCGTCCGTGAGTTATATCGAACGATTGGCATGAAACTTCGAGTTCGTTTGAGTTATCGTGACGATAGCGATGCATATTTAGGCGATATGGAGCTCTGGGAGTCGGCTCAAGAGCAATTGAAGAATGCCGTCATCAAGAATGAGCTTGATTACTTTGAGCAGGAAGGAGAGGCTGCCTTTTACGGTCCCAAGATTGACTTCATGGCAACTGATGCCTTAGGGCGAGAGCACCAACTGGCAACTGCACAGTTGGACTTCGTGCAGCCGAATCGTTTCGCACTTGAGTATAAGGATGCAGAGAGTAACGCTCAGACGCCAGTAATGATCCATTGTGCGCTACTTGGCTCGATCGAACGCTTCATGAGTGTGTTGATTGAGCATACTGCAGGCTGGTTTCCCTTCTGGGTAGCTCCCGAACAAGTGAGGATATTGACAATCAACGATACCGTATTGGACTACGTAGAGGAAATAGAGAGAGGGTTGAGGAGTGTAGCACTGATGGAACCAGTGAAACATAACGAATTACGATTTACTCGCGATGATCGCAATGAATCTCTTGGCAAAAAAATTCGCGAGGCAACAGCCATGAAGGTACCGGTACAATTAATTGTTGGACCAAAAGATAAAGAGGCTCGTGAGGTGAGTGTGCGCACCCAGGATGGCGAACAAAAGGTTCAGATTTCTCATCTAGAAGAATATTTAAGGAGTCTGTGAAGTGAGCGAGCGAAGTCTTACTGTAGCAATTGACTGTGATGATGTACTGGTGCCTACAGCGCATGATGCAGTACTCTATTACAACACAACATACGCGACGAGTGTGGACATCTCTCGATACTACGACGGCAGTGCCGAAGACTGGGGTGCGGAAGATTTACAAGTAGTAAACCAAAGACTAGAGAGCTATCATAAAGAAGTATTTTTCAATAAACCCCCCATGCCGTCACCTGAGGCAATCATCAGTATAAAAAGCTTGGCAAGTGTGCATAAATTACACTTAGTTACGGGTCGAGCAGATTTTTTAGCACCAGTCACAGAAGTAATGGTAAGCACATATTTTCTTGACTGTTTTCAAGAGGTTATTCATACGAACCACTTTCGTGCGGAATGTTCTCGAAGCAAGGGACAGGTCTGTAAAGAAATAGGTGCGGATATTCTGATAGATGACGGGCTCATGCACTGTGAGTCTGCTATTGAGGAGGGGGTCGAGATGGCATTATTGCTTGATCAGCCCTGGAACCGTAAGGACAAATTGCATCACCGAATAAAACGATGTGGAGACTGGGGTATTATACTGAAGGAGATAGAGCATTTTGCCGGATGCTAGTTTTCGACACAAGGTAGAGGAGTTAATGTCACTCGTGCCCTTTGGCCGTGTGACAACCTATGGAGACCTAGCTGCGTTAGCGGGGCAGCCATATGCCAGCCGAGTGGTTGGCGGTATCGCACACTATGGAGATCCAAATCTTCCTTGGCACCGGCTTGTGAACCGATTCGGTGGTCTGGCGAGCGGCTTCCACGGTGGGCGCGAGGCCCAAGCAGAATTGTTAGCACAAGAGGGCGTGTCATGCACCAATCATATAGTTGATAACTTCGAGGATTTGAGATGGCAGTTCAACCTTTGATAGTCATTGTCGGACCCACTGCGAGCGGTAAAACGAATTTAGCCGTAGAAATCGCTGCAAAATATAACGGAGAAATCATATGTGCTGACAGTAGAACAGTTTATAGGGGGATGGATGTGGGTACAGCGAAGCCGACGGCCGAGGAGCGTAAAAGAGTTGCTCATTGGGGGCTTGATCTGGTGAATCCGGGAGAACGGTTTACTGCAGCACAATTCAAAGAGTACGCAGTGCAAAAAATAGCCGAAATCCGCGGACGTGGGCATGTTCCGTTTTTAGTAGGTGGCAGCGGTCTCTACTGTGATGCAGTTATTTTTGATTATCAATTTGGCTCACAGGCTGATGAAGACACTCGACGTAAGTTAGAACAGCTTAGTTTACAGGAGTTATACATTTATTGCGAAAAAAACAACATAAAGTTACCTGAAAATTCTAAAAATAAACGATACGTCATTCGAGCAATTGAACAAAAAAGCATAAATACCAAGAGAAGAACTCATCCTATCGAAAATTCATTTGTGGTAGGTATAACAACAGACAAAAGTATATTGAGAAAAAGAATTGAACAGCGAGCTGAAGATATTTTTAAGAACGGAGTTATACATGAGGTGAAAAAGTTGGCAGACAAGTATGGGTGGAATCATGAATCCATGACAGGAAATATTTATCCTCTTTGCCGCGCGCATCTTTCTGGCGAGTTGTCTCTCCACGAGGTGCAGGAGAAATTTATAGTTCAAGATTGGAGGCTAGCGAAGCGACAAATGACATGGTTTCGTCGCAATCCATACATACGTTGGTTGCCATTGAACGATGCAAAAATATATATTGAACGGCTGCTCGATTCTGAACACTAATCATGGTATAGTCAGTACAAGGAAGTTATACGGGAAAGATATGATCGACACATTATTTGGTTCAAAAACAAGGGTGAAGCTACTACACCTTTTCCTGAATAATCCCGGCACTTCTTTTTATGTCAGAGAGATTACGAGGCTGATTGATGAACAAATAAATTCCGTTCGTCGTGAGCTTTCGAACATGCTTGCAGTAGGCATTATTACGAGCGACAATTCAAATAACAAGTTGTACTATGAAGTGAATCAACGTTACGAGCATTATCGCCCCCTTAAAGCAATTTTTTCGGATCAACAAGGTTCCGCTGATACGGCACTGAAGGCTGACTCGACCGCATCCGATTGGCAGCAGCATATCAAAGAGTTGTCGGGAGTAAGGGTGGCGGTCGCGGCTGGCGTGCTCGTTAGGAGCTCGGCGAGCAAAGTAGATTTATTATTGGTTGGGTCTGTTGCTCCTGCTAGGCTCAAGAATGTCATTAAGACAATTGAAAAACTCGAAGGTCGAGAACTGAATTACAGTATGCTTTCATATGATGAATTCTATTATCGCTTGAGCGTTCGTGATAAATTTATAACAGAGATATTGAATAATAATCATGTGGTAGTGGTGGATACCGATAATGTGCTGAAAGGATAGAGACATGTTTGATTTCGAATATAAAGGTGGAAACGGTATTGTTATAACGAGTAAAAAAGTACAGCTTGTTATCGATCCCAATCTATCTGTAGTCGGACTAAAGAATCTTTCTGCAAAGGATGCTGTGGAGATAGCCACTGAGCCTCGTCTTGCAGTTAATGATAGCGCAGCCAAGCTACGTATTGAGGGTCCTGGAGAGTACGAAATTGGCGATGTCTCTATCCGGGGCATTCAGGCGAGCCGTCATATTGATACAGAAGCAGACGAGCCTTTGAGCACTATATATCGCATTGACATTGGCGAAGTGCGCATGGCAGTATTGGGCAACATTACTCCAAGACTTAGCGAGGAGCAACTGGAAGAAATCGGTGTGATAGATATCCTGGTCTTACCTGTAGGTGGCGGTGGTTATACGCTTGATGCGACATCAGCTGTTACGCTTGCGCGCCAAATTGACGCAAAGGCGGTAATCCCGGTGCATTATGCGGATGCTGCATTGAAATACGAAGTACCACAAGAAGACGTGAGCGTATTTATTAATGAACTCGCCGCTCCTGTAGAAGATGCTGGCCTGAAATATAAAATAAAGACCCTATCCTCAATTCCGCAAGTTTTGACGGTTATTCAGGTTGGACGAAGCTAACGAATACAGAGATAAACTAATTCAACCCCCCTAAGTTAGGGGGGTTGAATTAGTTTACGCTATTAAAGCTTACTTTACAGGAGTCAAAAGACCCTTTTTCTTGAGGGTACGAATAGCATGGGTACTCAAAGTCATAGTGACTTTTTGTCCATCGACGACAAAGGTTTTCTTCTGTAGATTAGGTTTGAAAACCCGTTTAGTGCGCCTCAAAGAGAAGCTCACGTTGTGGCCGAATTGCTTTCCTTTACCGGTAAGTTCACATTGTGCTGCCATACCAATTACTTCCACTAATTTTTACAATCTTGTCCAGTTTACATCTTTTTTTCGGATATGTCAATCTGCAAGAAGGAATAAATGAGCTATAATAGAAAAGATGTTTGAGATACCTATATTAAACTTACTGGTTGTTCTAGGTGTAATCCTTGTGTCTATGACAGTTCACGAAGCCATGCACAGTTTTGTCGCTTACTGGCTAGGGGACGACACTGCGAAGCTTCAGGGTCGTCTTACACTTAACCCTATCAAGCATATAGATCCATTCCTGACAATATTATTGCCGGTCATGCTAGTGTTTATACCAGGTGCCCCTATTTTTGGTGGTGCTAAGCCAGTCCCTTTTCGACCAGACAGGGTACGGTATGAGGAGTGGGGTGCAGCTATGGTGGCACTCGCAGGTCCTCTAACGAATTTTGTCTTTGCATTTCTTACTTTTGGTGTCGGTGTTTTGCTGGGGTATGACATGTTCAGTCTAGGGCTTGCGTCCGACGTCGGAGGTATGATAATCGCATATGGAGTTCTCGTTAATCTCGGATTTTTTGTGTTTAATATGATACCTATACCGCCACTTGACGGCTCTCGTGCGCTCTACGCGATTGCACCGGAGTTTGTACGTCGCGGAATGGAGATTATAGAACAGTATGGTCTTGTGTTTATCTTCGCGATCGTACTCCTTGCTAGCAGTGTACTAGGAACCTTTATGAGCACTGTCATATCAGCAATTCTAGAGTTCTTTGCCCGCGTATTTATCGTTTAAATGAGTTATAATAGTAATGTCCCGAAGGTGCCGTGGCGTGTATGATTTTCCTAACATCACGATAGAGGGAGTCCAAATGATTCGCTTCCGTGGAAGCGTTTTGAGGGCACCCACCTGCATATACGCGGGGAATATCGAGCGTCACGCGTTCTTTGGGACTTTATTGTACTACGGGATGTGGCGCAGTCTGGTAGTGAGAACTACCGGTGGTAGTTCGCAAGGCCGGAGCCCGGATGAGATTTATCTCACCGAGCGAGGAGGGGTCGACCGCGATTGCAGGGCAATCGACGGGTGACCGCACGGCTGGAGTCGCGGAACGCGACAACGGAAGACCAGATATTTGATAAACTAGAGTTACAGTATCGGGATGTGGCGCAGTCTGGTAGCGCGCACGGCTGGGGGCCGTGAGGTCGCTGGTTCAAGTCCAGTCATCCCGACCAAAATAAAAAATACCCTTCAGGGTATCTTTTTATTTTGGATGAGATTGTTTGATTTGAGCCAGCGACTTCTCTGATTTATCAGAAAATAGTCGCCTGGTCGCGTAGTGAACGACGAAAAAGAAAGCGCGAAGCATTTTCTTTTTCAAGTGAACGGAGGAGCGGAACGGAGTGGAGCGATAGTCCAGTCATCCCGACCACAAGAAATTCTGAAAAAATAAAACAGGACCGTAGGTGCTATTTTATTTTTTCAGAATTTCGCAGGGGTATCGCTATCAGCTGCAACGCAGTAATATCAGTTTACTGATGTTAGCATCATGAAATGATGTTTGATAGCAAGATACCAAAATTCAAATAATACCCTTTGGGGTGTTTTTTGCTAGAATCAAGATATGAATCAACGCATAGCAGTCCGAGCCATCATAAAACAAAAAGATAAAGTATTATTGATTCGTCGTGCTACTGGTAGAGAGTCTATTTTAGGACTTTTTGAACTCCCGGGTGGTCGTATAGCGCATGGAGAGCAACCAGAGGATGCGCTGCGTCGATATCTACATGATGACACTAGTCTGCATATTGATAAAGCATCTCTTTTTGATGTTGTCACTTATGTAGACAAGGATGATCGCGATATACAGTACGCAGTGATAACCTATACTGTAGCTACTGCAGAGGGTCACCATGGGTTGAAATTAAGTAATAATTACGATCAGCATCTATGGATATCGCTGCACGAAATACAACAAAGTACATTGACCGATCTGACGCAATTGCTACTAGGCATAGTCCAGCAAGAAGAAATAACAGATAAGACATTATCTACAATTAAACAATCTGATGCTAAAAATACATCAGTTGATGCAATCATTTATGCTGATGGAGGGTCCCGGGGTAATCCAGGACCATCAGCATGTGGTTATGTAATCATGGACAACAATCAAACTGTACTAGCACAGGGCGGTGAGTATTTGGGCATTACAACCAACAACCAGGCAGAATACCAAGGCGTTCGATTAGCACTCGAACGAGCAGAGGAATTGCAGTTACGGAACATTGAATTTCGCTTGGACAGCATGCTTGTTGTTAATCAGATGAACGGTATTTATACCATCAAGAACCGTGACCTGTGGCCCATCAACGAAAGAATTCGTAATCTCATCACACGTTTTGATAAAGTGACATTTCATCATGTGCCTCGTGAGATGAATCAATTAGCAGATGGAGAGGTTAATAAGGTACTCAATGCTCATCAAACCAACGGAGATGCTGTATAATTGACTATGACAGTCTGTCAGACGATCGCTTCGATTTATCGAAGAGGAAAGTCCGGGCAGCGTAGGACATGACAGTTGTTAACGACAACCGGGGGTAACCCTAGGGAAAGTGCCACAGAAACGAAACCGCCCCGTAGTGAGCTTTCGATACTACTTGCGAAGCAAGTACAGGCAGTGTAGCTGCTATCGAAAGTCTACTACGGGGTAAGGGTGAAACGAGTTGGGGTAAGAGCCCACAGCGACGTCTGGTGACAGGCGAAGAAGGTAAACCCTGTCAGCTGCAAGGAGATCTGCGCATAAGGATGGTCCGTCCGCAGGTCGATACCCGCTTGATCCTGGTGGCAACATCAGGACTAGATAGATGATCGTCCGCGACAGAACCCGGCTTACAGACAGACTGTCATAAAATAACTCCTCACACGAGGAGTTATTTTATAGCTAATGCAGAATTGCTCTGGTGCTATTTTGTACTTTTAACGATGGCACTAAAGGCCTTTGGTTCACTGACTGCCAGCTCGGCAAGTACCTTACGGTCCAAATCACTACCAGTGTTCTTCAGGTCAGCGATTAGTTTTGCGTAAGTCGTACCATTTTCGCGTGCGGCCGCGTTGATTCGAGTAATCCATAGGCTGCGGAGATCTCGCTTTTTGTTACGACGATCGCGATAAGCATATTGCAGAGCACGAATCACGGCTTGCTTAGCTAAACGAAATGAACGCGTACGGTTGTGCTGCATGCCCTTTGCAGCCTTTAAGATTTTTTTGTGCTTTGCTCGAGCGGCAACACCTCTTTTTACTCGCATAATCTATACTCCTAGAGCTCGTTTAACATTTTTAGCGACGGAACCACTCACGACTGCCGTGCCTTGAATTGAACGCTTACGACTCTTACTCTTCTTGGCGAGGAGGTGAGTCCCAAAAGCGCGACGACGAGTCAGCTTACCTGTGCTGGTAAGCTTGATTCGCTTTGCTGTTCCCTTGTGGGTCTTTAACTTTGGCATTATTTACTCCTTATTACTACGCTCAGTGTACGTCCGGCCATTTGCGGCTGCTGTTCCATGACGGCATCATCTTCGAGCATGGTGACGATGCGGTTAATCATGTCGTAGCCCAGCTCTTTGTGGGCGTTTTCTCGTCCCCGGTAGAATATTTGAATTCGTACCTTGTGACCGTCGGCGAGAAAGCTGCGGATTTTTCGAAGCTTTATTTCTAGGTCTCCAGATCCTATCTTGAGACCAAAGCGCATCTGCTTTAACTCGCTTTGCCGGCTGGCTCGTCGATTCTTCTGTTGCTCCTTCATCTTTTGATACTGGTATTTACCCCAGTCAATGATTTTTGCAACAGGAGGGTCGGCATTAGGAGAAATCTCGACCAGGTCAACTCCTGCATCCTCGGCTAACTGCAGAGCTTCTTGGCGTGACATGATGCCAAGCTGTTCTCCGCTTCCTCCGATCACACGAAGCTCACTTGCTCGAATAGCCTCGTTGATGCGAACAGTGTTACTGATTGTATTCTCCTTTATGCAATTTTGCCACCACGTGGCGTTACGTAATGATGAGCATTTACTCGAAAACTATCTTATCAGATAAAGTGCAAGTTTTCAAGAGGTCTGACCCCGATATTGTAGTGCTTCACTGATGTGTGTTTTTTTAATTGTGTGTGCTGACTCCAAATCAGCTATCGTTTGGGCGACTTTTATAACCTTGAAGTAGCTTCGTGCGCTGAGCCCAAGTTTTTCACCAGCGGCTGTCAGTAGGGCTCGAGCATCATCGTCCAGTCGCAAGAACTCATTTACCTGGTTACTCGTGAGTGAACCATTGTATTTATCACTACTTCCGTATCGTTCTTTTTGAAGGAGTTTGGCGTTATTTATAGTCTCTAACGCTTTAGAGTGTTGTATATTCAATGACACTTTTTGTTGCAAGATTGTGTCGTTCGGTACGCGCGAGACACCCATAATAAGATCTATTCTATCAAGGAGGGGTCCAGAGAGTCTCTTCTGATAGGCGAGTATTTGCGAGGTTGAGCAAGTGCACTCTTTGGTAGGGTCACCCAGATGACCGCAGGGGCAAGGATTCATTGTAGCTACCAACATGAAATCGGCAGGGTAAACAGTACGTCCTGCGGTGCGTGTGACAGCGATTTTTTTGTCCTCGAGCGGCTGGCGCAGTGCTTCGAGAACTGACCGAGGATATTCAGGGATTTCATCTAAAAAGAGTACACCTAAGTGCGCAAGACTGATTTCACCCGGTTTAGGTTTGGTACCTCCACCAATAATTGCAACAGGACTGGTGGTATGGTGGGGAGAGCGAAATGGACGGAGTGAAATGATTTCTCCGTCAATCTCTCCAGCGAGACTATGGATTTTAGTGACAGCAATCTGTTCCTCGGGAGTAAGAGCAGGCATGAGATTCGTGAGTGTTTTTGCGAGCATTGTCTTGCCGGCACCAGGAGGTCCGGTAAAGAGGATATTATGTCTGCCAGCTACGGCGATAACGAGTGCTCGTTTTGCCTGCTCTTGTCCATAAATATCGTCTAAAAGGGGACCCGAAGGCTTCTCATGCTTCGGAGGGTGACTTCGCCTAACTGGGGCCAGTCGCATTTCACCCTTGAGATGAAGATATATTTCCTTTAGGTGAGAAACGCCGATAATCTCTATATCGCTTATTAAGCTCGCTTGCTCTGTGTTGACTTTCGGTACAAAGATGCGCGTTATGCCCGCGCGTTTGGCGGTCTGAGCAATGTTGATAGTACCCTTTATAGGACGTAGCGTGCCGTCTAGAGCGAGTTCGCCAGCAAAGATTGCTTTGTCCACCTCTGACTGCTGTAGCTGACCGCTACTGACCAATATAGCTAGAGCGATAGGGAGGTCGTAATGTGCACCATCTTTTATCAATTCTGCAGGCGCAAGATTTATAGTAATCTTCTTAGAGGGAAATTCCAAAAGGGAATTAGTGATGGCACTTCGTACTCGTTCCTTCGCTTCGTCCACCGACTTTGTTCCCATGCCCACTATCTGAATCGCGGGCAATCCCTTTTTACTGTCGCTTTCTACTTCGACTACGGCTCCTTCGTACCCCACAGGAGCAACAGTTAATACATGAGCTACCATAATTAAAGTAAATTATAAGCATAGAGTGTACAGAGATACAAGCGATATGGTATAATTAACTGAGGTCGGGGCTGATTTAGCTTTCGACGGAAGGACCTTAACAAACTATTCTGCAAGCCGAACATACGCGTAACGTATATTTTTAATTGCAAACCCAATTAAATCTGCAGTTGCTTACGTTAAGAGTCTTATGACTCCTACGTTGGCATTGCAAACAGCTTAGTTTTCTAAGCCATCGTGTACCAATAGGTGACATAATGGTGCTCGGTGTTATATCCATGTCACTTACCTTGTCTGTGTGCAGTGGCGCAGATAAGGAAAAGTTTTCCACGCGAGGATAAAGCAATTTTTGTTAGTCTTCTATGCTTTTGAATCGTAAATCCCAAGACGAACTATGCTTGTAGACGAATAGTCAGTTACCTTTCGGACCGGGGGGCAGTTCCCCGCAGCTCCACCAATGAAAGAAGCCGACCTTGGGTTGGCTTTTTTCATTGGCTGACGAGCTCGGAGAGCTGCCCGAGAGGGCGGAGACCACCCGTCGGTGGTCTCCGTAAGCATTGCTTGGCCGTAGCGGCAGGGCTTTAGCCCGAGAGCGGAGCAAGATGATCATGTTCCCCGCAGCTCCACCAATGAAAGAAGCCGACCTTGGGTTGGCTTCTTTCATTTGACGCATTAAAAGCACATAAAATAAGACAACCACCTGCGAGTAGTGGTTGTCTTAACGTGGAGTGTTTTGACAGTGTTTATTTTTGGCCTCTGCATAATTTTTTTATTCAGAGACTACCCCTATAATAGGCTGCCAAAGTGCTTGTGTCAACAGATTTTCCCTATTTCATTACGTAAAAAATACCACGAGATTTTTTACGTAATATATATGCTAATGAAAGGATAGTGTCATTTGAATCATAAGCCTGTAAGACAGAGGCTTAGCATGGGACATACTATACCGGTATAATAGAATTAGGCTAAACGAGGAAGCAAATGGATCAAGTTCACAGCCACAACAAAAGGCAACCTTCAAGCAATGCGATGCCTCGTTTGCCGCATAGCTATAATTTTTTGATCAGACTTAATAGAAAGTTGGGGGTGGTTGCTGCGCGTTCGTCAATAGCAAGAGATGTCCATGCATTTTTGAATAAAGAAATAGCAATTTCACCTACGGAGCGTGTCTTTAGGGATAAAGTACCTAAATTGATTTTATCAAAGCCAGAAAGAGTGGGGGAAGCTTCGGAAAAACCTTCGAATGCACGTGCAAGTGGACAGAAAGAAAAAGATCTGAAAAAAATAGTCGCTCAATCACATGAAATCTTAATGTCTGCAAACACTGTTTTTCCAATCACACTATTTCCGGACACTGTGACGGTTGATCGAACGAAGGTCACCATTACCCGTCGAGACTTTTTTTGGTCCTCTGATGTGTTGAGTATACGTATAGAAGATGTGTTGAATGTTCAAGTCGCAGTAGGTCCGTTGTTTGGTTCGTTGACGATTGCAAGTCGAGTCATGAGCACGGTAGATCATTTTCAAATACGTCATCTATGGCGCAACGATGCTATTCGACTAAAGCATATCATTCAGGGCTATGTCATTGCACAACATAACAAAATCGACACGTCACATTTAAGCAAAAAAGAACTAATTGAGACTTTAGTTGAGCTGGGTACTGATTCGAATGGACAATAATACAACGATGTATATATAGCATCAGTATATGTATAAACAGAGTATAAATGTCGAATTTACTACATATTGTGTCACAATTACATCAAAAGCTATTGACCTATAGTAATGCTTATGCTATATTGTACGTAGGCTTTCAACAAAAATAAAAACGCCAAAACGTTTATAAAAAATTGTCGGAGCCCATTGATAGCAGCAATAAAAATGCCTTGCATCTTGCGAGCACGTACCTTCAATTGATGCTATCCAAAGAAGCTTGACCTTAGGGTCTAAAGCGCCTAATGAAAGTACCGATACACCTAGTTAATCCTTGTTATTGGTTAACAGCGTGACTACTAGGTGTATCGTGGAAACATTAGATGGACATGCTCCCGTAAGGGAGCGGTCAGAAGTCACCAGTGGCAGGCTGATCATTGGAGCACGCGCCCTTCTTTATACTAGCGGCGGATGTAGCAACCAGATCGTATAGGCTTGTCACTGTGACCCAAGAATCTTGATATAGTAGAGGATATGCTAGCAAAATTACTTAGTATTATCGGTCTCGTTGCTACGGGACTTCTTTTGATTCTGATAACCACTACCCCACCGGCAGATGCGGGTGCAATGGGTATTCTCGTTGTATTTCTTCTGAGTTATGTTGTATTGGTGTGTGGATTGACATTTATAGTCTGGAGTCTTGCTAAAATAGTTAATAGAATTGGTAAACGAATAGGGGTCTTACGCAGCACCTATATAGTCGATTTAAAGAAGTCTTACTATTATTCTTCTGTACTGGCACTAGGACCAATCATCGTGGTGAGCCTTCAGTCGGTCGGAGGTGTAGGTATATACGAAGTTTGTCTCGTCTTACTGTTTGTTTTCCTAGGATGCCTATATGTTTCGCGACGGACGTCATAAGTGAAATAAAAAATTTGGTTATGGTATAATTACAGATATGAATCCAGAACTGCCTACCCCTCAGATTCAGCCTGAAAGACAGCCGGTTAATACCGAGCATGTCGAGCAGCTTGAGGGTATTGAGACGCGAGGAGAGGCTTCTCCTGAACGTGAACAGAACATGCAAAGCGTGGATCGGCAGACTGGTCCTCAGCAACCACCCGTGGTAAGTCCGCCACCTTCCATGGTAGTGCCGGCACTCCCAACAGTTAACTCGAACCAGTCCGATGATTCGGTTGGACCAACTATCGCGAACGACGATGATTTGATTGAAAAAGAGTGGGTAGATAAAGCGAAGAAAATTATAGCAGAAACCCAGAATGATCCCTATCGACGCGAACAGGAGGTGACGAAATTGCAGGCAGACTACCTACGCAAGCGATATGGTAAAGAATTAGGTATCTCAAATTAACCGCTTGCGCTAGAATAGAAGTATGGCGGGCGTTTTCATCACGGCATTTGTGACGCTTTTTATCAGCACCGCGCTGATTCTTATTGTTTTTATCCAATACAAAAAGACCCTGCGTGAAGCAAAAAACTATGAGCGTGGGCTGAAGATGGTACCCATGTTTATACATCTGCCACCTCCGAGCGAAGATATTGAAAAAGGTGGAAGAGACGAGCGAGACCTAACCGAAGAAGTTCTTTCGGAAGCTCAAGTCATGTATAACATCATAGCGAGCACAGCAACAAAGGGCTTCAAGAATAGGATTTACGGACAAAGGCACATATCGTTTGAGATAGTGGCTAAGGGTGGACTGGTTCACTACTACACAGTTGTTCCGATAGTACTCGTCGATGTCGTCAAGCAAGCGATAGCGGCAGCATACCCAGCGGCGCGTCTCGAAGAGGTGAGTGAACATAATATTTTTAGTCAAGCTGGCAAGATGAGTGGCGTAATCGGTGGTGAGTTCACATTGAAAAAGTCGTTTGTGTACCCGATTGCAACTTACCAAGAGACAAAACGCGACGCTGCACGTGCGCTGCTAAATGCACTTTCAGCAGCCTCCAAAGATGATGGTGTCGCGATTCAAATTCTTGCACGTCCAGCAGGAGAAGGTTGGGTGAGGGCATCTATCAACGCAGCTAAGAAGATTAAAGATGATAAATCAAAAACTAAGGGCTTGGGTGTAAAGGGGGCCGGTGGCATGGCAGAGCTGCTCTGGAAGCCGCCAGAGACGCCGGATGAAAAAAAGCCCGAGGAGAAGCAGCTCACCTCGTTGGAGGAAGAGATGATAAAGGTTATCGAGGAGAAGACGAGATATCCTGCATACGAAGTGCTTGTTCGAGTCGTCGTTTCTTCGAATACAACCGAGCATTCTCAAGGATTGCTAAAGAATATCGTCGCTGCTTTCGCGCTCTTTGATTCTCCAAGTTACAATGGATTTAAGTTTACTCCCTCTCGTGACATAGAGGAGCTTGTAACGGCTTTTATATTTAGATTCTTCCCGCAATCTATTCGTCAGAACGTCTTGAACAGTGTGGAGATGGCGACTATTTTTCACTTACCAGATCAGAATAGTATCCCAACGTCTAAGGTTAAGCGTCAGATGTCGAAGCAAGTCGATGGCCCTACTGAGCTGATGGATAGTGGACTGCTGCTTGGCGTGAATGAATTTAGGGGCATAAAAAAGGAAATTCGATTGACAGAGAATGACCGACGTCGACACACTTACATCATTGGCCAAACCGGTGTTGGTAAATCCGGCTTTCTGTCTAATCTTGCCTACCAAGACATGCATGATGGAAGAGGGTTTGCCTTTATCGATCCGCACGGGGATGTAGTAGAGAGTCTTTTGG
This sequence comes from uncultured Candidatus Saccharibacteria bacterium, assembly GCA_964488555.1. Lineage (GTDB taxonomy): Bacteria > Patescibacteriota > Saccharimonadia > Saccharimonadales > Saccharimonadaceae > UBA2112. The sequence continues at coordinate 9,120 of CAZAUF010000009.1, read as the reverse complement.
CAAATGTTCCGAAAGAGCGCGTAGAAGACGTAATTTATTTTAATCCAGGAGATTTGGAGAACCCTATTGGATTGAACCTGTTCGAGTACGAGACGGAAGATCAAAAGGATTTCCTGGTCCAAGAGTCAATTAATATGCTGTATAGTCTCTACGATCCAGGACATACGGGTATTGTTGGTCCGCGCCTTGAACATATATTCCGTAACTGCGCACTTCTGTTGATGGCCGATCCTAATGGAGGAACATTTATTGATATTCCGAAGCTACTCGTAGATGATGCATTTATGAAGTCAAAACTGAAGTATGTTACCGATAGGAATGTTCTCGATTTCTGGACAAAAGAGTACCCTGCATCACAGCGGTCAAACGAATCTGGAGAGGTGACGAGTTGGGTAGTGAGTAAGTTTGGGCCGTTCATGTCTAACACAATGATGCGTAATATCATGGGACAACGGAAAAGCGGCTTCAATTTGCGAGATATTATGGATAGCAATAAGATTTTGCTTGTTAACCTTTCCAAAGGCAAGATGGGTGAGCTTAACTCTAAGCTCTTAGGTATGATTTTTGTCATGAAGTTTCAAGTTGCAGCCATGAGTCGTGCTGATGTGGCGGAAGAGCAGCGTAAAGACTTCTGTCTTTTCGTGGATGAGTTTCAAAACTTTGCGACAGATAGTTTCGAATCGATCCTCTCTGAGGCTCGTAAGTACCGGCTAAATCTTGTGCTTGGTAATCAGTTCATGACGCAACTTACTGACAAAATTCGGGAAGCAATCATTGGTAACGTGGGTACTGTTATCAGCGGTCGTATTGGCGTGACTGATGCGGAACTGATGGTGAAAAAATTCCAACCGGTTTTTGATGCTGAAGATTTGACAAAATTACCAAACTTTCAGTCGATCGCCTCTGTTATGATCAATAATATGCCTTCAGCACCGTTCAGTATGACTCTCTTACCGCCAATGACCCAGGATAATCCTCAACTAGCTGATGCCATGAAGCGACTTTCTGCGACCAAATACGGCTTTAGTAGAGCGGTTGTAGAGAAAGAGATATTCACTCGTTTAGAACCTCCAAGACCACAACGCCCTAGACTGCCTTCAGGAGGTAGGATGCCTGCTCAAGCAAAGCCACCGAGCGGTGGTGGATCTTTCCTTGACGAGTGGCTAGCGAAGCGTCAAAAGCTTGCATCTCAGCCTCCTAAAGGTGCGCCTGTGTCGCCATATGGTTCAACACCGGGGTCGACATCGACAGGTATTCAGCCACCGCCAAGACCTTCAGCACCTACTGTGCAACAGCCACCCCTTCCTGCCATCGGAGGAGGCAGTTCGACTAGTCTACAGATGACGCCAGAATCATCACCCCCATCCTCACCAAGTGTATCTATATCTCCACTGCAGCAGTCGCCATCACCCGTCTCCTCATCAGAGCCGGAAGCTCTGACTCCGGAGTCTTCATCGACAGCTCCGGAGAGAGCACCAGCTCAGAAAGAAGACGAAGCACAGCCTAAAAAGACAGAGCCCCCGCAGACACAAGAGGCACAAGAAGTAAGTATTCGCTTAAGGTAAGTAGTCAGGTCTATTTGCGGGGACCTCGGATCATCACCGAGAAGTAGTCATACAGTATGCCCACTATCCAACCGGCAATGAAAGCACCGATTGTTTCGAAGCCAGATAATTGAAAGCCGTAGTATTTAGAAATGAAATAAAGAGCGGTGATGCCAATAAATGCCGCGATACTACCACTGAGCATGGCGTTAGGTCGAGCGATGGTCGCACTGACAAAGTCTGCTGTTTTCTCCACGGGTTTTGCATGAATGATTGTACTAATGACACGCTCATTGAAGGTCATATCATTTTTGGCGTACTTCATTTGAGTCTTGAAGCTGCTCTCCAGTTGTTTTTTGCCTATAGGTCCTTTTCTACGCTCAGCTGGTGATGTAGATTTGTTCGAGTCGGCTGTTTCTACTTTTTTTGCTAGTTCTCGAGCTTTTGCTAGAACTTCACGTTCAGAGTGACGAGTCTTATGTTTACGCTCTGCTCGCTCTAGGGCGTCACGCATAGCTTCACGACGTTCGTGAGCAAGTTCACCGAATTGTTCGGCCTCACTTATCTTATTGTGTGAGTCCGCAACCTGCGTTTCTTTTTCTGACACTTTTACACCACCTTGCTTATGCTTAGATTATACCAGTATTGAAGTTGTGGCGGATAATACGGATCTCCTTTTTGAGCTGGCGCGTCCTGACAGCGAAGAACAGAACTATAGTTGCCAATACCGCCATGAAAATCAGATTCCCGCCAGTTCCTATCCAAGGCAACTGATAAAACATAGCTTCCACACCCTTGATCATTGGACACTCTACTTGCGTGTGATGTGCATTACCAAACACTAGTGAGAGTCTACAGTCATATGAACCAGGATTACTGGTACCCTTGCTTGTTTCAGGCATTGTCGCCAGTAGTTGGATGACAAAGGTGCGTTCTTGCGATTGTCCAGGTGCTAGTTCTGTCTGAGGCCAGCTTAGCGTGCGGGTAGTCTGGTCATATTTCCCTCCGCCCGCATCGATAAGAGTACTGTACTCGAGGATGTCTGCTATACGGGTGTCAAATTTACCCACTACAGAGGTCTGTCGTGGATTGGACAGAGTCAAGGTGTAACTGATTTTATCGAGAGCTTTTGCACTTGTCTTCTCAGCGGGAGAGTTCTGTGTGAGGTTATATGCCGAAAGGGTTTTAACGGCATCCACTGAATTCATATCCGTAGGACTAAAGGTGGTAGGAATACCGCGTGTAGCGAGACTGCCATTTGACTGAACGATACCGAACCAACCCAGACTGGCAGACTTTCCAATCCAACCCCTGTATACCTGGCTAGAGTCGCCCATTTCTGCTAGTGGGCTAAAATAGCGCACGCCAACTCCACCGGCACTACGCTGGTAAGACATGCTGATTTCTTTAGTAGATGAACTAAACTGGCCGTAGCGGCTCATAATGTAGGTATTGTCGTGCGCACTGATAGTACCAGGACGTGCAGCAGCTATCTCAGTGCGACTAACGCCCACGGTACTATAAATATCTTTGATGTCGTCCTCATTGTGGTCGTATCGTATGAGAAAATCATTTAAATCGCGAACACCACCTCGTATGATGTCTTGTTCACTGGAGGCATTGGCTGATTCTGGTGGAGAGAATACTGCCAATGATTGCATAATGAAGGTCAAGGCAACAAACAGAACAGTGACACGCCGTGTGACGTCTTCGTCTTTTAGACGTCGTGCATAAAAACCAACCTCAGAAATGAGGGCGGGACTGTACGGGAGATTTGATACCAACTTCCTAAACACGATGAGTTTTTGTGTTCTTATTACCTCTTATGTAGTACATTAGCATAAGAATTGTGTTCAATACAAGTGCTTGAGTGAGCAATAGTTTTGCGGTATAATGGGGAAAATGTAAATGGCTGAAAAGTTTGCAGTGAGGGAGTAATGGCAAAAACACAGACTGCTGACGCTTATGATGCGTCCCAAATTCAGGTTCTCGAGGGTCTTGAGCCCGTCCGTAAACGTCCCGGAATGTACATTGGTAGCACTGGTTACGATGGTGTGCACCACTTAATCAAGGAGATTGCTGATAACTCAATCGACGAAGCGATTGCTGGCTATGCTTCTAAAGTAGACGTCATTCTACGTGAAGATGGTGGTGTAACTATCACCGATAACGGACGTGGTATTCCTGTTGATAAACATCAAAAAACAGGTCTCAGTACACTCGAGACAGTATTGACTGTGCTTCACGCTGGCGGTAAGTTTGGCGGCGGCGGTTATAAGGTGTCTTCCGGTTTACACGGTGTCGGTTCAAGTGTTGTTAATGCATTGTCGACAAAATTCATTGCTGAAGTCGTAAAGAACGGTGAGTTATATCGTATTGAGTTTGAACAAGGGGCGACAAAGGTACCCCTGAAAAAGCTCGGTAAAACCGACAGGCCAACGGGCACAAGCATCACATTTTATCCGGACCCAACTATTTTCAAGGAAACAGTTGAGTTTGATTATAAATGGGTCGTTGACTATTTGCGTCATCAAGCCTATCTCACTAAAGGTGTTTATGTAGCTGTCCGCGATGAGCGAAGCAAAGAACGCGCGGCATTTTATTTTGAGGGCGGCATCCAGAGTTATGTCAAACACTTGAATATAGGAAAAGAGGTCATTGATAATGGCGTCTTCTATGTAGAAAAGCAAGTAGAAGATTCGATGGTTGAAATTGCAGTGCAATACAATGATACCTTCGTTGAAATGGTAAAGCCTTTTGCAAACAATGTACTTACACCAGATGGCGGAACACATCTTGTCGGCTTTCGTACGGCACTTACTCGTGTCATTAATGATTACGCACGTAAAAACAGTCTATTGAAGGAGAAAGAGGACAATCTCACTGGCGATGATATACGTGAGGGTCTTACGGCAATCATCCTCGTAAAGCTCCCCGATCCACAGTTTGAAGGTCAAACAAAGAATAAGCTAGGCAATCCCGAGGTTCGTCGCTATGTAGAGCAGGTTATGAACGAATATTTTGCCTACTATTTGGAAGAAAATCCAGATGCGGCAAAGAAAATTGTCAACAAGTCGCTACTGGCTGCACGAGCCCGCAAGGCCGCACGTGCAGCTCGTGACAATGTATTGCGCAAAGGTGCACTCGATGGCATGGGACTTCCTGGAAAGTTGTGGGACTGCTCCAGTAAGAATGCTGAAGAAAGTGAAATCTACATCGTAGAGGGTAATTCTGCGGCTGGCTCGGCCAAAGAGGGCCGTGACAACAGAACGCAGGCGATTTTGCCATTGCGTGGTAAAGTTCTCAACACAGAACGTGCTCGCTTGGATAAGATGTTTGCGAATAAAGAAATCGTTGCGATGATCCAGGCTTTTGGTGTTGGTATCGGCGATTCGTTTGATATCAATGGTCTTCGTTATCATAAGATTATCATTATGACCGACGCTGATGTTGACGGTAGTCACATTGCCACACTTCTGCTTACGTTTTTCTTCCGATACATGAGGGAAGTGGTCGAGGGCGGGTATGTGTACCTCGCAAAACCTCCGCTTTTCAGTATCAATAAAGGTCAGAAGAAGCAATATGTTTATGATGAACAAGAGCTTGAGGAGGCACTCACCAGTATAGTGGAAGATAGGAAAACTCGTGGTGTTGCTGTCGATGATAGTGAAGACCAAATCAAGCAAGCAGGTGTTACTGTGTCACGCTTTAAGGGACTGGGTGAGATGGATGCTGAGCAGCTCTGGGAAACGACTATGAATCCTGAGAATAGAGTACTCATACAGGTAAAGGTAGAAGATGCTGAGCGTGCCGATGCTATCTTTACTAAATTGATGGGCGACGAAGTGAGTTTGCGAAAAACATTTATCCAAGCGCGGGCAAAAGATGCTGATCTGGAAGAACTGGACGTATAGGACGGAAATATGGACGAAGACAAGACGACAAACACAGCACCAATGAATGACGATATGCCAATTGAAGGGGATATTGTTGAAACACCTGGCCTTGAGCATCGCACGCTCGAAAAGGTGATGGAAGATAGCTTCTTCCGCTATTCGATGAGCGTTATTATTGATCGTGCGCTGCCGGATGTTCGCGATGGCTTGAAGCCGGTTCATCGACGCATTTTGTATTCAATGAATCAAAATGGTAATCGTTCAACGAGTAAATTTGTAAAAAGCGCACGTATTGTTGGTGATGTCATGGGTAAGTATCACCCACACGGTGATTCGGCGATTTACAACTCAATGGTGCGCCTTGCCCAAGGTTGGTCGCTACGTTATCCGCTTATTCAGGGACAGGGTAACTTTGGCTCGATGGACGGGGATGAAGCGGCAGCGATGCGCTATACGGAAGCGCGTATGGCTAAGCCAGCTGACGAGATGCTTGTTGATATCGATAAAGACACGATTGATTTTCGCGATAACTTCGACGGTTCAGAGCGAGAACCTGTGGTTCTTCCTGCAAAACTTCCAAACCTACTCCTAAACGGTCAGATTGGTATTGCGGTAGGTATGGCGACAAATATTCCGTCGCATAACCTTAGCGAACTTGTGGACGCCACAGTAGAACTCATAGACAACGAGGATGCGACTATTGATGATCTCATGCAGCACGTCAAAGGTCCTGATTTTCCTACGGGTGCAACGATCTATGGTGGAGCTCCAATGAAACAAGCGTACCAGACTGGCCGCGGTAGTGTCACGATGCGTGCTGTGGCTGATATCGTAGAAACCAAGAAAGGCCGTCACCAGATTGTGGTTAGCGAGGTGCCTTATGGTGTAAATAAGGCATCACTTATTGAAAAAATCGCTGAGCTTGTAAAAGACAAAAAGCTCAATGGTATTAGTGATTTACGTGATGAGAGTGCTCGTGGTGAAGTGCGTGTAGTAATAGAGCTCAAAAAGGATGCTTACCCTAAAAAGCTACTCAATCAGCTTTACAAGTTAACGCCACTCCAGACGAGTTTCAACTTCAATATGCTTGCTCTCGTAGACGGAGTGCAGCCAAGGGTCCTCGGACTTAAAGAGATGCTGGGTGAGTTCGTGAAGCATCGACAACTGGTGGTGCGTCGTCGTACTGAGTTTGAACTTCGTAAGGCGAAAGAGCGCGCTCATATCCTAGAGGGTTATAAAATAGCTCTTGACCATATTGATGAAGTTATCAAGACGATTCGCGCAAGTAAGACGCAGGATGAGGCCGAAAAGGCTTTGATAGCGAAATTCAAATTGAGTGAAATACAAGCCAAAGCGATATTGGCGATGCAACTTCGTCGGCTGACTGGTCTTGAGCGTGAAGCTATTGAGAATGAACTCAATGAACTACTTGCACTCATAAAGAAACTTGAAGGTATTTTGGCTGATGAACAAAAAATCTTGAATATTATTAAGACCGAGCTTCTAGAGATGAAAGAAAAATACGGCGATGAGCGTCGTAGTAAAATCATCAATCATGAACTCGGAAAGTTCAGTGATGAAGAGCTCATTCCTGAAGAAGAGAGCGTTATACTTTTAACAACGGAAAATTATATTAAACGCACATTGCTAAACGAGTATCGACGTCAGCACCGCGGAGGCAAGGGTAAGCGGGGTATGACGACTAAAGAAGAGGATATTATTGCGCAGCTCGTGCCAGCAAGTACGCACGATTTCCTCCTTTTCTTCACCAATAAGGGTCGTGTGTTTCGCTTGAAAGCATATGAAGTCCCTGCTGCAAGCTTGGCTGCGAAAGGTGTTGCAGCGGTGAATCTACTTCAGTTACAACCAGAAGAAAAAATTACATCGATTATCCGTCACGAAAAGAACGCTAAAGACGATGGTTACCTGTTTATGGCAACAAGTAAGGGTACAGTCAAAAAAACACCACTTAAAGACTATGCAAATATTCGTACAAATGGACTCATAGCCATTAGGTTGGACGAAGGTGACGAATTGAGGTGGATTCAAAGAACGACTGGCGAGAACGATGTAATTATATCTACATCTGCTGGTCAAGCGATTCGTTTCAATGAAAGGGATGCTCGTCCGATGGGTCGTGCTGCGCGTGGCGTACGAGGCGTGCGTCTTCGCCCGAATGATCATGTAGTGGGAATGGATATCGTGTCTGACGATCAACGCAGCCTATTGGTTATTAGTGAGAATGGTTATGGCAAGGCTACAAAGGTCGCCAACTTCCCTGCGCATAAACGAGGAGGTATCGGTATAAAAGCTGCTGTTGTAACGGCGAAGACTGGACCGATTATCGATGTGCGGACACTTGAGGAGGGAGCTAGCGAGGTGCTCATGATTTCCTCAAAAGGTCAAACGATTCGAGTTAGCCTCAAAGATATCCCAACGCTTGGACGGACAACTCAAGGTGTAAGAATTATGAGGTTAGCAGAGGGTGATGCTGTTGCATCATTGGGTATCATGTCTGAACAAGCCAAAGACAGCAAAGAGGAAAGTGCTGGAGACGAGTAGTCCGTCATGCTTCCCCCTTACCTCACCGCTATAGTACTCGCCTGGGTAGTTTCTCAAGGAGGTAAGTTCTTGATTGCAAACGTCAGACAGTGGGGCACGGTGGACGTTCGTCAGTTGTACCGTTCCGGCAGCATGCCAAGTTCGCACACTGCAGCTGTCATAGCACTCATGACGACTATTGGATTAGTGGAGGGGATAGAGAGTGGTATTTTTGCTATTGCTACACTTTTTGCAGCGATAGTTATGTACGATGCAGTTATGGTGCGTCGCTCAGCTGGTGAGCAAGGTGAAGCCATCCAGTCGCTCATAAGGGAGCAAAAGAGTAAGGTGAAGCTACCGCGAGCAGCTAAAGGACATGAGCCGCTAGAGGTAGCGGGAGGAGCCGTTATAGGGTTGGCGACAGGCCTTTTTGTATTTTTTGTAACTCGCTCATAAAAAAGTAAAAAATAACCCTTGACCTGACCTCTATTTAGAGGTATGATTGGTAACAGTCTGGTCGCCAGTCTTATTCGAGAGACAGGAGAGCGATAGCCAACGAATGCGAGTTGAACAGATGGTATACAAGCCACTTATCATCTAATGATGCCTGAGTGGAATGTTCATTAACAGTTTAGTTGTGCAATATCATCGTCAGTTTATTTGAGCTTGATACGAGCTATACGTATCATTTTATGGAGAGTTTGATCCTGGCTCAGGATGAATGCTGGCGGCGTGCCTAATACATGCAAGTCGAGCGGCAGCGAGCCTCTCACTGTTCACTTCTCTTCTTTCGAGACAGGACGCGGGGATTTTCTTTAGAAAATTAGCCGCATCTTTAACGAAGGAGGAAAGCTTTCGGATAACCAAATATATCTCGAGAGCCAAGAGGAGGGAATTGTGAGAGGTGTCGGCGAGCGGCGGACGGCTGAGTAACGCGTGGGAACGTGCCCCAAAGTGAGGGATAACTCCGGGAAACCGGAGCTAATACCGCATATGGTCTTCGGATTAAAGCTTCGGCGCTTTGGGAGCGGCCCGCGTACGATTAGATTGTTGGTAGGGTAATGGCCTACCAAGTCGACGATCGTTAGCTGGTCTGAGAGGATGATCAGCCAGACTGGGACTGAGACACGGCCCAGACT
>CAZAUF010000008.1:0-54910 GCA_964488555.1 uncultured Candidatus Saccharibacteria bacterium | reverse complement strand
GCATGAAATAACTATACAATATAGCTTTTATTTCCACGAATAAACCTTGGAACCCTTGGAACCCTAGAACTCTCTGGAACTAAAATTTAACCAAAAAATAGTTCATCCCATTTATCAATAGGGACTGGCTCTTTTTTAGCCCAGTCTGGCTTGGAAACGCCAAATTCTTGATGTAAATATCCAGGTAAATCATAACCATAGTAGATGGTGTCCAGTGGACCGTGGTACGAAAAGACGGGACTCTCCTCTACGCCAACAACTACGAAACGATGTGCAAAAACTGGCATAAGTTTTGGCCAGCTGTGAATGACTTGCAATGCTTGTTCTTTGGCTTCTTCTATATCATCGGGTTTTTCGCCCAAGATTTTGTGCCAGAACCCACCACTGTCAATATCAGAGAGCAGATAGTCATCCACGAGTGAATAATACTCGCTGATGACTTTGTCTAGATCATCTCTCCAATCAGGAAAATAACCATTGCCACTACTGGAACTCACGGGCAGAGCATGATTAAGTAAAAGTCTCAAGCCAGAAGGTATTGCTCCTTCGAGTTTTGATTCTATTTCATTAATCCTACTACTAGCTAGGCCGTCTGCAAAACGTATTCCGCATTTTTTGAGATCTATAATTAATTGCGTTATATATTCATCGTTTATCATAAGAATAGGTCTATTTATACTACTTTATTTTATTCTCGTAAAGTGATTGTAGTGGTTTGACGTATACCATATCGAGCCATCATCGCCACTAACAATTCTCTCTAGCCCTCGCTTCTTTGGGTCTATCACTGGTCTTATATCATGTTCTGTATATCTCACTGTCTTGAGGGTTCCGGGGTTGATTCTTGGTAACAGCTGGGTGCCTCCTCTGCCATCATTGGAATATGGTGCCATCCTGTAGGGTGATTTTCCAGTATGCTCAATAGTTTTCGCAATCGTCCTAGCTTTAGTTGGTATTTTATTAACAGCTCCTTTTTGCAAAGCGTTGCCTCCATATGAGCGTGCTGAAGAGCGAGCCTGCGACTTGCCGGCGGGAGATTTCACTATAGCTTTGGCCACAGTAACAGCAGCATTGACCACCTTCTTGACCATATCAATTGCTTTTGAGCCGTGTTGCACCACCTTCACCACGAAGCCCCAGAGGAGTCCAGAGTAGTCATGTCCATTGACGGGATCATGCGCGTAAACATATGCGTTCAGCGTTCCTCCTTCTATCGGATCAACTTGGAGAAATCTTCCTAGCGTCGGAACATACACCCTAGCTCCCATCTGTACAAATGTGGTAGTGTACCGTCCATCTTGCTTCCTGGCCGGATCGGCAGCCCACCCCATGGTGCTATCTGTTGCGTTTAGCGGGTCTTCCGTTGTGGTTCCTGCCGTACCTGCAATCAGTTTTTCACCGAATGGACCGTAAGCTAACAGTTTATCGAGTCCACTGGCAGCTTTACCCTCACCGGTAAGTGTCAGTAGGGTATCTCCATGATAATTTTTCAGTGAATAAACAGTCTGTTTGTCTGTGTCTGGATTATTCGGTGAGAGAGTTAATAAGACATTTCCTGGCAGCGAGATATACTTATCTATCGTCGTACAGTCATTGTCATCTGTCAGTGAGCAGGTTTGCAAAATTGTACCACCTGCAACATATCGATACGAAGCCACGAGAGAATTTGAATCGTATTCTTTCTTGCGCAACAAACCTCCGCTGGTAGATTTTACATATTCGGTTCGCTTCGCGCCTTGCGCAACCGCTATGTTTTGGTCGCTTGCGTCATACTCGAACGTCAGTGCCGATCCGTTTCCTTCGAAAGATACCGTGTTTCCATGATCATCGTAAGCCGGTTCACCGATATTTGCGTCTGTGCTATATGTCAGTTGGTCTGCGTAGTTGTAGCAGAGCTTTTCGTCTGCAATGATAGCACTTGTCGTATCATTAGTTACCGTGTACGATGTGCGATTGCTGTTCAGATGTGCGTTCGCATTGTTGTCTAGGTTCGTGCTGCAGGTAGTACTGTCCGGCGCGGCGTAGCCATAGTCAAATCTTGTTTCGCCCACAATCGCTGAAGTTAATCGTCCCACTCCATCATAGCTAAAGTCACTTACGAGTGTCTGCGTGTCATATGAATGAGTCACGCCCATAACTTTGCCTAGTTGCGACAAAGCAAGCGTTTCATTCACAGTTTTACCGTCTGATGTCTCGTAGGTGAATCCGTTATTACGCTCTAGACTGTCATACTTAACCTGAGTTAATACAAGCGTATTGCCCAAACCATCTTTCGCTTCAGGATACACTATAGTGTCTACTCGTCCATAACTATCGTATGTGAGTATTGCAAGTGTGATACCACTCAGTTTGTAGTCGGTTACTTTGTATAGAGAATCGTATGTATATGTTTCGGTGCCTAGGGGACTTGTTTTTTGAGTCACATTACCAAAGTCATCAAAAGTAAGAGTATATATGTTGCCCCACACATCTTGCGTTGCTGCAACTCTATGCAACAAATCAACTGTCGTTTCAATCGTTCCCGCAACAGAATCTGTAATTTTGCTTTTCAGAGGATTGTTATCTACGACGTATGTCGACTGTACGGTTCGGCCCGGTCGTCCATTCACTGTAGGTTGTACCGACTCCACTAAGCGCCCCCTATCGTCATATGTGAAGCATGTCCACGCATCGTTATTAGACCGAGAGGCGACAATGTTTCCTGATGTATCGTAAACCATTTCAGATTCTCTAGCAGCTTGCGAACCCACTCCGTCAGGATCGGGTTCCACTTTTTTCTTTGCACGACCAGCCTGACTAACTGCATCATTTTCAACTGTGCATGGATTGTCTACTGCCTCTGTAGCACCATAATAGCTATATGTATAGTCTGCTCCACCAGGCATCGTACGACTCGTTTGTCGTAAGTAGCCAGCACCTGGAGTCTCATATGCCGCCTGGTTTTGCAAATTCAGGCCACTTGGGTCGATAATGGTTTTGGATACCGTGCCGTAGCTTGGGTTGCTGTACTCTGTTTTCGTTTCCGTATCACTAAGAGCACTGTCGTACGCCTTTTCTGACGTTGTAAGATTATACCCTGGCTTCAGCCAGCTCGACCAGTCGTCCGTCCAAGTGAATCCACTTGTCTGCTGGAGTTCTAGCTTGAAATCACCAGTGGCACCGTCTCTATGATAGACATCGACGCGGAAGTCCTTTATGTCGCCGTTTGCTACGGTGAACGTCGTGATGCCGCTGACCGTACGGTTGCTGGCATTGTGCCAGCCGTTTAGCACCAGTGCGCCGTCTACCCATGCACGGATACCGTCTGTCGTCTTGGCGCGGATGGAGTATGTGCCGTTTGGCAGATGCAGCTTGCCGGTCATACGATAACCGACGCCAGTGAAATTGGTATCCTGGGTGATCGCAGGCGAAGCAATGTCTGCCGACAGTACCCCGGCGCTGGCGTTGATACCAGTGGTGTTGAGCCGTGGAGCACCAAATAGTGATCCGCCGGAGTCTGGCGTAGTCGATGTATCCGGAGCAGCTTTATAGTTGTACCAGCTGATATTTGGACCGACGATACCTTCGTCGTACTTGGTCTCGCTATGCGGCACGTCGTCGACATGCGCGCTAAGCGGCACTCGCGTATCCGGGTCGAACCAGCTGCTCGGCGCAGGACCGTACTCGTCGGTAGGTAGATCATCTTTATCGTAGATGGTCGTAGACATGAGTCCAAGCGGATTGGTCATACTCAGCACCATGTCTTTATCGGCATGCCATGTGGTGGTAGTGACTAGCCCGGCGTTATCCGTCTGCTCTATAGTGCGGAATTTGCTGTCGTATTTGACACGCTGCATAAAGCCGTTGGGCTCGCTCGCACCCGTGACATGCATTTCGGTGATGCCTGTGTCGGTGTCACCCGTGACTGAATCGACATAGTCAAACGTATGCTGCATACGGCTCGCGCTCGGGGTCGGCGCAGGTGCCGTGACCGAACTGACGCGACTGAGACCATCGTAGGTAATCTGCGTCAGCACTTCGGCGTCGTTGTCGCGCACACCGTAGGACACGGCATCGTTTGCCAGCACGTCGCGGTACGAGATAAGCCGACCATAATCGTTGTCATAGCCAAAGTCCTCATAGGCATCGCCCGGGGTCTCAACTCGCGCAAGCTGTTCGTTGAAATACTGGAAGTATGTAGCGTCGCCGTCTGTCGTGATAAACGCGCAGAGCATACCGGCTGGCGCGGCGTGCATCCCCGCTCCTGTGACACACTCCGGGTCACCAGCATAATACAGCTGACCGTAACGGCTTGGATCGACACCGTCGATGATTTTGTGAAGTCGATGCGGGCTGTCCGTATATTCGTATTTGAGCGCGGCAGGCTGACGGTCATCCTGCGGTCCTACATATGATGTCAGTTTACCTTCGGCATCAAACAGATAGGTACTGCCATCGATATCTGAAAGAGTGTAGCTACCATCGTGGTTGACTACCAAGGTTGCTTCTTCGCCCTTGGGTGGCGTATACGCCTTCTTGGCCGTATCATATTTGAATTCGTATTTCTGGCCAGAACTATCAGAAAGAGTTGCAGAGTCGCTTTTTGCCTGCAACTGCTCAAACCTCGCACCCCCTAGGCCCACAGACATAGCCCAGCCGTTTGGTAATATGTTTGCGCCCGGCGTGAGCCATGTGACTGGCATTTCCTGTGCACCGGTGCCTAGTGGATTGACCAATAGTCGAAACTTGGAATCAGTACCCGACTGCTCCTCGTACTCTATGGTTATCGGGATAGGCTGATCCTTCGTAAGGCTTATGTCACCACTCCACAATGTTGCGACCGCAGAACTTGACCACCGATTAATTTCTGGATTGCCGCTATCGTTATTTAGATAAACTTTCACACGATCGTCTGCCTCGGCACCGAGTTTATAATTTCCTGTAATCGGTACTGTAAGATAGCCCTTCCAACGAACCATAAATTTGTCTGATGGCAATCCTGGTGAAGCACTTCCTGCGCCCCAGTTGAAGTTAATCTTGTTGTCGCTGCGCACCATCATGAGCCGTGATGAGTCATAGGAGTCTCCCGGAAAAGTATAGGTACTTGCGGGATCATTGTAGTACCACCCCTTGAGTCCGTACTGTTGCTTGAATTGCTGCGGCTCGGTACTGAACCATGACGCGGGTATAACTTTTGCCCCAGTACCGTCGTTTACTTTGACAGATACGAGACCGTAACCTGCTAATTCTACCATCTCTGCTTTGAACTTTACTGGCACGCCAGCTTCCAAGTGAATGGGGCTACCAAAACTTTCACCGATAGCCGTTTGGTTGACCTGGAGAACATCGTTGACCCAAACCTTACAAGTATCATTGACATAGCAGCCAAACGCATAATTTCCGCTTTGGTCTGGCGTGATATACCCGGTCCAGCGACCAGAAAATGCGTTGGTCGTAATTAATGGATCCGGCGTGCCGTTCCCCCAGTCAAACGCGATATTCTGATCGTTTCTCGTAAGTAGTGCAGATCCCGAGTGCGAATCATTGTTCCAATACTGCGCGGATAAGCCTGGTCGCGAGAGTGCCGGTGTATTGTAGTCAAGATTGAGCCCGATGTCTCCGCCAAGCGCACTGATAGAATGCGACTGTACGGAAGTAGTCAGGTTGCCAGTAGCGAGATCGACATCGACCGGACCAACCGTATCATACGCCTGCGTACTGTCCTTACCAGTGCGCAAATCAATCTTGAATGAGCGTGCCCAGTTTGAGCTCGGATGAGTAATGGGAGCTGATGTGTTCTGGCGCGTATAGACATGCCAGTAGTAAGTCGTGCCATCTTGCAGAAGATACTCTGGCACGGTCCATTGGTTGGCACTGATCCAGCCGGAGTTTATGACGACGCCAGATTCGGCGTTGCTACCCGTTGCGACACGGAAATAGTACTGTGCCGGACCATCAGTATCGGTAACAGGATTCACTCTCAAGCTTGGCTGCGTATGGGTAATGACTGAGCCGGTTTTCGGAGTGGCCGAATTTACATTTGCCATGGGCGTCGGATTGTCATATGTGACACTTGCGACTATGACTGTATATGGTTTGTATGAAACCGCGGAACCTTCCTGCCCTTTGATGCTCCACCACGTACTGTAGTCGTCAGCATTGACCAGGCTTCGTAGTTTCGTCGTGAATGGTATGCTAAAGTTTGTCGTCACGCCAGACTTGGAGCCGACTTGCGTACCAAAACAGTTGAATCCATTTGAGCAGCTTGCTTCTCCAAGATACATCGTCTTGCTTGCCGTCGTGCTGCCACCGATACCACTTTTATACGTACCTTTCATATTCGCGCTGATAACGTATTTGTTATTGAGCTGCGTATAGGGAAATTTGATGTAGGTGCGCCAATGCTTCCAGCCGCCGTCGTATAATGAGCCCGTATTCGCATAGCATGATGTCGGTGCGCAATAGGTTCCATTGGATTTATACATTTTGTACGTCGTATTTGGATCGCTGGATGTCCATGACGGGTCAATGACCATAGGAAAGGCCGAAGCCGGTTGCGATTTAAACCATGCGCTGTCCAAGCTAACACGTATACCATCAGCTGTTGGTCGTTGCGTCACTCGCTCTTCGCTGATAATACCCCGCTCATTGACTTCGAGGGTCAGCGGGCTGAAATGATACCCATCGACTCCTTCGACTGCCAATGCGCCTTTCGTCTCCGGGTCGGCTATTACCTTACCACCGGACACTGTGTAGTCGAAGGTTGTTTGAGCCGACTTCTCCCTGATGACCGTGTATTCTTTGACCATGCCTCCTCGTAGTTCGTACCGGAGGTCCACGCCTGGCCATGCATCCTTGTAGATAACCGTAGAGTCATCTACTTTCTCGGGTTTGACATCGGTCGTACCCACAGGTTTGAGTACGATACTATCAGACCCGCCAACCAGAGAAATGCCCGCGTGGAGCGAGCGGAGACTGGCACTGGCATTACCAGCACTGCCGCGAAAACTCAACTTGCCAGAGGAGTCAGTAAACGATTCCAGTTTATTGTTTATCCTCTTCCATTGTCCATTCTCGCGATAATTCTGTTGGATGGTGCTGTATTCCATAGTTCTCGTACCATCGCTGTTTAGATACGTACTGGTATATTCTGTACGCAAATCAGTAATCTCATGCATGCGTTGCACGCCACTCGGTAGCCGTCCGTCGACATATTGCTTTTCGATTTCGGTCGCAGATTTAGGATTGTCGAGCAAGACCGGAGCGAACGACCCAGCCGCTTGAGGCAAAGTCTGTGCTACTTTTTCAGAGTAAAGTGGCGCTACTTTTGGCGGATTAAATAAATTAAAAAGCGCCATCATATACGATGGCTGCGCGATGGTGAACGCCATAACTCCGGCGATCAATATGTAGGACGTTTTTCTAGGCGTCCACTTTGTTTTTTTGAACCGAATTTTCATTGTACACACCCCTTGCTTACGTACACTTTTAAAATCTACCTAATTGAACAAAAAAGCAAGAGGCGACGACAGCGTAGTTTTCCACAGTACCTACCTCTGTCAGATAAATCATATTTCGAGATTTTTGCAAATGCTTATCTGTTATTTTTATGTCAAAAACATAGTTTATTGTAAATATTACAATAAATGTATCTGTAACTTTTTTTCATGATGAATCATTCGAAACTTTTTTGACAAAAATAAAACTATCGGTTTGTCGTAGTTCAATTACTCCGGGGCGTGGCAATAAGGTTACCGGTTTTGGCGGGATTGGATTTCGTCTTTGGCTTGCTGGGCGGCATCGCCTATGCCGGGGATTTGCACGAAGAAACTGAGAACCCACACAACGAGCGCGACGACAACTGTGGCACCAAGCACACTGCCGAGACCAAAGAATAGACCACGGATGAAATTCATCTTGTAGATGTTACGGCGGTCATCGTAGTAGTCATTGAACATCTCTTCGATGACGGTACGACGCGCACCCATGCGTTGATCACGGAAAAACCTCTTGATAAACGACAACGGTTTTTTACGCTTCTTCTCTTCTGCCATACTACTTCTTTGCTTTTGAGTTCTTGGAAGTGTGATGAGCTTTGCTGATGGCCTTCTTTTTCAGATTGTCGGCAGTCTTTTTGATATCACCACGTGTTTCTTTGCCGCTTTTTGGTGCCATCAATACACCTGCGACAACTCCTGCTACCGCTCCCACAACTGCACCCAATGCTAATTTTTTACCCATACTTATCCGTCCTTTCGCTTTTTCTTGATTTTCTTGACCTGACCCATCAGTACTTTGGCAAGCATACCAGCACCAGCGAATTTACGCGCGTTTGATACCAGCCCCTCTATATCGACGGCCGTACGCTTGGCCGAGTCAGTAACGGATTTGATTTGTAGCGTGACCTTGATGAGCAGAATCACGAGTATGATACCTAGTATCAGGAACAGTGCCAAAAAAATTGATAAGATGATGACGAGTACATATGCCCAGTCCATAGTTACTATTTTACACTATTTTAAGCGTTCGGTCAGATAGTTGCGTAGGTCGTCGCCCATTTCTTCGTGACGAAGACCGAAATCAATGACTGTTTTGACATATTCCAGTTTGTTGCCGGTATCGTAGTAACGACCATCTTTGACCTCCATGGCCAAGTGTTCATGACCATCGTCGATCATTTGCTGCATGATAGGCTGCAGATTGAACTCGCCACTGGCTTCATCGTATGCCTCCTTGGCGCGGTCGATATAGTCAAAGAACGACCCTTCCAGCAAGTAACTACTCACTGATGCCATGTTTGACGGAGCATCTGCCTTGCCCGGTTTTTCAACGATGTGAGACATCTTTAGCAGGCCATCACCAAGTTCTTCACCAGCGACAATGCCATAACGATCGTACTCATCATCTTCGAGGACGCGCTTACATGTAAGAACTGGCTTTCGATGTTGATCGTAAACATCTACCATCTGGCTGAAGCGGCTGGGAGAAGCGACGAAAAAGTCATCCGCAAACGTGTAAAAGAACGGCTCGTCATGGTTGATCAAATGGGCTGCGCATGCCAGGGGTGTTGCGTTGCCATATGGACCCTTTTGACGGACATAAATGAAATTTGCCAAATCAGATATTTCTTCCAGCAGGTCGATGTATGGCTTTTTCTTGTCGCCGCCTGCACGTAAATTCGCAAGCAAATCCTCGCTCGGCACATCGAAATGATCCTCGATCGCACGCTTGTTGCTACTGCCGACAATGATAATGTCTTTCACTCCAGCATCTACGAGTTCTTCAACGACATACTGAATGATAGGCTTGTCGATAAGTGGCAGCATTTCTTTGGGCATGGCTTTTGTCTGCGGCAGAAACCGCGTACCAAATCCCGCCGCAGCAATAATTGCTTTAGTCGGTTTTTTCATAATAAGAATCCCCCTTCGATATTTTTAGTATATCACAGCCGTTCTCGGATAAGCTTTTGCGCCAAAGCAGGGTTGGCCTTGCCCTGAGACTTCTTCATAATTTGACCGACAAGGAAGCCGATGGCCTTGTCATTGCCAGCACGGATGTCTTCGACGGCTTTTTGACTCGCTGGGTCGGCAAGCACCTCGTCGACGATCGCTGCGATCGCACCTTCATCGCTGACTTGCAGTAGATTTTTCGACTCGGCGTAGGTTCGCGCATTTTCTCCAGGCTTATCGACAATATACAAGAATACTTCCTTGGCCGCCGTGCTTGAAAGTTCGTTTGCTTCGACCATGGTCGAGAGCTCCAGCAGGCCATCGATATTTACTTCCGTTTCATCCTGTGCGGAAGACTCTGCATCATCAGGAGACTTTGCGACAGTGCTCGCAAACCAGTTTGCTACTCGCTTGGCGTGTTCGCTGCCGCGAGATTGTATCTCGACGACCGCCTCGGCATATGATCTCGTGGCCAACAGCGAATTGACGACTGATACGTCGAGTCCGAGTTCTGACCATTTATCACGATAATACGGTGGCAAATGCGGCACCTCTGACTGAATCTTTTCGATTTCTTCATCGGTAAGCACGACTGGCGGTATATCCGGGTCCGGCATGTAGCGATAGTCCTGCGCGTCCTCTTTACTTCGCTGACTCGTCGTCTTGCCAGTCGCATCATCCCAGCCGCGAGTTTCCTGTACTACGCGCTCACCCTTTTCGAGCAGGGTAACTTGACGCTTGAATTCATATTCGGCGGCGCGCTCAACACTACGGAACGAGTTGAGGTTTTTGACTTCGGCACGCGTACCCAGCTGGGTCGCATCTTCTGGCGCGACAGAAATATTCACGTCAAAGCGCATATTGCCGTGGTACAAATCTCCATGCGTCACGCCTGCATACACCATGAGTTTATGCAGTTCAGCAGCGTACGCCTTGGCTTCAGCAGGACTGTGCATATCGGGTTCAGATACAATTTCAATCAGCGGCGTGCCCGCACGATTGAGATCCACAAGACTGTAATCGCCATAGTGGGTCAATTTACCTGCATCTGCCTCTATGTGTGCATGATGGATACGGACCCTGACCGAGCCATCGTCTTTGTGCTCGTCAAGCAGCGGCGCATCGACCCATCCGGCAAGAATGGTCGGCTGGTACATCTGTGTGATCTGGTAGCCGTTTGGCAAGTCGGGATAGAAATAATGTTTACGATCGAAACGACTGATGTTGGCAATTTTGGCATTGAGTGCTTTTCCAGCCTTGACCGCTAAGTTCACCGCCTCACGGTTCAGGATGGGCAACATGCCTGGCAGACCGTAATCAATTGGATGAACGACGCTGTTTGGCTCCTTGTCTCGAGCATCGTTGTCAGCCGGACTGAACAGCTTCGTTGCCGTCGCAAGCTGTACGTGGCATTCGATACCGATGGTCATGCGGTAATTGGTCATTATATCGCCCCCAAATCTTTCAGTGTTCGCTTGAAGCTGCTGAGTGCGCGACGAGCTTGATTGTAGCTGACGCGGACATCTGGCTCATGCGCGATACGGTTACGGAGCTTGTGTGCAGCCCATAGCTCTTCGCGATGAGTCAACTTACCGCGAGTTGCCTTGAGCCGATCACCCATCGTCTCGCCAGGAAAACCCAAATCACGAAGTGCCTGATCAACAAGCTTGTCGGCATTCAGGATAGCCATGTGACACGATGCTTCATTGTTTCGAACCAGGGATTGTTCTATTTCGAGCCATTTGACACGATACTTTTCTACGTCAAGCCTACCCCCACGCTTTCCAAGCGTCACTATGGCAAACAACACTGCGCCGAGTACAATGACGACGGCAAAAAGAATGATGATACTTGCGTCCATTATGCTTCTCCCTCCATGTCTTTGGCAAGTGCCAAAAGTGTCGCATCACTTCTACGTTGACCGATGAGCTGCACTCCGATAGGCAAACCATTTTCTGTACTACCGGCAGGAACGCTTATTGCAGGTAGTCCCGCCAGACTGGCACCGACTGTCATGATGTCAGATAGATACATTTTGATAGGGTCCGCAGTATTTTCGCCCAACTTGAACGCAGGCGTGGGAGTAACCGGACCTATAAGCACATCGTATGTTTTGAACAACTCATTGAATTCATTGATAAGTAGCGTACGAGCTTTTTGCGCTTGCAAGTAATACGCATCAAAATAGCCGCTAGACAGTACATAGCTACCAATCATAATGCGACGCTTGTTTTCAGCTTCAAACCCGACATCGCGCGACTTACCAAACAGTTCCGACAGGTTGTCACTCTCGGAACGGTTGCCATATCGTACGCCATCATAACGCGCCAAATTGCTCGTTACTTCCGCCGGTACGATGATGTAGTACATCGCCAGCGTGTACTTGAGCATCGGCAAACTGACCTCTTCGACGGTATGCCCCGCGGCTTTCATGCGCTCGACATAATCCAGTACGCGTGCTTTGACGTCGGAGTCAACATCGTCAGTCATAAACTCCTTTATGAGTCCAATTTTTTGGCCGACTGGTCCAGTCGTCCGTACCTCAAAAAAGTCCGGAAGTGTCGTCATGTCATTTGCATCTCGACCCGCCATGATATCCATGACCAGTTCAGCATCCGCGGCGTTCGTCGCAAAGCAGCCGATAGTATCGGTACTACTCGCCATGGCAACCACACCATATCGGCTGACGGTGCCATAGGTTGGTTTGACACCCACCACACCATTGAAGCTGGCTGGTTGACGGATAGAGCCGCCCGTGTCGGTGCCTAGAGCAAATGGCACAATGCCAAGTGCCGTCGCTACAGCCGAGCCGCCGGATGAGCCTCCTGCAACACGGGTTTTGTCGACGGCATTCAATGTCGGACCAAACGCAGAGTTTTCTGTGCTACCGCCGTGCGCAAACGCATCGAGGTTTGCCTTGCCTATACAAATCGCACCTTCTGCTTCGAGTCGCTCGATGGCTGTTGCTTGTAGTGGTGCATGAAAATTCTCCAGAAAATGACTTGCCGCGGTCGTAGTGCCGCCAAGCGTCAAGAAGTTGTCTTTAGCAACAAATGGTACACCAGCAAGTCGACCGGTTATTTCTCCTTTGTCAACCAAATCGGCTCGCTCCAATGCACGTTCTTCAGTGAGCGATAAAAGCGCGTGATATTCGTCAGCCACCTTTGCTGCCTCTATAGCTTTTTTTACGTTCGCAACAGCAGAAGCACCGATATAATCAGCGATTTTTGTCATTACAGTACCTTTGGAACTTTTATTTGGTTATTTGTCTGATCGGGCGCAAGTGCTAGTAACGCCTCGCGATTAGCCACATGAGGTTGCTCTACGTCTTCGCGCCATACGTTCTCCAGATCTGTTACCTGGTATGTCGGCTCGATGCCGCTTGTATCCAGCTCGTTCAGTTGCTGCACGTAGTCAAGAATATTGCCGATATCAGTCTGAAGTGCAACTATTTCATCATCAGAAAGCTGCAAATTCGAAAGGCCTGCTAAGTGAAGCACATCGTCGCGAGAGATCGTGGTGGTCATAGCAGATATTATAGCATACGCTTATACGGGTTCACGCACGCCTGTTATTACTCCCATCGGAATACACGAAATGCGATGATATAAATAACGATAAGCCACACGACAGTCAGCCCGAGTTGCGGCGCGATTTCCCATAGATGCCTGCCTTCCGTCGCAATCAGCCTAATGCCATCAATGATTGGTGTCAGCGGCAAAAAATCGGAAACATTTTGCAGCCATTCGGGCATCAAAAATCGTGGGAAAAACGTGCCCGACAAAAACATCATAGGAAAGACAATGATATTGCTAAGTGGTGCTGCCTGGCGTTCGTTCTTTGCCCAACCACCAAGTGCTAAACCTATGCCAAGTATCGTGATAATACCCAGCACCAAGAATGCTGTCAGCTCCAGCCAGTTACCCACTATCTTGAGGTCAAACACGACGATGGCCACCACGAACATAATGGCAAGCGACAACAGTCCGATAATCGCTTGTCCAAGCATGGTCGACAAGAAATACTGCCACACTCGAAGCGGTGTCGTACTTAGCCTGCGCAAAATACCCATTTTCTTCAATTCCGGAAATACGTTTACCGGACCAAATATACCCATACCGATGATTGCAAAACCAAGTAGTCCGGCAAAGGTGTAATCAAATGCCGAAAGACTCTTTTCGCTCAGCTGCTCGCTTTTTACAGAAAACGGCATCTCAGTTTGTACGAGCTTGGCGTTGATCTCCTTGAATTGATTTTCGAGGACCGAGCTAAGCGCAGTGCCTGATTGAGTATTGTTCTGGGTATATATCACCTCTGCCTGTCCGCTAGGTACCTGTTTGCCCGGCTGAACATCGCCGAAATCTTCAGGAAGAACAATTGTCGCATCGATCTGTGATTTGGTCATTAGGTCCTTTGCCTCGTCAAGCGTCGTGGCATCTTCATCTATCTTGAAGATGCCGCTCTGTCGTGCATCCTCGACAAAATTTTCTGCAAAGCTACTGTCACTTTGGTTGATCAACGCAATACGAAAAGACACGTCACTATTGCCAGAGTTCAGCCCACCAAATACGAATAGGAATATCAACGGAAAGATGATGGTGAAAAATATCGCCAGCTTGTCACGGAAAAACCTGATGGTGTTGACTTTGGTAAAGACCCACACTGTCTGAAGAGATCTATTCACCGCGAAGCTCCTTTCCGGTCAAGTCAATAAACACATCCTCCAGGTTCGCTTGCTCCACGTGTTGCTTCTTTTTGAAGCCTCTGTCGAGCAGGGCCTTGATGAGATTTTTAGGAGTGTCCTCCGCAATAATTTTGCCATTGTCCATTACAGCAATACGATCGCACAGGATTTCCGCTTCGTCCATATAGTGCGTCGTCATGACGACGCTGATACCCTTACTGCGCACCTTTTCTATCAAGTCCCACAAGTGACGACGAGCTTGCGGATCAAGCCCTGTCGTCGGCTCATCCAGAAAAAATACCTTTGGACCATGCACAAGTGCGGTCGTGATACTGAGGCGCTGTTTTTGACCGCCAGACAGGTCCTCCACATAGCTCTTGGCTTTGTCCTGCAAGTCAACGTCGCGCAAAAAGTCCATAGGATCCACCCTCTCTCCATATGCAGCGGCGAACATTTCGATAACTTCCGTCAGTCGCGTCTTATCCTGAAATGCCGGACTTTGCGGCTGTACACCGATAAGGTATTTTATTTTTTGCGGTTCTTTCGCGACATCAATGCCATCTATAAGCACCGTACCGCTGTCTATCGGTCTGAGCGTCTCCATCATTTCCAGCGTCGTCGTCTTACCAGCACCATTTGGTCCTAAAATGCCGAAAATCTCACCTTTTTTGACCGAAAAACTGACGCCGTCAACAGCCTGTTTATCCCCGTAACGCTTCTTCAAATCGCGTACTTCAATCATATTTCCCATAACGACTATTGTACCGCACCTATAGCCACCTCTGCTATACTTTATAGTACCGGTTATGCCTAGACGAAAAAAGTTCTTAAAAGCAAAAAGACGACGCGCACTTTTGCAGCTTGGCTGGGAATTTATCAAACTACAGCTCGCAGGTAACATACCGTTCTGGGGAACTTACCTCATCAATCTAGGCTTGGACAAGGGACTCAATGTCGATAAGTTCCAGGCACTTCTCGTCGCAACAGTCTTGGCAAACGCGGTGTTCTTTGTCGTCGACGACCGCTGGGTATTTACCAGTTCACGAGCAAAGCGCAAAACAACGACCGAAATCTTTCGCTTCATCATATTTATGAGCGTCAGCGCGCTGGTCGTTTTCAATATCACCTGGCACCTTTACACACTGTTTGGCATTTCACCGTATATAGGTCAGTTCATCTCGGCCGCATTATCGATGCTATGGACATTTATCGGTCTGCGCTTCTGGGTCTTTGCACCTTCACGACGCCATGGATTATTCGCATCACGGCGCGCAGCAAAACGAGCTTAAACAGTCAGGTTGTCTCTATCAACGCGCTCTGGTTGAGTTTCTAGACTTGTGATCCCAAAATCTACTAGCGGCGCGTCAGTAAACAGAATTGCCGCTGTACGGGGCGGGACATAATCTGACTCGCTGTCAAAAATTCTATCCACTCCGTGGTAGAGCGGGAGTATAGGCGTATCGGTACCGTACACCGCACGAAAACCTGATCCAAAAAACATCTGTGATTGATCTTTGCCATACGGTGGATGTACTCGTTCGTAATTATGAATGTCGGCATCTTGCGGTCGTATCCAAAATCCGGGAGCACTCGAATATGCCTGTATGGTCATGCCTCCGCGGTCATAGTGTGGCTTCGCTACACACGCGCCATTTTCGACAATCAGTTTACCATCGTCATCATGCGTTCTATAGCCATCGTAGCGGAGTAATCTCAAGGTTGTCGCTGCCATACGCATCGGGAAAAACAGCTCATTCATACCGACATATGACCGATCCATCACAGCGATGAGTCGACGTGCGGCTTTGGTCAGGTCGCTGTGCAGCTGGAAACCATGCTCCATGAACTCATAAAAATCGGCCGGCATTCGTGCCGGCCGATCAAGTGTCCATCGCGCCCAAAGCGCGTTGTTGAAGTGAAACAGATTTTTTGGGTCAACTATTTGCATACCTGCCTTGTTAAACGAGATGTCTTTGCGTACATGTCCGTCCTCTGGTATACCGTTTTTGTCGAAGTGACTTGCTGTCCAATCCAGGAAATCTCCATGCTCTTCGATACACACTGCGTACTCATCGCTGAGTTGCTGAAACTCATCCGTATCAACACCCGTTCTTACCTTTGCGATACCGCTCTTGCGAAGCGCGCTCTCAAGCCTGCTCTTCGGTTCTGATTCGAGACTTGGTGCTCCCGGTCGAAACTTCAACCGCGCCTGCTCCCTATCCAGTGTGGCGAAACGTATTAGCTCTCCTGCCATTTCCCCCTCCGATGCTTTATATGACGATAGTATCAGCAAGTTGTCTATAAAGCAACACGCTTACGCAGTATGGCCGTATTATTTATAAAACGGATCTTCGGGTGGCGTCTGCGGCTGAGTTGCTGACTGCGATTGTTCAGGTGAAGCAGGGGGTACTGGCGGCGTCTGTTGCGGCTGCGCTGCTCCTGGCATAGCAGGAGAGTGGTCGCGAATGGGAATTATTGGCGATGCGTCTTGCTGTGGCACTGTGGGTGCAGTAGGCTGTACAGGTGCCGTCGGAGGAGCGGGCTGCGCCGGTGCCGATGGAGGCATCGTAGCCACCGGTGCGACAGGTGGAGCCGCAACAGATGGTGCAGCTACTGCGGCACCGTAGTGACCGACCTGAAGCTGATTAATTCGTTTCCTGTGCAGGAAAAAGAGGATAGCCGATAAAGTTGTCGCAACCACAGAAATAGCCAGTATAACAATCATAACTGTCTGCAATTGATTCATGAGCGAGGTGTCGTGTTTGCTACCCTGTCCTGCGACAGCTAGTTTCTGCAATGGCTCTGCCCATCGATTGAAGCCGTAAAGACCACCCGCCTTGGCAAAATCACCTGCGCTCGCAGAATAATTTGCACGGAAATACTGGTCGACGCCACTAGACCAGCTCGTTGCAGACGGATTGCCGGTTTGTAGCTGTATATTGTTATCATCTAGCAGTTTGAGCAACTCTGACGATGAACGAACTGTGCCGTTTGCGAAACAAAGCTGATCCGGACAATACGAGAGTCCGTAGACAGCAAACCCAACCAGCTGACCGTTAGCGTCCATCACTGGCGCGCCATCATTGCCCGGCAAGACTGGTGTATCCGTCTGGATGAGACGAGTGCCATCCTTTTCGTATGACTGATCAACCTTGTTGGTCGTCACGACAGGTAAATTGCGAATCTTGTCGATAGTAAGTGAACTGTCACTATAAGCAGAGTAGCCAATCGTATTCAAGATATCATTGGACTTTACATCCTCGTTCGAAGCTATAGGAACGTCAGGGAAACTACCATCCACTTTGAGCAGACCCACGTCAGTCGATGGTGTCGCACTGCCAAACACTTCCTGAATTGACTTGCTGGCATCATAATTCGACGCGACGTACTTGGCACTCAATACACTATCGGAATAGGCAAAGGACGGCTTATTGGTATCACTGCGGTTGATAACGATTGGCTTTTCAGTTGGCTGGATAGCATAGGTGTATTCTTCCTTGACAGGAACGATGAAGTTATCCGGAATCACAGAAGCTATATTCTCCACCTTGGCAAGTGCTTCCTGGTCGCCTATTGACGCACCTGTCTTCAGGTAATCGGCATCTGACTGCAGTATGATATTTGCTTTGAGTAGGTAATCAAGTATCCGTTGCAGACGTTCAAGCATCTGGTCTTGCGTGGAAGCAAAGTTTATATATCCGCTAATCGCAGCCTTTTTCTGCGTACGAATCGCATGACCGGTTGTAGCAACATAGCCATCTTTCGACACGAACACACCGCTCGCTACATTACCCGTACACGCATCGCTAAGTGTTGTTGCGGTGTCGCCACTCTCAAACTTCAGTGACAGATCGGCGCAGTATAGCATGCCAACACGCACCACACTCGGCTGTGTCTTAGCGATCGCACTGAGACTGTCAGCATTGCCGTAATACTCCGGTGTAATCGTAATCAATGGAGACTGCCCTGGGTCATTAGCAGTAGTGTCGACAGTAGCACCTTCTGTGTCGGCTGTTTCGTCAGTGATGGTCGTCTGAGCCAGGCGTGCCAGCGGAAATACAAACGAAGTTTTTTGCGCTTCATCCGTATCATCAGCAGCACTTGATGACGTCTCTGTAGACTGTTGCGGTTGCTCAAATGTCAACGAGCCAAACACTTGCTCTACTAGGCTAGCCGCGCTCACACTAGTGGGTCTGACGTTGCTGACACAGATAGAAAATGGTTGATCATACTGGATAGCATAATAACAATCATCGTATTTGACATTGGAGACACGATAGTTGTCGTTGGTGGTTGTAAAGCGCACTTTTTGGTACTGTATATCACTGATCGTCGTACTGACCGGCTTAGTCGCGTTGATAGTGACAATCGTATTATCATCCAGGGTCTTCTCTGCCAACCTCTTGTCGGTATCAAGCTTCACAAACAGACTGAGCTTGGAAAGGTTTTTATTCTCTGGAACAGAGGCAGCCTTTTCCAAATCTGCATTGGTCACGGTGGCAAATATCTCCAATTCTGGCGGTACCGGCTTCAGCGTACGAGCAGTGTCGACACTCTCAATCGGTCGAATACGAACATAATTATACGCTCGTTTGACACGTAGTTCGTTGTTTTCGTACGTTTCACCATTAGCAAGAGCAGAGCTGTTATCCGAACCCGCGGAGCTGTCACCTACTTCAGCGTAACTACTATAGACGCGATTGTCGTAATTCAGATTAAAACCGAGGAGTGAGCTGACATTGACACGTTTCAAAGTCTGATCAGGGGGCTGCAAGGCGTCAGCAAGCTTTTGTCGCGCCTCTTGATCAACAGCGGTCGTAAGCGGGACCACAAAAAATAACCCACCCCCAACCAATACGGCTATCACGGCCGTGACAATCATAGACCATTTGACTATCCGCCCCAGTGGAGACTGACGCTCATACACTTTGGCCCGGATAGCTTCAGACTCCTGTGGTATATATGGGTTCGTCGACGAATCTTCCATGCTTATGCTTAAGTGTAGCACATCTGACAATTGGAATATAGCTTTTAGTTATCGGTTTTTACCTTATTCCAACAGCTACATCTTGCCCTTGATTTCAGCAATAAGATCACGTAGTTCGGCAGCTTTTTCAAATTCCAAATTAGCACTAGCAAGCTCCATTTGACCGGTCAAATCTTTGATAAGGCTACCGTATTCGTCTTTGGGAATCTTCTTGAGGTCAAGCTTTGGCTTCTTGCTGTCTTCTTTCATAGGGATGATAGCACGAAGCCCCTCGCCAATTTCCTTGTCGACGCTGCGCGGCGTGATGCCGTGTTCTCTGTTGTACGCCTCCTGTATACCACGACGACGATTGGTTTCATCAATGGCAGCCTGCATGGACCTGGTGACGGTATCGGCATAGAGCAGCACAGTACCCTCTTCGTGCCGAGCGGCACGACCAATCGTCTGGATAAGCGCGCTCTCACTGCGCAGGAATCCTTCCTTGTCCGCGTCCATGATGGCTACCATACTCACCTCGGGGAGATCCAGACCCTCACGAAGCAGATTGATGCCGACGAGCACGTCATACACACCAAGCCGCAGATCACGTAGTATATCGCCACGCTCCAGCGTATCAATATCGCTGTGTATATACGCTGTCTTGATATCGAGGTCTTGCAAATACGCACTCAAATCTTCGGCCATACGTTTGGTGAGCGTGGTCACAAGCACACGCTGGCCTTTGTCCGTCCGATCGCGGATTTCAGCGATCAGGTCGTCTATCTGACCCTTAGTGGGTTTCATGATAATTTTCGGGTCGAGCAAACCGGTCGGACGGATGATTTGCTGAGCAGGCTCCGGACTGCGCATTAATTCATAATCACCAGGAGTAGCCGACACATAGACCGCTTGGTTGATATGACGTTCGAACTCGTCAAACCTAAGCGGACGGTTGTCGAGTGCTGATGGTAAGCGAAATCCATGCTCTACGAGTACTTCTTTGCGCGCACGATCACCATTGTACATACCGCGCACCTGGGGTAACGTCTGGTGACTTTCATCGACAAAAAGCAACCAATCATCAGGGAAATAATCCAACAGCGTTGCAGGCTGCTCGCCAGGCTCGCGATTAGTCAGATAGCGACTATAGTTTTCGATTCCTTTTACAAATCCGGTCTGCTCGAGCATCTCTAGGTCATACTTCGTTCGCTGTGCTAGGCGTTGCGCCTCCAGATGCTTCTCGTGCTTTTCGAAATATTTCAATCGTTCATCGAACTCTTTTTGAATACCCTCGATGGCGCGAGCCAGTTTTTGCTTAGGTGTCACATAGTGGCTACTTGGAAAGATTTTTACTTCGTGCGGCTCGCCGAGGATTTCACCAGTCAACGGGTCAATACGCGTGATGCGATCCACCTGGTCGCCGAAGAACTCGATGCGATATGCAACGTCACTACCTGCTGGAAATACATCTACCACATCGCCTTTTACACGGAACGTGCCGCGATGAAAATCTATGTCGTTGCGTTGGTATTGAATATCCGTGAGTAGGCGTACGAACTTGTCTTGCAACCGCCGCTCACCAACTATCACCTGAATCGACATATCAGCATAATCGTCCGGACTACCAATGCCATAAATACAGCTGACACTCGCTACAATAATCGTGTCGCGTCGCGTCAATAGTGCAGTGGTAGCGGCATGGCGCAGCCGGTCGATCTCATCGTTAATTTTACTGTCTTTTTCGATGTAGGTATCACTGGATGATATATATGCTTCCGGCTGGTAGTAGTCAAAGTAGCTTACGAAATAATGTACTTCGTTATCCGGAAAAAATGCTTTGAATTCCGAGTATAGCTGCGCTGCCAGCGTCTTGTTGTGTGCGAGTACCAGGGTGGGGACCTGACGCTCAGCAATGATATTTGCCATCGTAAACGTCTTGCCGCTACCTGTTACACCCAGCAATGTTTGTTCTTTTGTGTCACCTTCGAGACCCTTGACCAACTGAGCAATCGCCGTAGGCTGGTCGCCCGTCGGCTGATAGTTCGTCTGCAAGCGAAACCTACTGGAATCATGAGCCATAATCTGTCTATTATACACTATTTTGTGATGATTAACAGAGGCGCGGTGACACTCACGCGTAACTTAACTATTTACATTTTAGCATAAACATGTTACAATAAAAATATGACCAACCTTGAGCATTACATCGAAGACAATAGCAAAAAACTCGTGACGAACATCGAATCGATGCTCGCAAGCGTTGCGCGTCGAGTCCAGGAACTCGATGGGGATATCGATGATATGTATTTTGGAGGAGTGGAAGAAGTGCCAGAAGCACTCAAAAACCCTGCCGATTCGTTCGATGACTCAGAGCAATTGTATGGCAAGCTCATCGATACAAATAACGACATAGACCACAGTGACTACATCATCGACGAAGATGGCGATGGTGACTCATATCGATACTTCAATCGCTTTTAATCTATTGCGGCGTCAATACGCTCGTCTCTTTTGTTGTGCTTGAGTGATGCATGTCGCGTGAGTGTTCCCAACGCTTTTGTAACGTTTCGGCGCGCATGTGCATCTCTTCATATGCCTCTTGCATAGTTTGGGTAGTAATCTTGTCTACCACATGCGATATGTCGTCAGTAATGATATAAAGCTCACGATCAATCGGCTCAATGGTCTCATATTCCTGAACCATTGTCTTCTTGATGAGTGCATCCATCGGACGCCAGAAATCTTCACCCACGAGTATGATCGGGACTTTTGGAATCTTGCCCGTTTGTGTAAGTGTGATGATTTCGAATAACTCATCGTACGTGCCAAAACCGCCACCGCAAAAAACATATCCACTGGCATTTAATGTCATGGCAACTTTGCGTGCAAAGAAATGTTCGAAACGATAATGTTCGGTAACATACGGATTCAATACCTGCTCCTGCGGTAGATGGATATTGAAACCAATCGAAGCACCACCGGCCTTTTTCGCACCGTGGTTCGCAGCCTCCATGACACCGCCGCCACCACCTGTGACAATGGCATAGTTATGCTTGGCAAGTGCCCAGCCGACAGCAAACGCCTGCCTGCACACTGGGTGCTCCTGTGGCAGACGGGCAGAGCCAAAAACAGTAACTGTATTGCTATGTCGAGTAAGGATGTCGAAGGCCTTTTCAAACTCCTCAACGACGCCAACCAGCCGGCCTTCCGCAGCATCAATCAGACGCTGCCGAACTAACAGGTGGTTTTTTTCGTTTTCGGCTTTGAGTGCCGGAACATCGACGTTATCTTCGGGCACCGCTACTCCTCAACCTTTGTCAGCTTATAGTCTTCAGGAGCTTTCGACAGAAACTCCTGGATTTCATCGTGCGTCAACAGTCCCTTTTGCGCACCGATATGCTGCACGACATTCATGCTATTGATGGGTGCCCATGTGAGTGCTGTATCCATACTCTCGCCTTGCGCCAGTGCGGCAACGATGGTCGATGCGAATGCGTCACCCGCACCAGTACGATCATATGGAGGTGCAGGATCAGGGTAGTTAGGGATAGTCACAAGTTTCCAGTCATATGATGCATATGAGCCCTTTGAGCCATCCGTAATAACGACAATCTGCGGACCAAGATCGTGCAAACCATTGGCAAGGTCGCGAATGGAATCATAAGGACGGCCCGTCACGTCCATAGCTTCTTCTCGATTCATAATGACGATACGGCTTCGTGCATATACGTCCTTGAGCTTTTCGGTACCCCAGCGGAAGTGAGACGTACCAGGCTGGAATGCTAGCTTGATATCAGGGTGCTTCTCCAGATACGCAAGCAACTTTTCGTGCAAGTCCCACGCGTTGGGACTAATTTGCGACAGATAAATCCAGTCTGGTGTTTTTGCGGGTTCGCGCCATTCATAGGCATAATCTTCGTTCTTCACAAGCATCGTGCGATCGGCACCGTAGCGAAGTACATACCAATAGCTCGATTTTGCACCGTGCTCTGTCACCATAGGTGCCGTATCAACCCCCTGCTCTTTCAGATATTGCAACGACTCCTTGCCCACTTCGTCGTCACCAAGAAACGCCATCAGGCTCGAACTAAGACCCAACCGACTAAATGACACGGCAGCATTGGGCGAGGGTCCAACTGATCGAACAAGGTCGACATAATCATACGGCATCTTGGCACCGAACTCGACGCTGAGCCATTCCTTGCCATTCTCATCGGTTGTTACTCGAGCCTCGTCTTCATTGAGCTTGATAAATGCATCCGTAAATATATCGCCGATTGCCAGGACACTGTGAGACTTGTGCTCAGCTGTCTCGTGTGTCGTATCATGGTGCTCTTCGCTGGTAATTGGTTTCAAGTTTATTTCCTCCGCTAATTTATGTACTATTTCGTTATCAGATCTATCATGGTCAGCGTAGCGACGAATGATTTCCGCCCGTAAATGGCGTTGCGCCCCATCCACGACCCTGTCGGGAAATGCCAACCGGCGGCGTGCGTTTTCTTCGACGTCTTGTACATTGAACGAGATAAGGTCGCCCTCTAGTATCAACAGTACAAAGTCAGAATCACGCAGTTGGCTGCGAGCAGCGTCACTACCGGCAAGGTTGTTGAGCGCGCGGTACGCCTCCAAGCTGGTAGTATTGGCGGGGTCAAGCCCCAAACTACGCAAGACGCGGTGACCACGCGTGATGATATCTGCCAGCAGTCTGACATCAACTCCGGCACCACCGACTGCTCTTTCCAGTGCAGCCAGATTCGCCGTAAATAATGGATGATCATTGCCCAGAAGTTGTTTTAATTGATGCCCCATATATGCCTCGATTATATCATGCTTGTGCTTTTTACCGATGCCATGGCATGCCTGACCAGGGTGTGTAAAATCTTCTCTCCGTCATTGCCTGCACTGACCTCTGGATGAAACTGCGTGCCGTATACGGGACGATGACGATGCTTGAGTATTTCGACACCGTCATCTGACCGCGCCAGTGTCACCAGCGGCTCTTCAAGGTCCTTCACCGCCCAACGGTGTCCCTCATAGACATATGCTGTTCGCGGTAACTCAAGAGCTTCCCCCTCGATTGTTGTCGTTATTTGTTTGATGCCTTCACTTCTGGTCTCAAGCCGAGTTAACCACGAGCCGTGGGCATGCGCGATGATTTCAAATCCTAGACAAATACCGATGATCGGTCCGCCAAACTTACGAGCAAACTCAATCTGGTTTTTATATTCATCCAGATGTCCTATGACAGACATATTACGACCACCCGATAGAACCGTCAGTGTGTCACCGGGTGTCTCGTGGAGGCTCGGATCGTCATGTGCTATTTGACGGACATCGTCACTATCAAAAAAATCGGCAATTTTACCGATATGCGCAGAGCCGTTATCGACAATCAAGACGTTCATTTTAAAGGTTTTTCGTGCAGCGGCATGTCATGCAGTCGCACGCCCTCGTGCAAGATACCGGTCTTGGCACCAACGTGTCGGACTACAGATGTTGAGTTGGCACTGCCAAACACGATACTTTCTGCTAGTGATTTACCTTGGACCCATTGACTCAAAAATCCGCTTGCAAACGCATCGCCTGCACCCGTACGATCGATCACTTTGACATCTTCGTACATACCGGCTTTGACTATCGTCTTGCCGTCACTCGCGCATACGCCGTTTGGACCGTCACTGACGATAACCACCGGTACGAGATTCAGGCCATGTAACACGAGCTCTTCTATTGTCTCGCCATGGACTAGTTTTTGCATCTCTTCTTTGTTGACACAAAGTATGTCGACTCCGTCCAACATCGCCTTGAGTTTTTCTGCCTCGGCAAGCTCAGGACCAGCAGGGTTGAGCATGACTTTCGTACCATGCTTTTCTGCATGATCGACAATCTTTCGTAGTAAATCAACGCCGCCGTTCGCCAGTGAAGTCGGATACACCCAGTCGGCTTTTTCTATGGCAGAAAAATCCAAATCTACGCCGCGCGAATTGGTGGATACGCCGCGATGATTCAAGATCGTGCGTTCACCGTCGGTCGCGATAAGGATGGTCGAGTAACCAGCTTGATAGTTATCTTTTTGTACAACACATGATGTATCGACACCTTCCGCATCAAGCTCACGCAGAATCGTCTCGGATGCCGGATCATGCCCAAGCGTCCACATGTATGACACATGAAGACCCTGCCGCGCCAACGTGACAGCTACATTTCCAGCATTACCTCCCGTATCAAACGTGACGTTTTCGACTTCCATCTTGATACCAAGCGGCAGGTGCGTGTACATCACCTTGCCTTCTTTGTGTGGAGTAAACTCGTCACTCGTTAGGAAAACGTCTTGTACCGTTTTGCCGATTGTTAGTATTTTTGTTCGTGCTCCCATATTCATTAGCAGTATAACACAAAAACCGGATAGGTGCTTAGATGACAGCCTTGCCTGCGCTGCCGAAGGCTTCGATTTTCGATTCTACGACAGCCTGAACAGCTTGGTAGACTTCCGGCATCAGCTTGACTACCGCATATTCGTCAGGGTTTTCACGTAATACTTCTTCGAGTGTCTTGCGAAACACATAACGCATATCACTATTGATATTTATCTTGCTGACACCGAGTTTCGCTGCATCTTCAAAGTAATGAAGCGGGGTTCCCGAACCACCATGCAGACTGATTTGACAATCAATAGCTTCGCTTATCTGCTGTAACAACTCAAGATCGAGCTTTTTCGGCACGGGATATTTACCGTGTAAATTACCGACCGCAGCCGCGAACGTATCGATGCCCGTAGAGTCAACGAAAAACTTTGCATCCTTTGGCGTGCTGAATGTTTTCTCGATCTCCGCGTAGTCGATCTTTTCATCATGCACGTTGGATGACCCACCAAAATAGTGCGGCTCACTTTCGACAAGTGCTCCGGTAAATTTAGCATATTCGACGACTTCTTTGGTCTTGTCGATAATTTCTTGCAGACCCGCTTCCTTGTCGGCTTGCGATATGTCGATATGAATAAATTCATATCCGGCGTCTATAGCTCGCTTACAATCCTCGACTGTCGGACTGTGGTCAAGGTTGATGTATATTTCTATACCGTATTCTTCCTTGTAGTTGTCGACCATGTCGCGGACATTTTCCAGTCCCAATGCCTTCACCTCACCTTGGCTTACCTCGACGAGTACTGGTGCTCTGAGTTTTTGCGCGGCACGACACACCGCGATAAGCGTCTCCTGGTTGTCGATATTGAATGCACCGACTGCAAATTTCTGTCGCTTCGTGCGCTGATAAAGATGCCGCGCGCGCATCGTATTTGCTCTGATTTGTGGAATCGTTAAACTCATTTTACCCCCCTGTTTTATCTGTGATATTGCGGTGCTGACCCTATGAATTCACGTATCTCTTTGGCCATCTGAACGCCTGTCAGACCGAAATGCTCCAACAGTTCGTCTGGCGCGCCAGACTCGCCAAACCGGTCTCGGATGCCGATGCGGTGCACGGGCATTGGCAGTTTCTCCGTCAATAGTTCTGCTATGACACCACCGAATCCACCGGCTACTTGCGCCTCTTCAGCGGTCACGACGCGTCCGGTCTTTTTAGCACTTGCTAGAATCGTACGCTCGTCGAGTGGCTTGATAGTCGGTACATGGACGACTTCCGCTTGGATATCGTGCTTTTCCAATTCTCTGGCGGCAACCAACAGCTGGTAGGTCATCGTGCCTGTACCCATGAGACTTACGTCGTGACCCTCGCGCAACACATATGCCTTGCCGAGTTCGAACGGGGACTCTTCGGTACTAAATACAGGCGTCTTTTCGCGCGCTAAGCGGATATAACTAGGCATGCCGTTTTTGGCGAGAGCTTTTGTAGCCTTCTCTGCCTCGACGCTGTCGCCAGGCGCGACCACGACCATGTTGGGTAGTACTCGCATGAGCGCGATGTCTTCAAGCATCTGGTGCGTCGCACCGTCCGGTCCAACGCTCACGCCAGCATGAGAACCGACAATCTTGACCGGCATGTCATTGAGACAGATCGTCGTACGGATTTGCTCCCAGTTGCGCCCTGGGCTGAATGCAGCGTAGCTGCTTGTAAACGGAACCTTGCCCGCACGAGCCATACCGCTCGCGACAGTCACGAGGTTCTGCTCGGCCACACCGATTTCGACGAATCGCTCAGGAAATGCTTCTTTGAACTTGCTCATCTGCGTACTATCGGTCAGGTCGGCACAAAGCGCGACGACCGCTTCGTCAGCTTCACCGGCAGCCAGTAAGCCTCGGCCAAATCCAGCCCTTGTCGGCTCGCTTACGACATCATCGGAATACACGTTTTCTGCTAATGGGTAGTGGCTCATTATTCATGCTCTCCTTTGATCTTGCCGTTAAGTGTTCGCAGTTTGTGCAGTGCCTTCTTGTAGTCATCGGGCGATTTGCCGTATCCATGCCATCGGTAATCATACTCCATGAAATCGACACCTTTGCCAGGGATGGTATGGGCAATGATCGCACTTGGTTTGTTTGTAATCGCGCGCGCCATACTTGCAGCATCGATGATGCTCTCTATATTGTGCCCATCTACCTCCTGCACGTGCCAGCCAAATGACTCCCACTTGCCGTGCAGGTCTTCGAGCGGCATAACATCTTCGGTAGTGCCATCAATCTGTATATTGTTTCGGTCGATGATGACGATCAGCTGTCCGAGCTTGTATTTGCCAGCAAACATCGCCGCCTCCCATATATTGCCCTCATTCAGCTCGCCGTCACCAGTCACGACATAGACAAAACGCTGCGGTTGCTTGTCGATATATTTCAACACATGCGCCACACCAGCAGCCTGCGAAAGTCCGCTCCCAAGTGGACCACTGGTATTTTCCAGTCCCGGCAGTTTAGTTCGCTCAGGGTGCCCCTGTAGTCGACTGCCGAACTGGCGCAACGTTTTGAGCTCCGCTCTATCGAAATAACCAGCTTCTGCCATGGCAACATACTGGATAGGAACACAGTGTCCATTGCTCAAAAAGAAGTAGTCTCGCTCTTTCCACTCGGGGTTTTTAGGATCGATACGCATAATATCGAAATACAAAGCCGTGAAAATTTCGGCCAAACCCAAAGGTCCGGCACTGTGTCCGCTGCCAGCTACTTCGAGCATTTTGACGAGCTCTTCGCGCAGTTTATGCGCTTTTTGATCCAACTGTGCCAGGGTGAGATGTTGTGCTGCCATTACATTACTCCTTGCTTGTTCACTTCTTTAATCAATGCATCGTATGCCGCACGCGGGTCGTCTGCTTGCTGGATTGCGCGACCAACGTACATGACATCCACACCGCCTTGCGCCAGGCTGAAGGCATTCTCGGCGTTAGCACCGCCGTCCCAGCCAATTTCCGCTCCGGCATTGATAGCTTTCACGAGGCGCACTTTTTCGAGTTGCATCAAGCTGGCTGTCCCGCCATATTTGCCCAGGTCTCCACTGAAAATCATCACATGGTCAGCCGCTTCTATGAGCGGTGCTACGTCGGCCGGTACCGTGGAGCGCATCAGTGCAACGCCAGCTTTGACTCCGGTGGATTTGATCCTCTGTAACACCGGCAGTAGGTCTGTTTTTACCTCTGCATGAAAAATAATCAGATGCGGTCTGAGAGCCAACAGGCTGTCGACATACTGCGCCGGGTCGGCCACCATAGCATGCACATCGATTTGCCACTCCTGAGGCCACCATATCTGTTCAGCTGCAATAGTTTGCGACGGTGCAAAACTGCCATCACTTAGATCGACATGGACGCGCTGGACAAACGTATGGACTTTTTCCAGACTTGCTTTGTACTCCTCCGGCGTCGCGGCTAAAACTGTTGGTACTATGGCACTCATCAGGAAAGCTCATCCAATTCCGCGTTGCGACGCTTATAGCGAGCTGCCCCAGCAAACGGCGTATGCAGCCACGTATCCACGATATCCTGCCACACCAGGTCATCCTGGTGTTTTAGGACGCGTGCAGGTAAACAGAGCACATTACTGTCGTTGTCATTGCGTGCCATACGAGCTTCTTCGGCATCCCAGATGACGCTGGCGCGAATACCCCTGAATCGATTGGCAGCCATGGCCATGCCCTGTCCGCCACCACAAATCAGGATCGCTCGAGGATCTTTACTGTCATCACCGATTACCTTGATGGCAGCCATCTGCGCAAACTGAGGAAAATCATCCTTTGGGTCTGGTTCGGTATTACCGACATCTTCGGTGTCTATCCCACGCTTCGCGAGATATGCGAAGATCTTTTCTTTCAAATGAAACCCATTATGGTCTGCGCCCAGATATACTTTCATGCTTTAAGTATAAGCGGTTTTCGATAAAAACAAAAGCCCGCATACTTATCTGCATGCGGGCATTCACTGAAGTCTCCGGATTATTTATTAAGCGTCTTGCCTACGTCGGCGACCAGTTCGACCAAACGGTTACTGTAGCCCCACTCGTTGTCATACCAGACGCAGATTTTGATCAGGTTACCACCGACAACTTTTGTCAGGAGCAGATCTACGGTACCAGAATGGCTATTGCCGATGTAGTCGCGACTGACCAGCGGCTCTTCACTAACAGCCAGTATACCTTGGTAAAACGGCTCCTTGGATGCCTTCTTGAACGCCTCGTTGACCTCTTCAACCGTGACGTCTCGGCTCAGTAGCGCAGTCACGTCGCTGATAGAGACAACTGGGGTGGGGACACGGATAGAAAGACCGTCGAACTTACCCTCAAGCTGAGGGAGTGTCTTCGTGACTGCAATCGCGGCACCAGTGGTCGTTGGTACCATATTCTCGGCAGCGTTGCGCCCTTCGCGCAGATCCTTGGCTGGTGCATCCTGCAGTGCTTGGCTCGCCGTATAGCTATGGACGGTTGTAAGTAGCGACTTCTCAACGCCAAACTCGGCCTCCAGGATTGCCATGACAGCACCAAGACTGTTGGTCGTGCAGCTCGCGTTGCTAATAACTTCCGTCGCGCCCTCGACCTTGTCATCGTTGGCACCCAGAACGATAGTGTCCACACCGTCAGATTTGCTAGGACCGCTGATGACTACACGCTTAGCACCACCGCCAGTGATATGCTTTTCAGCATCTTCTTTGGCAGTGAATCGACCAGTCGACTCAATAACCAAATCAACGCCCAAATCTCCCCATGGCAGCACCGATGGGTCCTTCTCTGCAAGTACTTTGACATGCTTGCCATTCACTATAATCCCGTCATCATCATGGCTGACTTCGTGTTGATAGGTGCCGTAGTTGCTATCATGCTTTAATAGATACGCCAAGGTTTTCGTATCTGTCAGATCATTGATGGCGACGATTTCTAAATCGCTGCGCTCAAACGCGATCTTGAATGCGTTGCGACCAATGCGACCAAAGCCGTTAATGCCCAATTTCGTTGCTGTCATGTTTGCCCCCGCTGATTCGTTAAGCGTTAGTACTTTCGTTATTGATTGTAAAGAGTGGCTCCAGAATATGCAATATTTCAAACGGACGTTTGCCATAACTGATATAATCAAGACATGGAAAAGCGTGAAGTACTGAGGTTAGCAGAAGAGGTGTATGACGAGAACCAACTCGCTGAATTAACCCATGCCGTTGATTACGCTACCGAAAGACACAAAGGCCAGAAGCGAAAAAGTGGTAAGCCGTATATTACCCACCCGCTCGCCGTCGCCTACACGTTGATCGAATGGGATATGGATATCGACAGTGTACTGGCTGGTGTGCTTCACGATACCGTCGAAGATACCGAAGCAAAGCTGGAAGAGATTGAAAACCTATTCGGCCGCGACGTC
This sequence comes from uncultured Candidatus Saccharibacteria bacterium, assembly GCA_964488555.1. GTDB lineage: Bacteria > Patescibacteriota > Saccharimonadia > Saccharimonadales > Saccharimonadaceae > UBA2112. The sequence continues at coordinate 24,048 of CAZAUF010000008.1, read as the reverse complement.
GCATTTCTGGTAGATGGCGTGACTAAGATCAGCCAGGCGCGTGCCGGTATGCGTGATCTCGAAAGCTATATGCCGCAGACCAAAGATAATCTATCCAAGCTTCTTATCGCCGTCAGCCAAGATGTCCGTGTCATCATCATCAAGCTGGCTGACCGACTGCACAATATGCAGACGCTGGCGTATATGCCAGCAGCCAAGCAACAAAAAATCGCTCGCGAATCGCTAGAAGTTTTCGCGCCGCTCGCTGACCGTCTTGGTATGGGTCGCGTACGTATGCAGCTCGAAGAGTTGGCGTTTAGCTACTTGGATCCCAAAGAGTACAAACGGCTTGAAGCACTCCTCAAGAAGCGTCTCGGCAAAAGTACACGCAAACTCGGTACTGTCCGCGTGGAAGTCGAGCGGGAGCTGGAGAAGCAAGGCGTTGAGTTCGAAATCAGCGGACGAGTCAAAAGTGTCTACAGCCTCCATCGAAAGCTACAAAAAGTTGGTGGTAACATCGAGGATATCTATGATCTCATGGCACTGCGTGTCATCGTATCAGACAAAGAAGCCTGCTATCGTGTCCTTGGTATCCTGCACGCTATGTACCAGCCCATGCTCGCTCGTATCAAAGATTACATCGCTGTGCCAAAACCAAACGGCTATCAAAGCCTTCACACGACAGTCCTGACTCCGTCTAAACAAATCGTGGAGTTTCAGATACGAACACAGGAAATGCATGACTGGGCCGAGCGCGGCTTAGCAGCAAGCTTCCACTACCATGAGCAAAAAGGTGCTAAGTCGTACACGCGTAAAAAATCCGCCACCCACCTGCCCGCTGAAATGCAATGGATCACGCAGATGCAAGAAGTCGCCGCACGACTGCGCGAAGGTGAGGAAATCGGTCGCGACCAGCTCAATATCGATCTGTTTGGTAATCGCATTTTCGTGTATTCACCTAAGGGCGACATCTACAACTTGCCCGAAAACGCGCTGCCACTTGATTTCGCTTATCTGGTGCATAGCGATATTGCCAAACACGCCTATAGCTTCCGCGTGAATGGCAAAATACACGCTTTTGACAAGCCGCTCCAAAACGGGGATGTCGTCGAAGTCGTTACGCGCAAGCTCGCACAACCAAAGAATGACTGGATGGACCTCGTCACAACGAGTCATGCGCGCACAAAACTACGCATGCAACTGCGAAAACTTGGTCTCCTGCAAGCTGTCAGCGGTGCCGCAGCAATTATCCGCGAAAAGGCCGCTCGCAAAAAGAAAACAAACTCAAAATAGATTGTTCTTGATCGCGTATTCGATTGATTGGCGTTCAGCTTCTTCCAGATCTTCGCGCGCCAGCAGTTCATCAATGCTCACCCATTGATAGGATTCATGCTCCCAGCTGATTGTCACTTCAGGAGTATGGTCAAGATGCGCGTGATACATAAGCATGGTGAGTGATCTGCCTCGTGGCGTCATCCAGGTGCAAGCATAGTAGAGACGACACATATTTGCATCGAGTGATATACCGCTTTCTTCGTTGACTTCACGCGCCATGCCAATCAACTCATACTCGCCCTGCTCAATCAAACCACCCGGTAAGTCAGTATGGTGCGGCTTCCGTGGGTGTGACGCGCTACGGCGAAGTACGAGCACCTTACCCTCCTCATTGAAGATAAGGGTTTTCGCACTTAAGAGCGTATCTGTCATTTGCTATTCCAGCGTTCTATAGACGCATGGATAACTTGTTTCGCCTCTTCGGCGTCACCCCATCCCTTGACGATGGTTGAACCCGGTTTTTTCAGGTCCTTATAGTGACTAAAATGGTGTTCAAGCTGCTTGACGAGGTGTGGTATATCATCCAATGACTGAATGCGATTACTGGTATTGCGGTCGTCAGCTGGCACGACGACGACTTTGTCATCAACTTCACCATCATCTTCGAACTTCATAACACCTACGATTTTTGCTTCCAGAAAGATGCCGGTCGGCAATGGCTCATCAGTCACAATGAGCGCGTCCAGTTCATCACCATCTTCATCAAGTGTTTGTGGGATAAAACCATAGTTGGTCGGCTTTGCAAAAATTGCCGGTTCGACGCGATCCAGCTGCATAACTGCGAGTTCACGATTCCATTCGATTTTATGACTGCTCCCCTGTGGAATTTCGACGACGACATTGATAACGCCACCTTCGACGTCACCTGGTGTAAGAATTTGGTTAAAGTCTGCCATTATTTCTCCTGTGTGATTTATCTATATCTAGTATACTATAGCGTATGCTCATCATCGGACATCGAGGAGCGGCAGGACTAGCACCCGAGAACACTCTCGAGTCGCTCCGTGCTGGCGCGGAAGCGGATGCCGACATCCTGGAGTTCGACGTACGCCTGACAAGCGATAATATTCCTGTTCTCAGTCATGGTGCACGCTTACACGGACGCATCGTATCTCGTACATCGCTCGAAAACTTACGAACAGCCGGTCCTGTAACTCTGCTCGCTGATGTGCTCGATGAATTTTTTGGCACTATCTTACTTAACCTTGAGTACAAACCGTTGACCGGTGTGGAGGTAGTATATAAGCTTCTGAGATCACGTTATATCAAAAAAGACGATGACTGGGACAGTTTATTGATTTCTTCTTTCCATATCTTGCCGCTCGTCAAACTGCGGCGACGGGATAAACACGTCAATCTCGCTCTGCTCCATAGTATCAATCCGTTCGCATTTATCACGTATCATCGAAAACTACGATTGTCTGCCGTAGGTTGGCATCGACTGCATGTCAACCGATTTGCTATAGAAATGGCGAGACGAGCTGGCATCTTTACCTATGTCTACACCGTTAATCTCCCTCAAACCGCTTTGCGGTTCGAAGAAAGAGGTGTCGACGGCGTCGTCACCGATTACCCTGATAAATTAGCCAGGAAGGTCTAGACGGTCGTTGCAACGGTTTTCGACGCTGGTTCAGTGTGAGTTAGATTATCCAGATATTCGCGGATAGACAGTGCTGCGGTAGCACCTTCGCCAACCGCACTCGCGATCTGCATAGTTGCGCCGCTACGAACATCACCACTGGCAAACACGCCAGAGATGTTTGTTTCTAAACGTTCATTTGTCTTGATAAGTCTCTGATCATCGAGCTCTATACCCGACCCATCGAGAAATTGCGTATTGGGCTTGAGGCCGACAAATACAAATACGCCATCTGTATCAAATCGCATATCTTCGTCGCCCTTTTTTGCATTTACATGGGTGACCTTGCCATCGGTGGCAACAATTTCTGTCGGCACCACTCCCAGGTGAATCGTAATCTTACCCTCATCGACGTATTTTTGCAGGTCGTGCTGCAAAACCTCGCTCGCCTTGATGGTACTGCGAACCAGTAAGTCGATGTGTGTCGTGAAGCGCGTCAAAAAAATTGCTTCCTGCACGGCTGAATTACCGCCTCCTACGACGACAAGCCGCTTGTCACGATAAAATGCGCCGTCGCAGGTCGCACAATAATGCACGCCACGACCATAGAGTTCCGCCTCGCCCGGAATACCGAGCTTGTTATAGTCACTGCCCGTCGCAATCAGCACGGTTTTTGCTAAAACATCCTGTCCGTCAATGACGACCGTCTTCGTGCCATCGTCGTTGAGTTTTAGGCTAGATGCCTCACCAAATTCGAGCTTAGCACCAAACCTGACCGCCTGCTTTTGTAGCTGATCAGCCAGCTTCATACCCTCGACCCCATCCGGAAATCCGGGGTAATTGTCTACCATATCGGTGATAGCTGCCAGCCCCCCGATGACTCCTTTTTCGTACAACACCGTATCTATATCTTCGCGCGTGGTATACACTGCCGCAGCAAGTGCGCTTGGACCAGCACCAATCATAACCGTATCTATCACTTCTGTCATATTATTCCTATACTATACAAAGTATAGTATTATTTCAACTCTTTCACTTCTACGATGAACATCAGCGGACCATAGGGAAGTCCATCGCCCCTGTCGGTACTGCCATAAGCCATGTCAGCGGGGATAGTCAGCTTCACAACCGAACCCACCTTGACTCCGGTCAGTCCTTCGGTCCAACCCTTGATGACTCCGCTTAGATTGAACTCAACAGGAGCGACCGTGCCGTCCTTATTCGTACTGTCGAATATTTCTCCGTCGGCAGTCCAACCAAAGTAATTGGCAGATATCGTCGAGTCAGACTTTAACTTCTCGCCATCACCCTTTTTGAGGGTTTCTACCTTTAGTTTCTCCACACTATCAGCATCAAACTTCTCGACACTATAGCCATCGAGCGGCTTATTGGCTTTTTTCATTTCATCAAGCATTTTTTGGTATTCTTTCTGTGCATTTTCCTGATCAATCTTTTGGTTACTGTTTTCGAGACTGATCACGAAAAACGAACCTATGGTTCCGACTGCTAACACGACGGCAATAACCCAAATTCCAATACGCTGACTCTTGGTAGTAGACATAATTCTCCCTCTCTTTTGTTAGACCTATTATACCAAAAAATTATTTCTTTGGAGGTGTAGGAGTGAAATAATCGTCTTCAATCTCTGTTTGAGCTCGCCACACGCCAAGTGCCTGGCCTAATGGTAAAATGTCGCGATATCCAATCATATCAGCCGCTCGACGCAAAAGTGCCGCGGGCCAGCCATAGATACGTATAAAATGCCACTCGAATGCAGCCCAGTTGTCCCCGAGGGGAACGACGACCGGCGGCATAACCGGACGGTATTTACGCAACAACTTGTTTGACTGGCGTCGTCTGAAATTGCGAGCGACAAAAACAGCATCATGAAGCGCGGTTTGCGCCAGACCGCTATATGGTGTAAAGGCATTATCGCCAATCACGTAAATACCGTCTTTGGTGCGCATATGATGATTGACTATAACCTTACCGTTTTTTGCTAGTTCAAAGTGCTTGGCGTTTGCCGCAAAGAACGGATGATTCGCGACTCCGGAGGTCCATATGACCGTATGACTATGGAGCGGCTTGCCGCTGACAATCAGACCGTCCACAGTCGCAGACTCTACCTTTTTACCTAGTTGGACACTAACTCCAATCTTATGCAGACGTTTCAAAACACGCTCACTGGTTTTCGGATGCATGCGCGGCAACAATCGGGGGGACGCCTCAATGAGCGTTATACCGATACGTCGATGCGGCAATTTGTGATAAATACGCAACCGCTTAATATATGAGCCGAGCGCGGCAGCAAGCTCCACGCCTGTCGGTCCACCACCAATAACAACATATTGTTTTTCGACTTCGCGCTTTTCCGCCATCTCCTTGTATAGATGGTGCTTTAGTTTTTTGATCTCTGCTTCTGATTTGATGCCGTAAGCATAATGGTCCAGCCCCTTGATACCGAAGTATGTCGTCACCGAGCCTAGTGCCATCACAAGATGATTGTAGTGGTAGGTGTTGCCAGCTGCACTTCTAAGCGTCTTCTCTTTCGGATCGACCTTTTCGATAGTATCGATAATCACGCTGACGTTTGGCTTGCCGCCAAAAATCGTACCAAGCGGTACCCAGGACTGCAGGTGACTTCGCCCGGTCGCCGTGCCATACAAAGCTGGATAATATTGAAAATCGGGCTTGTCCGTAATGAGCGTCACGTGGTTATGCTTATGCTTTGCAAGCTCGAGTGCCGTTTTGACGCCGCCAAAGCCACCACCAACGATTGTTACTTTCATATCGTATCCTTTTTATCTGCTTATGCTGTTGCTGACAGTATACCACACCTACGGCAGGAGCGGACCGATAGCCAGCATGACGCAGAGCAGTAGTACCATCCACATAGAATACCTAAACATCCGGCGCGCCCACTCTTCCGGTTGTTTCGTAGCTAAACCTTCACTCGCAAGCCGAATCCAATACGCACCTGTGGCGAGCATGACCGCCAAATATACACCGCCGGTATACCCATACACAGTCAACGCCAGCGTACTCAATACATAGAGAACGGTATAGATATGTATCTGAACAATCGTGGGACGCACACCTACGACGACTGGCATGACCGGAACACGTGCGGCGGCATATTCTTTGCGACGATAAATCGCGATCGAATAAAACTCTGGAAATTGCCAGAAAAACATGATGAGAAACACAATGATAAGCCCGGGATCTATCTGTCCGCTCACGGCGGCATACCCACCAGCAATCGGTAGTGCACCGGATATACTACCAACCAGAGTTCCATGAATGGATTGTCGTTTCGATAGCGCGCCGTATAACCACACATATGTCACAAAGCCGATCACGCCGATAGCCACGACCAGCCAATTCGTCCACAGATACAGAGCTGCCGTACCGAGTACGAAAAGTATGATGCCGTACATCACCATATTTCTACCTGGCACCACACCGGTAACGCTAGGCCGCGATTTCGTACGCTCCATGAGTCGATCAATGTCTTGATCAAGATAGTTATTTATGACACACGCCGCAGCGATGACAAGCGTAATACCTACGACAGTAGCTACAAACAACAGCCAGTCAATATCTCCGGCAGCTGCCAGCAGAAAACCGGCCGCTGCAGTCAATACGTTACCGTATAGTACTCCAGGTTTCGTCAATCGGTAATACGTTCGGAGTGTTTCGTGCATCAGAACGCCATCTCGTGCTTACTTGTCATGTAATTCGCCTTTTCAGCCGGTGTCATCTGCATCATGTTGTAGTTCATGTTTGCCATAATCCATATCGAACCAATCACAATAATGAGAAGTGTCGCAGCCATGAAGATAAATGACATCAGCTTACTGCGCGGCGTCGCTTCTTCATTGAGATGCAGGAAGAAAATCAACTGCACAATCATCTGCACCACAGCCAATATGATAATCGACGCGACCAGCCACTGACTTGGACCGCCATACATCACCAACCAATACGCAGTAAGTGTGAGCAACAGCGACAGTACAAAACCGATGACATAGCGAGTGAGCGTCATACTGCTACCCCCATAAGGTAAACAATTGTGAAGATAAATATCCAAACAAGATCAAGAAAGTGCCAGAACAGACCAAAGAGGGTGAGTTGACGGGTTAACTTGCTTGTCAGACCTCGCTTCATGAGTACAAAAACCAGTACGAGAAGCCATATCAGTCCGATAAAAATGTGTAAACCGTGCGTACCGACGAGCGTAAAGAACGCCGACAAGAATGCACTCTCTTGCGGTCCATGACCTTCGGCGATAAGTTTGACGAACTCACTGATTTCAATAGCCAGGAAGGCGACACCGAGCAAGTATGTTACCGCCAAAGCTGCGATAATTTGACGTACATTGCGCGACTTGAGACCTAGTAACGCTATACCGCACGTGAAACTACTCGCCAGCAAAATGATCGTTTCGGCTAACACCATTGGCATCTCGAAAATCTCACGGCCAGAAGGGCCATCAGCCGTAGCCGTCCTCAAGACGACGAATGTCGCGAACAGACTCGCAAACAGGATGCAGTCTGTCATGAGGTACGTCCAAAAACCGAGCGTTGTCCTGTTTAGTAGTGCTTTTTCTTCGGCTGCTTCGGTCATGCCTTTGCCCTCCTCAATCGCGCTTCGGTGGCAGCCACCTCTTTAGCCGAAATAGTCCTCTCAGCGTCTTCCCGCTGCGTTGACGCAATTGACAGTGCGATCAATGCCACCGTGCCGACAGCCACCAACCACCACATGTACCAGATTGTCGCAAATCCTATCACACCTGATGCAACGGCAATATATATGCCGAATCCGCTGTTTTTCGGCAACGTAATTGCTTCAAATTTACGTGGCGGTTTAGTGTGCGCCTGCTTGATTGCCCAGTAGGCGTCTCGCTCGGTTACCGGTTCCATTGTCGCAAAATTGTATTCTGCTACAGGGGTAGACGTCGCCCACTCCAAGGTGCGTCCTCCCCACGGATCAGGACCAACAGCAAGCTCCTTGCGCTTCCAGATACTGTAGACAACTTGAACAACCTGGAAAAACACACCGAGCATGATAATCATCACACCCACACCAGCAACTACGAACAGTCCTTGCCATCCAAGACTTGGATCGTAGTGGTCCATACGACGCACCGCCCCCATGAAACCAAGCAGATAAAGCGGCATGAAAGCTACGAAAAATCCGACCAGCCAGCACCAAAATGCCGCCTTGCCCAACCCCTCGTGCAAGCGAAACCCGGTGAATTTAGGGAACCAATACGCAAAGCCTGCAAAAGCACCAAATAGTACTCCGCCAATGATGACATTGTGGAAATGTGCCACCAGGAACAGGCTATTGTGGACGACAAAGTCGATCGCAGGTACCGACAATAGTACACCAGTCACACCGCCGACAGTAAATGTAGCGACAAAGCCCATAAACCAAAGCATCGGCGTTTCAAAACTAACCCGTCCGCGGTACATCGTGAATAACCAGTTAAAAATCTTCACGCCTGTCGGTATGGCGATAATCATCGTCATGATACCGAAGAACGCGTTAACATTGGCACCGGCTCCCATGGTAAAGAAGTGATGCAGCCATACGGTAAACGAGAAGAACGAAATTGCCATGAGTGCCCAAACCATACTCGTGTAGCCAAACAATTTTTTGCGGCTAAATACGGGTACGACTTCCGAGAAAATACCAAATGCCGGAAGGACGAGAATGTATACCTCCGGATGACCCCACGCCCAAATCAGATTGACATACATCATAGGATTGCCGCCAAGATCACTGGTAAAGAAATGCATACCAAGCGTCCGATCCAGTGCCAGCATGCTGAGCGTTGCGGTCAAAATAGGAAACGCTGCGACGACCAATAACATACTTGCTACGACAGACCAGACAAAAATCGGCATCTTCATGAGCGTCATACCCGGACGACGCATCGTGAAAATCGTGATGAGGAAATTAACTCCAGACAAAAGACTTCCCACGCCAGCAATTTGCAAACTCCAAATCCAATAATCTACCCCGGTCCCCGGACTATACTCCAACCCCGACAGCGGCGGGTACGCCAACCATCCTGCGGCAGAAAATTCACCAAGTGCCAAGCTGACGTTCACGAGTGCCATACCTGCAGCAAACAACCAAAAACTTATAGAGTTCAAGAGCGGAAACGCGACGTCGCGCGCACCGATCTGTAGCGGCATAATCAAGTTGATAACACCGAATATCACACCCATGGCGACAAAGAAAATCATGATAGTGCCGTGTGCCGAAAAGACTTGCTGGAATAACTCCGGTGAAATCGGACTACTCGGATCGGTGGCAAATAATGCCTGCTGTGCTCGCATCATGATCGCATCTGAAAGAGCACGGAGCAGCATAATAAACGCCACGACGAGGTACATGATACCGATCTTCTTCGGGTCAAGTGATGTGAGCCACTCTCGCCACAACCATCCCCACTTTTTAAAGTAGGTCAGGGCTGCCAGAACGGCAATCAAGCCAACACCCGCGCCGATCGCAGCACTCAACGTCACCGGATCTTGCGGTATAGCATCAAGACTCAGTCGCCCCAGCATTAGTGTGCACCCCTCTCTTTATGATCACGCCCAGTGGTATCATTGTGACCTTGGGGCATGTATTTGTGTATGATTTTATCATACAAACGTCCGTCGCGCAGCTGATAGTACGTGGGCTTATGACTTTCACTTGGCTCTGCTAATTTGCTATATGCCGTCCAGTCCATATGCTTGCGATCCGGCGTATCGACGACTGTCTTCGCCCATATGTCGAAATCTCGTCGCGTGTTCATAGAGACAACTTCGAAGTCCATGCGCGAGTAGCCTTTTCCGTTGATATTGGTGTTCGTACCTCGATACATGCCTGGGTGATCAGAAATCAAACTCAGCCGCGACGTCATACCATTCATGGCGTATGTTTGAGTGCCCAAACTCGGAATCCAGAACGCGCTCATCGGAGCATCAGCCGTAATTTCGAAATTGATCGGAGTACCTGTTGGAATTTTGAGCTGATTGACCGTCGCTATCTGCTGCTCAGGGTAGATAAATAACCACTTCCACTGCAGCGCGACTACCTGTACGCGCAGTGCTGGCACATCAGAGTCAAGCTGCCTGTGCGGGTCGAGCTTGTGCGTGGTAATCCACGTGACCGTACCAAGGATACAAATAATGACAATTGGGATACCCCACCACACCGCCTCAAGCCAGTGGTTTGTATCGACATCAGGTGTATAGGCCGCCTTGTGCTTGTTGCCCTCACGATAACGCCACGCAAACGCAACCAGCATCGTATAGACAGGAACGATGACAATAAGACTCAACCACAGTGTAAAGACAAGCAGGTCTCTCTCTTGAGCACCGACACTACCCTTGGGGTCAAAGATCGGAACGTCTTTGTCTTGGAGGTATATCCAAGTAGCGATACCGGACAGCACCAATGCAAAAATCACGGTCAGTAAAATCCGCAATGGCGTCCAAAAAGCTCCTACCCTCTTTTTCATGCTAATGGTTACACTATACACGGTTTATATTCGTAAGTCCAAGTCTTTTGTAACAATTGACTTAGTGACATATAGTCCGTAAGGTGTGTTTATGTATATATCCGTAGACATGGGTGGCACCAATACACGAGTTGCAGGGTCTGAGTGCCTCGAGCGACTAGAGTTCGTTGGCGACCCTATCCGACGCCGTAATACGATGGACTATGAAGATGACTTAAACTTCATTATAAATTCCGCCAAAAAGGTTGCTGGACGTAAAGCCATAGCAGCTGTCGGCATAGGTACGCCCGGTACACCAAGTCCTGACAGAATGTATATCGCTTCTGCCGTGAATATTCCTCACTGGAATAATCAGCCGCTCGTCGAACCGATTTCTGACGCACTGGACTGTCCCGTCTATTATGACAACGATGCCGTTACAGCAGGTATTGGCGAAGCATGTTATGGCGATTATAAGAGTGGAGATTTTCATTATCTAATATGGGGCACCGGCATTGGCGGGGCGTCGATTGAACGTAATCACCTAGGAAATGTCGAATACGTATCGAAATTGATATGGAAGCCGCGCTTTAAAGAGTGGGAACAAGCGTGTGCAGGCGGTCAACTAAGCAAACGGTATGGTAAATCACCCGAGTCTTTTTCGGATGTCGAATGGCAGGATGTTTTTAGGGTCTTCAGCGGACACCTGCTCCGTTACGTCGAACAGTTTGAGCCTCCAGCAATTGTTTTTGGCGGTGGATTAGCGGACAAGCATCGTCTATTCATTGAAGCAAATAGTGAACCGACAGGCATCGATATCTCTGTCAGTAATTTCGGTAACGACAGTGGTATCATTGGTAGTTTTGGTCTTATTAAGTACGAACAAGACCCAAATCATCGTCCGTATGTCTACCAGGAAGATCCTGAAGATTAAATAACAGTCGCACCGAGTTTTTTGGTGACAACAGAAATCAGTGAATTCATTACTGCTGCGACGTCGTCGCCAGTGAGGGTTTTTTCGTGCGACGTCAGATGAATACGAAATGTCACGTTCTTGGTGTTGCCCGCCTCCGGCTGGTAAATATCAATTGGTTCGATTGTCGTTTCCAAATCTGATGCCTGCAAACTTTCGACGACGGCATTTTCGACGTCAGCATATTTCGTATCGCGCGAAACTTGGAAGCAAATGTCACGCTCGGTCGCCGGGTAGCGGCTCAGCGGACGGTATGTCGGCTCTGCCATTGCCGCCAGTCGAGACAGTTCTGCTGAACTCACAACAAAACCAGCCGTGTATTCTGGTAGTTTGAAATTTTTGACGACGGATTTTTTGAACTCACCGGCAATGCCGATGACCGTATCGCCTGCCCTTACTGCGGCACTTCGTCGAAGCTCGAAAGGTTTCGCGTTCGCCGATTGAGGATTTTCAAAGGCTGGCTCAAAAGTCACCCGCAAACCGAGTTGCGATGCGAGGTATTCCAGGTATCGTCTCGCGCCGTAATAGGCAGCACCGTTACTGTGCTCCTTGCCCGCTATGACACATGCCAGGAAGTCGCGTTCAACTGGCAGCCCTGCCTCATCCAGACCGTCACTCTTGGCATGTGCCTTATTCAGCTCAAACAGAGCGAACTCGTCAAACCCGGCTTTGATATTCGGATGGACCAAGCTCAAAAGACTCGGCAATATACTCTGGCGATAATACTGCAGATCAGGGCTGATGCTGTTGACGATTTTGTACGAATTATCTGGATCCTGACCGGCCTTTCGTATCATGTCGCCGTGCACGAAATTATACGTCAACACTTCATTGGCACCGGCACGAACGAGTATTTTGCGTACGCGTGCACGGAACTCATCAAACTCACTTGGAGATACGGCCGTAAAATCACGCTGAGGCAACGTCGGGACAATCAAATCAAAGCCGTTCAATCGCCCGACCTCTTCATCCAGGTCTTCGGAAATATGTATGTCAGTGCGCCAGTATGGAGCAGTTGCAGCTATGACGCCCTTGTCATTTACCGACACGTCGAATTCAACGTTCGTCAATGTCCGCACGATATCGTCGGTAGAATAATCAGATCCCAGGGCTGCGTTCATGTGGTCTGCCATAGCGTAAACTTTTGGAAACTCTTGTTTTACCGGATACTCATCGGCAACTTCACTCGACATCTCCGCACCAGCTGCAACGCGTAGTAAGTCAACTGCACCTGCAAGTACTGGTGCGGTAAGCTCGGCTGGCTGACCTTTAGTAAATCGCGTAATTGCCTCGGAGAATATACCGTGCCTAAACTGCGTATTGCGCAAATTGTAGAGATTGAACGACGCGCTTTCGAGAAGTACCGATGTCGTGTTTTCATCGATCTCCGTGTCGCGACCACCCATCGCACCGGCGAGTGCGACTGCCGTGTCACCATTAGCGATCACAATGTCATTTTCGCTGAGCTCTATCTCACGTCCGTCTATCAGGACAAGCTTTTCACCTTCGCGCCCGCCACGCACGTGAATGTCGATTTCGCCGCCATTTACAGCCTTTAGCTTGTCGTAGTCAAACGCATGGAGCGGCTGTCCACTGATCATCATCATATAGTTCGTCACGTCAACCACTGCACTATGCGGTCGCACACCGACACGCGCCAGATACGTCTGCGTTTCAAGCGGCGACAGTGATATCTTGCAGTTTACGTTCGTTAGCACCACCGCTTGGTACCGACTCGCAAGATCCGGATTGTCAATCGTCACTTTTGGTACAGGCAGATCGCCGTTTCTTTCAGGCCACGTCACGCCGTCAAGCGTCATACGCTCTGGCGTCGTAAACTTTCTGCCCATGATGCCAGCAACTTCGCGTGCAAACCCGATAATACCGAATGCATCAGGCCGGTGCGTTAGCGATTTGTTTTCGATATCCAGCAAATAATCGTCAAGTTCATACGCCTTTGCAAAATTCTCACCTGGCTTTCGGTCGCTATCGAGCTCCAAAATGCCAGTATGGTCTTCCCATAAGTCAAGCTCCTGCGCACTTGCGAGCATACCATTACTCATCACGCCACGAAGCTCACGCGAGCCCAGCACGAATGGCTCTTTGCCGTACGTTTCCGGAACTGTACTTCCTGGTGGCAACCATGCGACCATCAAACCTTCGCGGACATTCGGCGCACCGCACACGACTTGGACGTATCCGTTCTCGTCACGTTCGACATCGCCTACGGTGCCACCGTCGTCGATCTTACAAACGCTCAGATGATCGCTGTCCTCGAGCGATGCACACTCGACCACTTTCGCAATCACGACGCCTTCATACTTCTTGCCAAGATCAATAACCTCCTCGATCTCGACTAGCCGCGAACCAATCAAATCAGTCAGCTCATCAATCGAAATATCGATATCTGTGTACTTTTTTAGCCAGTTTACTGAAATAATCATACAAATTTCCTCAGGAATGCTAACTTACCTGACTCAAAATGGCGCAAATCTTCGATGCCGTATTTCAGCATGATCATACGCTCCACGCCACCACCCCATGCGAATCCCCGATACTCATCAGGGTCGATATCGGCAGCCCTCAGGACATTCGGATGTATCATGCCGCAACCGAGCATCTCCAGAAACTCACCCGGGCCACCACCGATGGACGCGGGCTTTTCAATCAAAAACTCAAGGCCTGGTTCAACAAACGGAAAATACGCAGGCTGTGTCTTGATTGCCAGCTTCTGTCCATAATATTCCTCGAAAAACGCGCGAAGCGTACCGAGCATTTGACCAAGCGAAGCATCGCGGCTAACAAACACGCCCTCTACCTGATAAAACGTGTGCTCATGCGTCGCATCAACATCTTCGTTGCGGAACACGCGTCCGTAGCTAATGTCTGCAATCTGACCACCTGCTTCCAGCTTCTCTTTGCCAGCCTTCAACACGCGGTTTTGCATAGTACTGGTGTGCGCCGGTGGGATAAATCCTTCTTCGGTGCGAAACGTGTCATAGCCATCACGCGCCGGGTGCCCTTCGGGAAAATTCAGCGCGCCAAACATATTCCAATCGTCGTCTATCTGGCGCGACTCATGTGCAGAAAATCCCATGCGGGTAAAAATGTTAATGATATGCTCTAGTTCCATCGTGATTGGATGAGCAGTACCCTGCTCGGTCGTCAGCAATGATGGTCGCCTACTGTTCACGTCCCATGGTGCCGTCACATCAATCGGCGTGAGCGACGCTTCATCCAGTTCCGCCTGACGTTCGTCTATCGCAACGACCAGTGCTTGCTTGAGGTCATTCAGTGCACGCCCGGCGGCTGCTCGCTCTTCGGGCTGAAGTGTCTTGATTTCATCGGCAAGCGCGCGCAATTCGGGTGCTCGTAGCACCTCATGCGGACTTTTACTCGACCGGATTCGCGCGAACAACTCGTCGCGGACAGCGTCTGTATTACTCATTACGCTAAAGTATACGGTATATTATCCCTGATTACCAGATACGATAAACAAAATCACAGCCCCAACTATGATGAATATAAAGATGAGCATCCACACCCACGCCAGACTCGTTGTCCGCTTCATGCCCTCCACATACGCCGAGTCGTCAACGCCGTCCGGTCGGTCACCTTTCGGCTCATTTTGTTTTTTTGCTTTTTCGCTCAGCTCAGTAGCGATGCGCTTTTGCAGCTCGGTTCGATTATCTTTCTGATTGACGATGATTCCCATACTTACCATTATACACTGCGAAAAATTTAATGCGGTGTACATGACAGTTATGGTATACTACTTTCATAAATTTCTTATAAGGAGGGAATTTCATGGCTACCAAAAAAGCCGGCTCGGCTGCCAAAAAGACCACCCGGTCCAAAAGCCAATCAACAAAAACAAATGTAACGACCGTCAAGGCTGTCAAGGCTGCAAAGACTGCATCAGTTTCTCGTTTGAGCGACCGTCGCACCGTTCTGGCTGCTGCACTGATCGGTGAGTTCATCGGTACGTTCCTGCTAGCGAGCGCGTTTCTTGTCACCAAGGGTGAGCCGCTCTACATGGGCTTCGTGCTCGTCGCTCTCGTGCTGATGGTAGGTACGCTGTCTGGCGCGCACCTCAACCCTGTCGTCACCGTTGGTGCATGGGTTACTCGTAAACTCAGCCACCTGCGTGCTGTCGTTTATCTTGCCGCACAGGTACTTGGTGCCGGTGCTGCATACGTTGTGCTGTCTGCCTTTATCGGTGGTTACCACGTCGAAGGCGCATCAGCTAGCGCGTTGACTCAGCAAATGCCTGAAGTCTTCAAGATCGCTGCCCTAACTGAGCACGCTCACTGGTATGTATTCTTCGCTGAATTGCTCGGCGCAAGCATCTTTGCCTTTGCGTTCGCAGGCGCACGCCGCGAAAAAGTCGACCGTGCCGCCAAGGCTCTGTCTATCGGTTTCGCGTTGTTCGTCGCTATGCTGGTTTCCGGTGTCGCTATCAGCTACGTTGCTGCCAACACCGTACTCAACCCAGCCCTTGCACTGGCTGCCAGTGCTGTTGACTTCAACAGTGTTGACTGGTTCGCAGTCGCTGCGTACCTCGTTGCTCCGCTTATCGGTGGTATCATCGGTTTCGCACTGCGCGATGTCGTCGAAACGAACGAAAAGTAATTTGTAGTCAAAATGAAAAAGGCGCAGACATATGTCTGCGCCTTTTCGTTCACGTGGACGAACTACTGGAGATTCATGCGTTCTCGTAGCACTTCGCACTCAGTAACTTTGTTCGACATCCCGCTTGCGTCTTTTGACGTCTTCTCTAAGAGTATCGATCAGCCAATTAGCGATGACGGTAGGCACTGTGTGTTTCGGTGGACTCAGTCGTCGATCATCTCCGTCCAACTTATCAAGGTACGCACTCAGCTCTTCGACGGTCTTACAAACCGTAAACGAATCGTTATCCGTCAAGTCCGAGCCATGGTAGTGAATCCACTCCCCATTACAGGTGAGAAACAGCTCAATACCTTTAAGCGGCGCGTAGCGAGACCGGTCGTCGGCAGTGATGTGCAGGCTAAGTAGCGGTCTGTAGTTATACCGACGCGTCGGATCCAGGCTTTCCCATTTCCGTGCTATGCGCAGACAACGTACGTCGGCATATGACGCCTCAGCGACAGGATTTGCCCTCACTCCATCCTGCTTGTCAGAGTCTATCGCATCCCTTAGTGGGCGGTAGTCTGGCAACATCCACAGTTGTCGCTTGACCTTGTCGACGATTCGTTCCAGGTATTTAGTCTCCAAGCCAAGCTCGGCTAGCATCCACGAATTCGGCTTCATGCCGTCTATGAGAAGCCTCTCGAGCATAGCAACAGCGTCGACAGTGTCTCCACTCATAGTTGTCACTCCTTATTCATGTGAACGTACAACCCTTATAGAGTCGGAGCAGCACGGTGCCGCTCATGAGGGTAGGTATGAAAACAGACCTCGTCATTTGCAAGCATAAGCAAATTAATACCCCCGCTGAGTTCAGCGGGGGCTAGTCAGTGCGCCACTATTATTCCTGTGACACTAACCTCGATCGGTACATCAGGAATGACCTTTTTAGCCAGCTTCAACACGTACTTGCGATGACGCTCCTTTTCAACATGGATGACAATATGCCAACCCGTGTCTTTGCTACCGCTCATAGAGTGCGATATGCGTGGCCTCAACCAATGGTGTGGCAAAAACCACTTCTTGTCTATCGCATTCTCGAGCGCATTTATCGCTCTAACTGCATCATCATGACTTACTTGTGAATCCGGAATGTCACCACCCTATCGTTGTACTGCCGTGTAGAAATAATTTTAATCATCAATAGACGGTTTGTCTAGATAAACGGGATAAACGGGTTCACATACCCTCCAAAAAGCCTAAAATATTTTTACTGATGTTTATGCAATCCAGTACAAAACGAGGCTTGGCGAGCGCAAGCATACATAGGGATGTCAACGAGTTGCTTAATCGTTATCGACAGAAGGCTTGTCGAGCAACGTCGGTTCGACAGACGGCTCAGTGTCAGCTATTTTTACGATATCGCGGTCGATTTTGCCGAGCTCTTTGTATGTCGTGTTGAAATGTCCAACGGTCGTACCCAGACTGGCTCCGAGCTTTTGCATGTAGGTATTGTGCGCAATGAGGTGCTTTTGCAGCTGCTCGATGTTTTTGCGAATTTTCTCGGTATCCTTGTGGATCTCGATGGAGCGGAGGCCATGCGCGACAGTCTGCAGCATAGCCGCAAGCGTGGTAGGACCAACGATCGTGACTCTTTTTTCTGCAGCATATTGCAGCAAATTACGACCGTTTATGCCAACCTTTTCGGTGAGTATGTCGTAATAAATAGTCTCGGACGGTATGAACATCAGCGCCTGGTCCAGCGTACCCTTGCCGGGTTTAATGTATTTTGACGTCTCGTCGATGCGTCCTTTTATATCCGTCTTGAACAGCTTTTCCAGTGCGTCTTTTTCCGCGCCTTTTGCTTCGATCATACGATTATAATTTTCGAGCGAAAACTTACTGTCGACAGGCAGCAACTTATCTTCATAACGAATAACTGCATCCACAATCAGCCCTTCACCAAGCTTGTATTGCAGAGTAAACGCACCTGGCGGCAGCGTATTTTTGAGGATCTGTTCCAGATAATATTCTCCGATAACTCCGCGTTGCTTCGGATTTTGCAGCACATTTTGTAGTGTTTTAAGTTCTGTCGCCACATCGACGACACGTTTATTGGTCTCGTCCAATTTTGTCAGACGCTGTGTCACATCGGCGACCAACTTCGCGCTCTCACTTAGTTGTTTTTGCACGGATGACTGTACAGATGCGTTGTTGCGCTCCAGTTTATCACTCACGCTCTCCTGCAATTTCATGATTGTTCGATTTAGCTCGGTCACATCGGCCTTGATCAGATCGACTGACCCTCCACCCTGTCCGCCCTGCTGACGCATCAACAACACGACGACAGCCACCGCCAACACTACAGTTACCACACCAAGAATAAGCATTTCCATGCAACTATTGTATCACTTCAAAGAGTTCCAGCACCTAAAGAAGTGGCAGCCAGCGAATCAGTACGACAGCCACGACAACTATGATAACCGCAGGCGCAAACATGCGCGGGCGCACCAGCCACGAAAACGCAAGATACGTGAGCGCGTACAGCAGTACCGACCATGACAATGCTTCATACCATGGCAGATGCGCAGTCCAGGTGCCTATACCCCACAGCGAAACGACAGCAGCCAGCACAATCAGTAGCGGCCTGTAGACACTGAGCCTTACCAGTCCAAGCAAGCCCACGACACCGGTAAGCACTCCCGCTATGGTCGTTGCCGTACCGGGCGCATTGACACACGCGCTACTTGCTGGGTCGCCGCAAAACAACGGGCCTAAAATCGCTTGCTTGATCAGCAGCGCGACTACCCATGCCACCGCACCTAATACCGCTCCGAAAAGCGCGATTTGTATAATCTGCTGCTGCGGCATTTCTATGAAACCGCCAAACAGCTCCGATGATTCTGACGTTTTAGTCGTTGCCATCACTACTCCTCATTTATTCCATTGTAGCACTCTGGCGGTGTAATGGTAAATGCGCTGTAAATAATCTTAGACTGCTTTTTTGCGACGCAGGAGCTTTTTGGACTTCATTTTCAGAGTAAGCGGAGTAAGGTACCATGTCGCCCCAATGGTTGCTGCAAGCACACCACCCAGCACATCAAGCGGCGTATGCACTAACGCAAGCACGCGACCGAAACAGACAAGCGCGACCAGAGCTATCAATACCCCTGTCCAGAATTTCGTGCGGGCCTCAAACCATACAGCAAACATGATCGCCGCTGCAAACAATGCATGATCCGATGGGAACCCGGGATTATCCAGATATGCGGCACCCGGCTCAACTCCCATGAGCTCAAACGGACGCTCGCTCGCTGGCTGATAAAGCGTTGCCATGTACTTAGCAATCAAATACGCCGTCAGGCCCGCCATCAAGATACGACAGTAGGCTGCATAACGCCCCTTGGATGGTACCTTGAAGAGCAGTGCGTAGGCCCCAATCAGAACTATAGGAAGCAATGTTCCGTCGGCGATAAATCTTACAAGCATATCCATATTCTTCATTAGTATACCCTTCGATTTCGTAGATAGCAAAAATCCGCTATACTGGTTATGTAATCAGAGGGGGACTTCCATGAATAAACTCATTATCGGTATCGCTATTGCACTCTTTGCCATCATCGGTGGCATCGCCGCATATATCATCATGCTCAGCCCTTCCTCCTCAACTAACACGAATCTCAGTGCCGAAGCAAATAAATTCTCGTCCTGCGACATATTGACCGAAGAAATTGCCAAGTCTCTACTCGGTGATGAGCTTGATCACCCCAGTGATGGCACAGGTGATACGTCAACTCCCGATCTAGCCGTTTCGACTTGTCATTACGTCACCAAGGTCAACCCCGAAGAGGCATCTAAAGATGGACTACCCAAATCCAGCGGCGTGAGCTTGCTTGCGCGCGTCGCCAAAACACAAGCTGGTGCCGACAGCAACCAACACTTGTTCACCAATTATCCCGCTGGCGGTCAAGAAGTCGAAGGAATCGGTGACAAGGCCTTTTACTCTCCGGATTTTCGTCAGCTCAACGTCCTCAAGGGCAATAATTGGTACGTCGTGACGCACTATGTCGACGTTATCACCAACGCTTCGCTTGAAAGCAACAAAAAACTTGCCGAGAAACTACACTTTCGATAACACGATAGTTTATTCCTGACTTCGTCTCAGTAGAACATCCGCGGATGCTTGTAGATACTTTTTCGTCTCGTCCATTTGCAGTGGTCGCTTGCCGAGGTTATTGACAGGATGCAGTTGACCCTCGGCATCCCATGAAAGGTCCGGATATTTTTTGAGTAACACCGGTATATCTTCGCGCACATTTTTTGCATTCAAGCCGCCAGCCACGCCAAATCCAGTACGTGCAAGCAGGCTCGATGAGTACGCTTCTTCCAAAAACTCGTCCAACCGGTGAGCGTTCAAACGCTTACCCGTCCCATGTGACGCATCAAACAGCAGATAATCAATATTGACAGCATGCGCGCCGAGTTTTTGCACGACGCCTCCCGAGCCAAGCTCACTCATCGCTTCGCCATGCACTTGTAGTATCACCTGTAAATCATGGTTTTCTTTGAGCTTTTCCATGAAAACAAACATGTCGTCATTATGGTGCCACGGCAACATGTCAAATTGAATAGCTTGCAAAAACTTGCGGCCACGATACGCGACTCGTCGCGTAAATTGCTTGCGGTACTCCGCATCGTCTACACGGCGCACATCCAGATAGGCCTGCGCGACACCAAACACATGCGGATGTCGCTCTTTGTCACCCAGAGCATTCGTGAACTCCGACTCGCCGACAGGATACCATTCGCGCCCGTATTTGTTTTCAATATCTTCAAACTGCGTCTTGTGCGTAGCCTTAACCCCCAGTGCTAGCATGCGACCAGTATCATATAGCCCGGCATTTTGGGCATATCCTTCCAGAAACAATTGCTGCGGCTCTGTGACGACCAGCCCACTCGGCTGAACATCTTTGCGACACACAACGCCGCTCACGCCAACATACGGCCGCGGTCTTCCCTCTCGTTTATTCATGTCTTGAGTATAGCAGATACGAAACGTGCCCCCGACGGAGGCACTTTCGTGTATTCATTCAGGACAAGACGTCGTCTCAAATGAGAGCGACGCACTATGGTATTGTGCAGTTTGGTGCCACGAATGATTCCGATAGATATCAATATCCAAGCGTAGCGATGACTTCGTTCGCAATGTCGTCGGCTGTCTTATTTTTACAGTCAATGACATACTGCGCCCATTGTCTGTATAGTGGCACGCGCTCATTGAAAAGACCGTCCAAGCCCTTCTCTTTTATGCCTATGATCTCGCCTTGTCGCTCGGTGTCATTGCCCAAACGTTTCCGTATTTCATCCAGCGGTACATCCAGCCACACGATACGCGTTTGTCGCTGCAGCGGCTCCAGCACGTCGTTATAAATGATGCTGCCCGGCGTCGATACGATCGTTTCGCGCAAATCATAATCGCGAACACAACTGCTCTCCAGTGCTAGTACGTATTCAGCACCTTTGGTCCGAATAATCTCCGGGAGGAGCATGTCTTCCTGCTGCTCCATCCAGCGATCAACATCAAGCATTGGCATGCCTAGTTTTTTGCTCAATATCCGGCCTATTGTCGACTTGCCGCATGTCGGCATACCGATGAGCGTAATGCCCGGACGACGATTTCTTTTCATATGCTCATCGATTAGCTGGACATCTTGCATATCTTTTTCCCTGCCAAGGAGTGCTTTCCATTGCCTTACCTCCTTCAGGTTGACGAAGGGTACGCCATCCACGATATCAGCCGCAGGCAGCAACTCTGCTAAACTCCGATGATAACCATCAAACGTCCACTCAGTAAAAGCCTCGAACACGTCGTATTCAAGCACGGACTCACCGGTCGGCTTCACGCCTTCATGCCATCCCTGTTGTTTGAGCATTTCATACAAATCCTCTGACACGACAAGATCGATGTCGTCTGCCGCTCTAATGCCAGCCGCGACCATAGGGCCACTCCCGAACACCACATACGAACCTGCGGGGAAGTTTTGTTGCTTGACGCGCTCAATCAGTTCGATTTTTTCCATAAATACTCTGTCAGTATGACTTCTCGTGGATATGAATGCAAGGCGCATGACTCTCGTCATCACCTCAAGCTGTCTCTACTTTTATCGCTACTGCGTAGAGCGCACTTTGCCGTACTTCACCAGTTGCGTCGTCATGGCACTCAAATTCGCGCGTAGACGCTGTGCGTCACGAATGTGTTTTTGAGAATACTCAGCGTTTCGTTTCGTCGCACTCGGAGCAAGTATCGTATCGTCATACCGTAACGCTCCGTCGATATGGCCGCCAAAATCATGTCGATAAAAGGTACATGCTGCATTGCCGTAGCGATTCCATTTACTGCGTACGGCGTATTTTACCGAGTCATCAATTCTTTCCAGAAGCGGCGTCATGAGGTTGTCATACTTCGTCCGCAGCGTCCCCACCTCCACATCAGCCAGTGTGCTCAGTAACGGACGGACATAGGACATATCGCCGTCCTTTTCGGCCGTTTTGTTCATCAGATACCAAGTGGCGAATGGCCTTTCCGCCACATGGTGGCTTGCCAGGATTCGTAGCATTTCTCGGCTTCTATCGACTGGTGGTTCGTCAGATGCTTTCCCTACGCCCAGATACGACAGGTAGTATTCCGCCGGTTCTCCGGCAATAGTACAAGCACGTGCTGCCGAGAGACAGTTCATAAAGGCGATTGGATGTCGTTCCAATAGTGTCATCGCACGGTCCACGTCGCGTCTGACAGAGAAATGATCCGCTGCAGCTGAATCTATCCCATCGGTCAGAAGTTCAATATGAAAAACACCCGTACCATAGACGTAGGTACGAGTCCAGTATTTTTTCAATTCCTGGTACGAAGTCGGTGGCCCATCGTAGCCAAACTGCTCTGTCAATTCATCGAGCGTATCGCCAAGCGGCTGCTGAAACTTCTCAGCCAGATAATGAGCGGCTGGCAATGCACCGACCATTGTCGCGCCTAGGTCTCGTAATGCCTTTTCCGAAACCAGCAGATCACGACTCGTCGTGACAACAGGATGGCCGTCCGCTCGAGCTACTTCGAGTGCCTTTACTTGCGCATTCAGTCTGTCTTGCGTCCGTTGTTCGTAGCTCGACAAGTCATCGTGGATAAGTGATTGCTTACGGGGCAGCTGATACAATGTCGCAGGTTGCTCTCGTTCCAAAGCTCCATCTGTGACCGCTGATGTCATCGGTAGATTTATCAACTCGCCCATATTCAGCAACATTTTAGCATAAATGGTATGTAAAGTCAATGTAGACAGTCATATATTCACCAATTCACGGACAAGAAAAACGAGTTCAGAAGAACTCGATTTTTTCTTGGCTGGGGGTCGTAGATGATATGAGAACGATTATAATTACTCTATCGGCAACCAAATGAAAGAGCCCCGCTAGACGCGGGGCTCTTTCGAGTCTTGCAGGGCTAGTTCGAACTAGTCGAAATGCAACCAACCCGATCGCTTCTTCGGATTGTATCCACCGTAGATTAGCTTGCCGCTAAAAAACCCGGTGAACTGGAACGATCCGTCGGTCTCGACCGCGAAGATGGTCGCCAACCTGATCTTACGCTTGAACGGTGTGTCGCTCGCGAGCGTCTTGAGGGTGAAGAGCTGGTCGACGTACTCGATGATACCGTTCTCCAACGTGTCCTTGAGCTGGAAGCAATGCGCCAGCGTCGGTCCATCAACGATGTCGAATTGGTCAACCGGCACATGCGCGAGCAGGTCGGGAATTGCTTTCAACGTACGAGCAGGCATGACACCCACCTTTCTGTTACACCATCAGTCCTGGTGAATAGACGTAGTCCGCATCCCTGCGGCCACCTCATGATGAGGATTTAGTGAAATTATAGCATAAATAGAATAAAAAAGCAATATAAAGGCAACAGCACTATGCTTACGCAAAGTGCTTATTCTTGGCCGGAATGAGGGATTCGAGTACTTTTCTCCTGGCTGGGGATGAGGGATTCGAACCCCCGATCATGGGACCAGAACCCACTGCCTT
>CAZAUF010000007.1:0-69363 GCA_964488555.1 uncultured Candidatus Saccharibacteria bacterium | reverse complement strand
GGCTGCCACAGTGCAGCCTGCCCACCGAAACACGACCCGAGAGGGGTCTTTTTGTTTGACTAAACATAGTTAATAGTTTAAAATATACATAAACATTGGAGTCTATGGAAAGGAAAACCAATGTCGCAATTTCAACATGGTCTCCGAAAGAGCCGCAAGCTGGTGAACGTCATCGTAGCCGCATCGGCGGCGGCACTCGTGGGAGTAACAGTGAGTGCGTGTGGAGACATCGTGCCTGGACCTCCTGGCGGAGTCGAGATCAAGCTGGCAGGACCAAGCGACGCGCAAGGGTACATGGAGTTGCTGGAGAAACGCGTGATGAACACTCACTCACCAGAGGAAGCTCGACACGTGTTTTGGGATACCTCGTGCGATGCGGCGCGCGATTTGGACGGTCTTTTTGTAGTGTCATCCGACTTGAACACCATCGACGAAGGTGACATGGGTATACAGTTCGCTGCTTTTTGGTATCACGCGCAGTTGTTTGTCTCTCGACAAATCGAGAGCGGAATTTTGCCTACAGCGGTGGTAACCGAGGACCTGCAGCGTTTCATGAGGAGTGAAGGGACGGTCTGCGATATCGCCGACAATCTGTCATAGGGGGCACTGGGCCGTCTGCATTATCCATAGAGGATGTGCAGACGGCCTTTCTTTATAATTTTGAAGCGATGAGCAGAGTTTATGCTTTTTTTAGGACGAGCAGCTCACGTGCTACCACCTGACCGGGACGATAGTAGAGTAATTTTGTCGTGTCGACATTTTTGAATTCGAGTTGTTTGTAGCCAAGTTGAGCAATTTTTTTGATCAAAGGCAAGTGAGTAAAATTGTCGTGCCCATCGTTCCAAGCGGGCACGGCGATGCAGAGCGGCGTACCAGGTCGAATCTGAGAACCGATATTTTTGAGAAAAGCGGATATGATGTGGTCACAGTTGCCGCGAACCTGCTGCAGTTTGGTGTCACTGGGTGGTGCACTGAATGGCTGGCCAAGATATGTTTCACACACGACCGCATCGATGGGATGTGTCCATGTCACATCCATGGCATCTCCTTGCTCGATCGTGTAGTCCAATGCATCATGAGACTGTGCTGCGAGCCAATCCATATTGCGACGAGAGTAGTCGACCATTTTTTCAGACAGATCCGTGCCGTACGCGGCGTAACCAAGGAGTGCAGATTCCTGTAAAACGACACCTGTACCGCAGAAAGGATCGAGTATGCGTGGCGTATCGACGCTACTGTTACTATGTGGAATAGCGAGGTTGATCATGATTTGTGCGAGCTTGGGTGGCAGCATGCCCACGAACGCATCGCGAGCGGGACGTTCACGGTCACGCCGGGCGAGGGCGGTGACGTTTTGTGCGCCAGTGCTTTCAGCGATGATGACTTTGCCGCCATGACCTCGCACGACGAGCAGCTCTACTTTATTGTTCGACAAACCAAGTTTGTTGTGATGACTTGTCGCGGTGCCAAGCGCAACCGCTTCGTTGGGAACGAGACGAAGACTCACGCCTTTTTCTTTGAGTTGTGATTTGAGAATTAGACCGGTTTTTTGTACGTCACGGGGTGATATGTCAAAGCCGTAGGCACTGATACCGAGTGTGATTTTATGCTCGGCGTCTCGCCAGGCGTCGATATACGCTCGCGTGAGCTGCATGCTGGTTTGACGCCAATCACCTCTAGGTAATTCGGCAACGACTCGTCCTGCTTTGACTGTGCCTCCGATGTGTTGGATATCGAAAGAAGCTGTGTCTACAAGTGCTGAATTGTCAGAAAACCACGAGACGTTACCAAAGACACGTTCCAGCTCCGCCATACCGATTTTCGGCTGTCTGCCTAGCATCGTAATATACATATCACTAGTATATACTGTAGGTATGTCTTTTCGTGCATGGTTGAGTCTTGTGACGGTGGTACTTCTTGCCATTATTTTGTTTGCGTCGCGTCATGAATTGACGAGTGCATGGCACCTGCTTGGCCAGGTAAATCTGTGGATTTTGGCTCTCATGATTCCGCTGCAGATTCTTGTGTATTATGCCGGCGGAGAGATGATTTTTTCGTATTTGCGCGCCAAGGGACAGATGAAAGAGGTAAAGAAAAACGAGCAGGTACGAATTGCCTTGGAGGGAAACTTCGTCAATCATGTTCTTCCGAGCGGCGGGGTGAGCGGCGTCTCTTATCTGACCTGGCGTTTGGGACTGTATGGCATCCCTCCAGGTAGAGCCACGATGGCACAGATTGTCCGCTACGCTGTCGGGTTTATCGCGTTTGCGTTGCTGCTACTTGTCGCGCTGTTTGCGGTGACTATCGACGGCGATTTGAATCGTTGGATTATCCTCACAAGCGCGTCGATTTTTGGATTGATTACACTTTCGATTTTAGCCGGGCTCTTCCTCATGAGTAGTAAGCGGCGTATCGATATATTTGTTCAGTGGTTGTATCGTACGTTCAATCTGATCACGCGTCGGGTGACGTTTGGCAAGAAGCGAAAGCTTGTCAAAGAAGAGGTAATTCAAAGCTTTCTAGACGATATGCACCATGATTTTTTGGAGTTAGTGCGCGATAAGCGACTTCTCGTGAAACCGTTGGTGTGGGGTATTGTGTATACGCTTGGCGATGCAGGGCTATTTATGATTGCGTTTTGGTCGCTGGGCGAAATATTCAACCCGGCACCGATTTTGATAGCGTATGGTGTCGCCACGCTTGCCGGACTGTTCGTGCTGACTCCTGGCGGAGCCGGTGCATATGAAGCGATTATGGTGACGTTCCTGGCCTTTGCTGGTATTGCGGGTGGTGTCGCTATCGCAGGTATTTTGCTTGCACGAGTCGTGATTTTAATCGGTACGATCGTACTTGGGTATGTTTTCTATCAGCACGCACTCTCAACATATGGAGGAAAAAGTGGTGACGCCAAAATTCAGCGTCAGTGATTTCATAGCAGTCACCAATCAGACGCTGGAGTATGCGTATCCGGTTGTCGAGGTGGAAGGCGAAGTAGCGAGCTTCAAGGTCAATCAGGGTAAGTATGTGTTTTTTGATCTGAAAGATGAGAGTGGGAGTGTGGGTTGTTTCATGATGTTGTTTCAGCTACGCGTACCGATTGAAGATGGCATGAAAGTCGTTGTGACCGCCAGTCCGAAACTGACACAATGGGGCAAGTTTAGTTTGACTGTCAAAGCCATTCGACCAAGCGGAGAGGGGAGTATAAAAAAGAGCTTCGAGTTGCTCAAAGCGAAGCTGGACAAAGAAGGATTATTTGCACCAGAGCGCAAACGCCCACTGCCGACTGTGCCGAAGCATATCGCGGTTGTTAGTAGTACGCAAGCCGCCGGATATGCGGATTTTATCAAGATTCTCAATGACCGATGGGGAGGTTTGACGGTGGATGTGGCGTCGGTAACGGTCCAGGGTGCTGATGCGCCAGACCAAATCATACGAGCGTTGAACTATTTTAATACCCAAGAAGAGTTACCTGAAGTCATCGTGATTATTCGCGGCGGGGGAAGCCAAGATGATTTGGCGGCGTTCAACGATGAGCAGCTTGTTCGTGCCATTGCGGCCAGTCGCGTGCCTACGATTACGGGTATCGGGCATGAAACCGATACGTCGCTTGCTGATTTGGCGGCTGACGTGCGGGCGGCTACGCCA
Source organism: uncultured Candidatus Saccharibacteria bacterium (assembly GCA_964488555.1). GTDB lineage: Bacteria > Patescibacteriota > Saccharimonadia > Saccharimonadales > Saccharimonadaceae > UBA2112. Next base: position 65,718 of record CAZAUF010000007.1, on the reverse strand, counting down.
AGTAATGTCGCGCAAATCATCGTACCGGATAGAAACGATATCATACGAGCAACGTACTATAAGGTTGAGTCGCTGTTTCCAAAAGTGCTTGATACCACGATGCAGCTCGAACAGCGGCTTGAGGGCAAGATTGAATCAGCGGCAAGTGAGGTGACGCGCAAGCTGGAGTGGCAACTTGAATATGTACGAAAAACCAGAGAATTGTTGTCTGAGCTTGATCCGCAGCGAGTACTGGAAAGAGGTTATGCGATTGTTCGCGGTCAATTAAAAACAGGCGGGTTGATAGATATCACACTCAGCAACGCTATAATAAACGCAAGGATAGAAAGATATGAAAAACGATAAGTTATCGATACAGGAAAAGGTAAACGAACTGGACAAGGTAGTTGAGTGGTTTCAGAGTGACGACTTTCAACTGGAAAAGGCGACGACGATGCTGAAGAAGGCGGCTGATCTGGCAAACGATATCGAACGTGACCTAAAAACAATTGCCAATGAGGTGAACGAGGTCAAGAAATCGTTCCAGGCTGACACGGACGCTTGATGGTCTGGTTTTGGGTTTTTGCTGCTGTGTGTGTCGCGTTTGGCTTCGTGGCATTTCGTGGAGCACCGTATGTGCCGAGTCATCGTAAGTACGCGCGGTTGGCATTGACGAAGTTATATCGTCTACAACCAGATGACGTGCTGGTTGATCTTGGATCTGGAGATGGCAGAATTTTACGTCTGGTCTCCGAAAGGGGAGCCAGAGCTATCGGTTATGAATTAAATCCTGTTTTGGTAGTAATCAGTCGACTGCTCGCACGGGGCGATAAGAATCAGTCGATTAAACTGGCGGATATGTGGTTGGTAAGCCTGCCAGCTGAAACGACGGTTGTGTATGTGTTTTCCGTGACTCGTGATTCGGCCAAACTAACCGCAAAGCTGCAAGATCATGCCAGCAAACATGGTCGACAACTATGGTGTGTGACCTATGGTCCTAAACTCAAAGCAAAAAAACCGCTCAAGACCCTCCATGCGCATAGCTTATATCTTTTTGAGCCGTAACCCTTTACAGGTGACTGAAGCATAAGTATAATGGCTGCTATGAGTCATCGTAGAAATGAATTAGGTGCTATATCAGGTCTCATGATTGCCGTTATCGGGTTGAGTGTTCTGGTGCTCGGTCTCGGGTCGTTCTCTATTTGGGCATTTGTATCCTATAACGAAGCCAAAGACAACGTAGACAGCAAGATCGCGATTGCGGTTGCTGCTGCGAGGGAAGAGCAAGCAGAGAAAGACGAAGCAAAGTATGCTGAGCGCGAGAAGAATCCATACAAGATATTCAAAGCTCCGGACGACTACTGTGGGTTGACATTCCAATATCCGCAAACATGGAACGAACACTGGGCCAAGCGAATCACCAACGGTGGTGACTTTGAAGCATATCTAAACCCTGGTCATGTTCCACCAATCAACGACAGAGAGCAGTTCGCACTGCGTGTCAAAATCGAACAGAGAGACTATGACAACGCTCTCAACCAGTACAACAACCTCATACAATCAGGTAAATTGAAGCAATCAAGCGGTGCTTCCAATGGTCAGAACTACTCTCGTTTAACAGGCGACTTTAGTAGTGACATTCGCGGTGACGCTGCTATTTATCGATGCCGCGACAAGACGATCACCATTCGTACAGATGCTGCCTCTACCTTCAAGAGCGACTTTGAAGCACTGATCCGTACGGTCAAGTTCAACACATAAATAAGACAACGCCTTTGACTGCGCTCACGTGCTACACTGGATAGCATATGAGCAGCGAGGTCCGTCATCTGTTGGAGGGAGTAACGGAGCGTTTGTTGGACGACTCTGCTTTGACGATGGCTGCGGCTGGCGAGCTGACGTCACCTCTGGTGTTGATGCGTCAATTGGGACTGGCTGTCGCGGCAGAATCGATTACCGAAGAAGAGCGATTGCTACTGGGGAGACGACTCACTCTCACGAGCGAGCGAGCACTCAGAATGGCATCCGCGTTGAGCATGACGATGGTCGACCAACAGTCATTACCGCTTGAGCCGATTAATCCTGTCAGTGTCTGCCGAGAGGTTGTTCATGAGTTGATGCCGTTGTTTCACGCTCACGGTCAGTCAATCACGTTTCGGTCGCGTACACGGACGCCGCTATTGGTGGCAAATCGTCGTGTTTTGCAACAGATTCTCCTCAGCTTCGGTGACAACGCGCTGCATTATGGATCAAAAGCACATCCGATCCGTATGACGATAAATGGTCACGGGGACAAGGTGCGTATAGGTGTGCGAGATTACGGTCCAGCCGTGCCGATTGATGTGTGGCAACGGCTCGAAAACGGTATCATGCGTCGTGCCTCGGCACCTATAGCTACGCGGCCAATGACTAGTGCAGTCAGCCTCATTGCGGCGCGAAAACTAGCAGAGCGCATGAACAGTGCAGTCGGTTTGATACGGCACCGCGACGGCGCGACGTTTTATATAGACTTACGCGTGTCCAAACAAATGAGCCTGCTATGATACTTATTATCGAAAGCGAACCTTGGCTGGGAGATCATTATGAGCAGTCGCTTCGTAAAAGCGGATATGAAGTTGCTCGTGCCACGAATCCCTATACGGCTATAGATTTGATAGATGAAAAGCGACCTGAAGCGATTATCATGAGCTTACTACTTAGTGGAGCAGGAGGTATAGGGTTGTTGCACGAGCTACAAACTTATGTCGATACGGCGGCAATTCCGGTAATTGTGTGTAGTAGTCTGCCGAATGTGAACCTGGATGATCTGAAACCTTACGGGGTCATGCGTCTACTTGATAGTACGACTATGCAGCCGGGTGATATTGTGGCTGCCGTGCGGAGTGTACTGGCATGAAAACATTGCGCACGCGTGCAATTGTGCTACGACGAACTAATTTTGGAGAAGCAGACCGAGTGCTTGATTTGTTGACACCGAACGGTCGTTTGAGCGTGATGGCTCGTGGTGTCCGTAAGGAAAAATCGAAACTTGCTGGCGGCATAGAACTGTTTGCGATTTGTGACGTGGTAGTGGGTGAGGGCAGGGGTGATTTGGGCTTGCTCACCTCGGCACGTTTGGTGCGGTTTTATAGACATATCTTGGAGGATTATGATCGTATGCAGTTCGCATATGAAGTCTTGGGTCAGGTGAGTCGCGCCAGCTCTAGCTTAGATGAGCCGGAGTGGTATAACATCGTGAGTGAAGTATTGTCTGCACTTGACGTGACGTCGGTGGCGACAGCACTCACGCAGACATGGTTCTATATCCGTATAGCGGAACTGTTGGGCGATGAGCTGAACACGGCAAGAGATTGTGACGGAAACAAGTTGCTATCAGACAAAACATATCGTTACGACACTCAGGAAAAAGGCTTGGTGGAGGATGCAAGAGGTGAGATAACGGCTGAGCATATTAAGATACTTCGTCTTGTGGCTGCGAAGTCGTTGAGCGTTTTGGCTCAGGTGGGAGGCATGGAAGAGTATTTGACCGAGTGTTTACATGTCTCCCGACAGCATGCAGCTTTGCAACCGACTCTGAAATAAGTGACCCCGCACTCCGGGACGGTTGTCGACCGGAGTGCGGGGTGCTGGAGGGTGGTTAGATACGCCTTTCGACGAATACGAACATGTCGTTACAGAGCTTCCACATAGCGGCTTCGCCAGTACTGAGAGCGGCTTTGCTCGTATAACGTACACGGCGTCGCAGTGCATCGATATCTTTGCGTTGCAGTTCGCTGGCGATACCCCATAGGAAGTTCTCATGAAAGCTATCAAGCGAGCGTGCGAGGTACTGCATGTGTCGCATAAAACGGCGTTCCCCTCGATTGCCAGACATATCCGTTCCTTTCGCGTACAGGACGTGTCATGTGTATTATAAAATATTTATTTATTTTATTCAATAAATACGATAAACGTTGCATGTAAACGTGCTATAATCAAAGGTAATTATGAGTGAAAAAACAGAGAAGAACGTCGAGATGGAAAATATCGTAAGCTTGGCGAAGCGTCGAGGATTTATTTATAACGGTTCGGACGTTTATGGCGGATTAAGTGGCACGTGGGATTATGGTCCGCTTGGTGTCGCGCTAAAGCGCAATATCATGCAGCTATGGTGGAAGATGTTTGTCGACGATCGCGACGATATGTACGGCGTGGACGCGGCGATCCTGATGAACCAAAAAGTTTGGCAGGCGAGCGGGCATGTAGATACGTTCGTTGATCCGCTCTGCGAAGATACTGTCAACAAACGTCGCTTTCGCACCGACCACATACTGAAAGACAACGGCGTCGACCCCGATGGCATGACAATGGAGCAAATGGATGCAGCTATCGCGGAGCATGGCATCAAGAGCCCGGACGGCAACCCGCTTAGCAAGTCCCGTACGTTTAATATGATGTTTACGACTCACGTCGGGGCATCGACGGACGATGCTTCAGTGAGCTATCTGCGACCAGAAACGGCGCAAGGTATCTTTACGAATTATAAAAACGTTGTCGACAATTTTTATCCGGATCTGCCATTTGGTATCGCTCAGCAAGGCAAGGCATTTCGCAATGAAATAAGTCCACGCGACTTCATATTCCGCAGCCGCGAGTTCGAGCAGATGGAAATAGAATACTTCGTGGAGCCGGACAGGTGGGAGCAGTCGTTTGACGCGCTTCTTGCGGATACGCACGCGTTTTTGGAGGCACTTGGTTTACCAAAGGACAAAATACACGAGCTGGAAGTTCCAGCTGAGGACAGGGCGCACTACAGCAAGCGCACCATCGATATCGAATATGATTATCCGATTGGTCGTGAAGAACTGCTCGGTATCGCGTATCGCACGAATTTTGACCTGATGAATATACAAAATAACTCCGGCAAATCCATGGAGTACACGATCAAAGGAACGAACACGAGATTTGTTCCGCATGTCATCGAGCCAAGTTTCGGCGTGGAACGCGCTGTCATGGCGGTTCTGTCTGCCGCGTATACAGAAGATGAAATTAACGGCGAGAAGCGAATCGTTATGAAGTTCCCAGAGCACCTTGCACCTATAAAATATTGTGTGTCTCCGCTGCTCAAGAACAAGCCTGAACTGGTGGAGAAGGCAAGAGAAGTCTATCAAATCCTCAAGAAAAAACACGGTGCCGTCATGTGGGACGACAATGGTAATATCGGCAAACGCTACCGCCGCCAGGACGAAATCGGCACGCCGTACTGCGTGGTAATTGATTTTGATTCGCTTGAGCAAAACGACGTGACCATCCGCGACCGCGACACGACCGAGCAAAAGCGTGTCGCAATAACAGAACTACAATCAAATTAGTAGATATTTCTAAAAATAATCAAGAACCTGTTGACATAAAAGACGTCTGCGATATTCTGAAATAAAGAATAAGGGGATTCGGTTCATGCGCCGCGAGAAACACGTAATCACATATCCTGGATTTGCCGAGAGTAAAGATGCGAAACAATTGTTTACTGATCTTGAAGATATCTACTCTTCACAGTATACGTTTCATATTTTGCCATTTTATGAAGAGATACCAAATGGCGATAGAGTTGTTCACTCGATAAGAAAACATTCGGATGCTTTGCAGTCGTATATTGACGGTCTGGACGGCGAAATCACTATGCTGGCTAAGTGTGGCGGTACTCGTCCGACGGTAGCGATGGATGATGATCACATCGCAAGATTGAGCAAGCTATGCCTTATAAATCCGCCGTGGAGAGTGAGTAACGGATTTTTGCTATACCAACTGAATCGTTGGAGTGCGACAAAGCAGGAAGACGGATCATGGTCGATTCCTCGTGATGGTACGAGGAAGTATATCGTATCCAAGGAGTATGTTAATGACGTGGAGATGTCTGATCTGATGAATAGATTCAGAGAGATCGCTCGAAGTGCCACTAAGTTGTTCGTTGTTCGTGCGCAGAATGATGAACTGTTTCCGCCGATACGCGCAGAGAGCATCAATGGGGCGCATATCATCGATATTGAGGGTGGAGACCATCACCTGATGAAAGGCACGTCTAGACAGAAAACCATAGCTGCACTTGGGACGCACGCTATTTTGTAACAATACTAATTCCACAACGTATTAAATTCGACAACCGTGCTATAGTAAGGCTACACCACACGCAAAAAAAGAAAAGTGGAGGAAAAACTAGGTGTTGCTTGACCATATTGTCGGTCTTATCGGCATTGGATTGCTTTTGTGGGTTTTCCAAGTTGACGATCGCAGAAAAATACTGTGGATACAGGTCGCGTCCAATCTTACGTGGACGCTCTATTACGCGATAGCAGGTATATATACGGCTGCTGGTTTAATTTTTCTCGGAGCTATCCGTGGATATGTGTTTGAGCGTTATCGTCACCATACGTGGGTGTATTTCGTAACAATAGCCGTTCTTTTGATCGCGACGCTTCTGACCTGGAAAAACTGGACCAGTATGCTGGCGTTTATCGGCATGGCAATCATGACTACAGCCATGTGGCAAAAGAATCCTCAGCATATCCGGGCACTTTCACCCCTAGCTACGCCATTTTGGATGAGCTATAACTTTTTAAATCACTCATACCTGGGATTGGCGGGAGATTTGATTACATTTTCGTCAGTCATGCTCGGTATCCTTCGCTTTGACGTAATGCCGCGATTACGTCGTCGACAACAGCCACAGCCGACTCTACGAGAAATAATCGACACAAATCTGGTATAATAGCGGCACATATTGCCGACGCCAGATCGGTCGCACACTGAACAGGGTGGGGTAAGGGGAGAAGTGTATGAGATACGAAGCGTTTCATTATGATATGGACGGCGTGATCGTGAATAGCGAACCGATACATGTCGAATCCGAAAAAGATACCTGCCGTTATTATGGCCTTGATATAGATTATGCAACTTGGGACGGGTTCAAAGGTCGGACTGCGGAAGATATTTTTAAATATCTGCACGCTCAGCACGTAGAGAAACATGGTGCTGACGAAATACCATCAGTGGCAGAACTTATCGCTCACAAAACGAATGCATTTATTGGTTTGGTTGAAGACGGTGCAATTCAGCCTATCGAAGGTGCGATGGACCTTATAAAATGGACCAACAGGCGTACCGACGGTAAGCAAAGCTTAGTCACTTCAAGCAATGAACTGGTTATGAAAGCTATCTTGCGTCAATTCGCATTGGAAAAGTTTTTCCCCGTGACCGTGTCTGGCAACGACATACGTATAGGCAAGCCTCATCCAGGACCGTACCTGAAGGCACTCAGAAAAACTGAAGCAAAGGCGACGAAGTCGCTCGTGTTTGAGGATTCGAAGAACGGTATTCGTTCGGCACTTGGTGCGCGTTGTGCGGTCATGGCGATCACGTCGTCATATCATGACAGCGAAGATTTGAGTAAAGTGAACCCGACATATATTGTCGATCGATGGTGTGATGCTCCGGCGATTATTCGTGCGGCAGGATGAATCTGACACTTCGTTGAATATACGTACGAGCTGGGATACCATTATATAATGATTGTTTACTACACTGATGGCAGTGCCAGTCCAAATCCTGGACCAGGTGGATTTGCCGTGATTCGCGACAACAGACCGTATCTTATCGGTGGAGAGCCAGCCGATGAAACGACCAATATTCGTATGGAGGGGCTCGCTATCAAGGCTGCACTGGAAGACGCGGACGGCCAGGAGTGTCAGATATATACGGATAGTGAGTTCTGGATTAACGTGATTACTAAGTGGGCTCCAGGGTGGGAGCGCAATGGGTGGAGGAAAAAGAACGGAGAAATCAAAAATCTTGATATTGTGCAGGAAGTGTATCCGCTCTACGTGCAATCGCAGGCGACACTGACATGGGTGCGAGGTCATGAGGGCGATGAGGGTAATGAGTTGGCAGACGAATGGGCGAATATCGCTCGAGAAAAAGGGTTAGCGAAGGTCGAAAGAGTAGAGCAATCCGATGCGACGGAATTAGATCCGTTTCAAATTGCAAAAACGCACTTTGCCGCTGGACGCGCAATGCAGCTAGCAACACTCCACGATGGTCGCCCGCGAGTCAATAGTGTTTACTATGTGGCATCTGATGACAACAAGTGCGTGTACTGGATGAGCGAGCCGCACCGTCGACATAGTGAGGATGCTATAAACGACGCACCGGTGGCAGGTGCTGTGGCCGTGAAAGTGGACCATCCAGTGATGGGATTACAGTTTGTCGGCACTGCAAGTGAAGTCGTTGACCTGGATGAAATCAAATACGTAGCTGAGCGTTATAGCAAAAAATATGGTGGTTTTGGTGCTGATCTTTATGAACGTGCACGCGCAGGTACGAACAAGCATCGCCTCTATAAGCTTACGATCACTGAACTGGAGCTATTTGACGAAGTGCACTTTCCAGGCGGTGAAGTTGTCTCTGTATCGCTTTACTAAGCGATCCATCACGGTTATGCTATAAAGTATGCGACGATTATTGCTAGCAATTGTTCTGATGACGGTGGGTGCGACAGTTGTCACCGTTACGAGTTCCTATGCCTTGTCGAATGATCCTAAGCAGTTTATCAAAGCTGACAATACGTTTTATGCCTATGTCAAAGGTGGTGAAAAAATCAGTGCTAGTTTTTTGCGTGCTGCAATAGAAGGTGATGGCGGCACGAAGAAGAACGTCACGGTGACACTTGATGGGCCCGAGGTGAAGCAACAGAAGTGCACGATTGCAAACAACGTGGCTGTTGGTAAGGGGTGTATCTTCACCCCCCAGACTGCGACCGTCAGTGGTATTTGGCGTATTCAATTTATCGCACCGTCCGACGCCAGCCCATATCCAGAAGTCCATCCTGTCGTTCGCTGGGGCAAGAATTTGTTCGAGTGGAATATTGATGTCATGGGTAGTGACGGCGAAAAGCATGGTCGGGTGTGGACGGATCGATATGCAATTTATCAGCCAAGCTCGGCTGCGTATAGCGGCGATTTCACCTACTATTACATCAGCGAAGATGGTTACATATACAAATCAACAGAACTAGGCTATAACGGAGTCGCATCGGTACTTTCTGCAGATGCCATTGGTATACGCAAGGGAGATCAATGTGAATCGGCATACAGAAGTACGGAAATCAGTGATACGAATTTTTCACCAGCGTTAGGTGTCTGTGGGAATGCGTACAAATTGTTCTTTGCGGAACCAGCGGGAGATTTACCGACAAAGACGAGTCGATGGGATGGCCAGGAAGACTGGGTCAGGCCAAACATCAGTCGACCGTCACTCAGCGAGCTTCACTTTTCTGCGGATGATTCACCGGATCAACAGTCTGGAACGATATCGTTTTTTCTACATAACTTTATTGGTCAGTATGAGATAAAAATTGATGTCGATAACGATGGTGGATTCGATGGTCAAAGCGATGTGACCATGCATCAACAGATGAAAAAACTGTCAGATGGGTTACAGCAGGTTCGTTTTGCAGGTGTTGATAGAGAGGGTCAAATTATACCGCGCTCTCAACCTATTGGTATCAAAGTGAACATTACTAAAGTTGCCGAAATTCATTTGGTGGCTGCTGATGTGGAAGGTCGGTCAGGTGGGCTAGAGCTAGTGAGGCTGAACGGTGAAAATGCGCCAACGACTAGAATGTGCTGGAATGATACAGAGCTCGCACCGCTCGCTAGAGAGGTACTGACCACAGAGACGGTGGATGGACGCGACTGCCAGAGCAGTGTCGATGGTCTTCACGCATGGAGTTTCGGTACCGGCTCCTGGGGGGATAGGCGATATATTGATGACTGGATTTTTGCATCTGTGGAACTGCAGGGAAATAACCAGATAGTTTATCCTGAAGCTGACGCCGAAGAGGCGGATGCGGCACAAAGTAATCTGCCACTTATCATTCTGGCGATTGTAGGTGGGATAGTAATAATCGGCACTGTCGTTGCGGTTGTCGTACTCAAGCGTCGCAAAAACAAACAGTTACCACCGCCGCAGCCACCAACGCCGCCATCGATCATAACGACAGGTCAGGATCAACCGCCGTCTTCTTCTCCCCCTATGCCACCACAAAATCTCTAGCTTGGGCTGTAGCTGAATGTTTTTTGTAGAGCGCAGGCTTTTGCACCACTTCCCATATTTGTCAGCATAGTTGAAGAAGGAGTGTTGCCTGAGTCAAGAGTGTAGCCGTCAGGGCAGTTGCCTTGGAAAAACCCAACAAAGTGCGCAGTGACCGTCACGACTCCAGCGGTGGTACTTTGTGAGACGCGTACATATGGACCTACGACTGAACGTGAGCCATTTTTGATAGGAGCACTTTCGTTCACCGGGGTGCTACCTGTTTTTGTGACACGAGAGAGCATGCTCGAAGACGCAGACGCGGCAAGGAATTGTCCGGCTGTGCTACTGGTATGTTGGCCACATTTACCGCTTGTAGAAGTAAATGTGCCAAGGCATTGACTCACGGTACCAGCCGCACCATTGGCAGTGGGCATGACGGGCCAGATAGTATAGCGACTGCGGTACAGCTCAAACGCTGATACCCATTCTCGAATATCGGTAGCGCGTGCTTTATCGTTTGAAGAGGTGACAACGCCCCCCCATCCGACGAGGGCTATTGCTCCGAGTATGGCTAGGACAGATATAATGATGAGTATTTCGACGATGGTGTAGCCCGTGTGTCGTTTCATAATATCAAGCATAAGCAATATAGAAGGTTTAGGCAAGCACTTATGTCGGTGGCTGTCGATGGTATAATAGGTGGATGGATCAAGCATTAGCACTCGAGATAATGCTTTCGGGGGAGAGCGTACTACTGACCGGTCCGGCAGGAGCTGGCAAGACATATGTTTTGAATCAGTTTATACGACTCGCCAAAGCCGAGGGTAAGCATGTATCAGTCACTGCGACTACCGGACTGGCTGCGACGCATTTGGGCGGAACGACAATTCATGCATGGGCTGGTATAGGCGTGCTGGACGAACTTCCACAAGGTTTCGCGGATCATGTGAGCAAGGGACGGCGTGAAATTATCGAAAAAACAAACATTCTCATTATCGATGAAATTAGCATGCTGCACGACTATAGGCTGGATATGGTCGACATGGCTTGTCGATTGGTGCGCAAGCAGCCAGACGTGCCGTTCGGCGGTATCCAAGTTGTTATGTCGGGCGACTTTTTTCAGCTACCGCCGATCAATCGCGATAACTCACGACACGGAGGTTTCGTAGTATATAGCAACGCTTGGCGCGAGCTAAATCCCACTATTTGTTATCTTCAGGAACAGCATCGACAAGATGATGAGCAGTTGCTTGAGATTCTCGATGCTATGCGGGCAGGGGATATACGACGCAAACATGCTGAGCTACTACTGGAGCGTGGAGATGCCATGCTCCCTGAAGGAGATTTGACTGAGCTACATACGACGAACGTTGATGTTGATCGTATCAACCAAGCCAAGCTTGAAGAGCTGTATGGAGACGAGTTGACATACGCTCAAGCGACCACAGGTGCGGCTAATTATGTAGAGAATCTCCAGCGTTCAGTACTTGCTCCTGCTGAATTAAAATTAAAAGAGGGTGCACTAGTCATGGCCGTCAAAAATGCGGCAGACCGCAAGTATGTCAATGGAAGCTTGGGGATTGTCAGAGATTTTGATGTACTGACCAATTATCCCATTGTAGAATTTAGAAACGGCAAGACGGTCACTATGATGCCGGATACATGGGAGCTGCGCGACGGTGATAAAAAACGTGCGAGCATCTCGCAAATTCCTTTGAGGCTTGCGTGGGCTATCACCGTGCATAAGTCGCAGGGCATGACACTTGATGCCGCTCGCATGGATCTCAGCAAAGCTTTCGTCGAAGGTATGGGATATGTAGCATTGAGCCGAGTAAAAAATTTGAACAACTTATACTTGGCTGGGTTGAATCGTATGGCTCTTCGGGTGAGCGAAGACGCACGATCGATCAATCAGCAACTGCTATCGCGGACCATGGATGATCTCAAAAAGTTTTCACATCTTGTGAAACAGGCAGAGGAGCGTAAGACGCGACCGCCTCTGGAAAAGAAGGCAAAACCAGCAAGTAACTGGGCTCAAAAAATAGAAAAGATGCGCGAAACATATCCGAATGCCTACAGGTCGTGGTCGCATGATGACGACGAGGCACTGAAGCTTGATTTTCAAAACGGTGTCAGTTTGAAAAAGCTGAGCAAAAAATTTGGTCGTCATGAAAACAGCATCGTTATGCGTTTGCAAAAACACTTTGGCGAAGAAGTGGTTGTGAGCTGATTGCTTTCGTCATCGCTCACAATGCATGGTCGATGGGCGCGCACTATGCGTCTAACAAAAACTGCTTTTTCAGTTGCCAGCTTTCTATCGGCGAATTTGTGAGATAGAGATCAAAAGAGTTAATGGCAAAAGTGATATCTGCTATGGGTGACGCTTGGTACTCATCAATAATAGCTTTTTTGATATCCGAGCCGAAGCTGCCGTAAAGAACGCTCATGTGAGGCATAGATTTGAAGTGTTCATCATTTACCTGAGGGAAGTGGTCGCTTGCTAATGTATAGGTAAGACTAAGCTCATCTGATGGTTTGGCTAAAAGAAAGAGGCATCTGAACTCTTCGTCTGTATAGTCAAATCCTTTGAGCGTTAGGTCGAATGGTTTAGCCGAGATTTGGCAAGTTTTTCGACGCGGTCCTCAAGTGAGTCGTATGCATGCTCAGAGGGTATAAAAATATTAGCAACTAAAGTCAGGTGTGGTACAAAAACAGGTGCGTTATATTTTTGGGCAAGTGTATTGACGAAATTTTGCAACTTTTCACCTTCGCTGCCTTGCGGAACGAGCCACAATGAGTACTTGTCGGGTGTCTTCATGCTTAAATACTATACACGAGGTTTTTTGATTTGTGCTATCTTAATACTTCCATCTGTCGTGTAAAAAGTTCGAAACGACTGACCTCTAAATCGCAGCTGTTCGCCAGGAACGGTTGTCTGCACGGACTTAACGAGTTTGGCATCTTGCAAGGTTTGGATAACGAAATCACGCTCTTTCTCAGCTTCGTGACTGACGCCATGTGTCAGTTGACCTGTGCGCCACTGAATATCGACAATGCGTATATCTTCGGTCGCGGCACCAATCCAAATTTCTTTTTCCAGATGGAGTATATGTCGCAATTTATCGCGCCAGAAATCATAGTGTGATGCGTGACGCGTTTCGGTGTGCGGTTTCTGAAGACGCCAAAACCTCACGTGATGGCGCGTGCGCGCGCTGTTGTTTTTGTTGGTTGGTATAGCAAACGCTACGTCGTGCGGACGATCAAAGAGGTAGAGGTTGCTCAAGGGAGCTTCCGGGTAAGAGGTGTTGAATAAAATAGATATGACTTCGCGAAAACCATTTTTAAATGTCAAAGGATCAGATTTATACCAACCTGCTTGTTTCATCGCGTTGACAAGTTGTCGTTGATTTTTGGCTATTATCGCCAGATTGACAGGATCGGACGGCCAGCCGTCTCCTGTCGTTACATAAAGAGGGATGTGGTCGGGGTGCATAAACACGTGAAACAGGCGCATAAGCGCGGGTATAACGATGTATGCCATCAAGCAATATATGATTAGCAAGGCGACAAACGCAGCAACTCGACTGCCGTCTTCGGGCCAGAGCATGGTGGCAAGAACATAGAGCGATGCGATGCCGAGCAATAAAATGATAAGACGCCACAACGTGCGAAATATAAATGGAATCATTGGTATCCAGTATATCAAGTCCAGGTGATATACTGGAGACTATGCAAGAACGAGCACCTTCTGTCGGCTACAAAATTGTTGTTATTGGTGGCGGCACGGGTAGCTTTACCTTACTTAGCGCACTCAAACACAAGACGGATCGTCTGACTGCACTTGTCAATATGGTTGATGATGGCGGCAGCACCGGAGTCTTGCGAGATGAGCTCGGTGTACTTCCTCCTGGAGATGTGAGGCAGTGCCTTGTGGCACTCAGTCGGTCACCGAAATTGAGAGATCTATTTAATTATCGGTTCGAAGAGGGGACCTTCCAGGGTCATGCGTTTGGCAATGTATTTTTGAGCGCGCTCGAAAAGGTAACGGGTAACTTCGGGGAGGCGGTCGAGACGGCTTCAGAAATCTTGAATGTGCAGGGTAGGGTATTGCCAGTCACGCTTGACGACGTCCGCCTTAAGATGGAGTGGCAGGACGCCACGGTCACACTACATGGAGAAAGGGTTATTGATGCGCAGTATTTCCGGAATGATCCGCGCACTGCGACGCTTTCCCTTGTGCCGGAAGCGAAGGCTAACCCATTGGCGATCCAAGCGATCAAGGAAGCTGACTTGGTTGTTGTCGCACCAGGTGACCTCTATACGTCACTTGGTCCGCTGCTTATCATCGATGAGGTAGGTGAAGCACTGCGCTCGACTAGTGCTGCGGTTGTATATGTCACGAATCTAGTGACGAAGCGCGGTCAGACCGACGGCTTTTCTGTCAGCGACCACGCCGCCGAAATTGAGCGGTTCGCCGGTGGCTCGGTGCTGGACTATGTCCTATATAACCAGCAAGTGCCAAGCGATGAGCTGGCTGAAAAGTATCGTGAAACAGAGGGTGCTTTTGTCGTCGAGGCTGACGAAGACAAGATGAAAACGATGCACTACCATGCAATAGGTGGCAACTTTTTGGCAGGTGTCGCGCAGTCGCACGAAAGTGACAAACTGCCCGTGACTCGATCGTTTATCCGACACGACCCACAAGCATTGGCGAATGCTATAATTGAGTTGTACGACAATGCTAGAAACCAGAATTGATGAATTTTATATCGTAGACTTTGACCGCACACTTGTCGATTCTGACAAGCTGCTTGAAGTGTTCATCGAGATAGCAGAGGACTATATCAGCATTTCGAGTGAACAAATAAACAAGGCATATGAAGATGTCAAAGCACGCGGTGACTCATTTGATACCGCTAGCTATGTGCGAGATCACCTTGCTGAATCGAACGAAAGCGAAAAGTGGTCGGAACTGGAAAAGCGATACATTCATGAGTCGCACTCGCTCAACTACTTGCTTCCTGGTGCGTCTGAACTTCTGGAGTGGCTGACTCAAAGTGACAAACGCTATGGTATTTTGACATACGGCAATCCGCTTTGGCAGAAATTGAAGCTATCCGCAGCAGGGTTCAATCACATTCGTCGAATCATTATGGAGCAAAAAGAAAAAGGCAGGTTGATAAGTAGCTGGCAGCAAGAGGATGGTTTGTTCCACGTGCCCGATGACCTAGGTCATTACATAGCGGAGTCGGTCGTCCTGATAGACGACAAGGCAGTCAGCTTCGCGGAATTTCCCGGGATGCCTTCACGTGGCTATTGGGTACTTGATCCGTCACGCGAACTTCCGTCACAGCAAGGTACGGTACCGGCAAACGTGTCGCGCCATACCGATTTGTATGGCGTTATCGAAGCACTACGGTAGGGGACTTTTACCATTTCAAGGCGTCGTGATGACGCTTTTTATGTTTTTGTTTGTGTACGTCTAGGCACAGGCACTCCATATATATAGGCATTTTGAAAGTTTTCCACAGTTTTGTGGATAAAATGCTATATTTCGTAAGAAAAATCAAAAATGGGGGTTGAAGTGGGTAGGAGTGGGTAGTATCATGAAACCAGTGGAACAAAAAACAAAAAGCCACATTTAAAAAATCAATCAAGTCCACCCGAAGGGGAAATAAGGTGTCCAGCACAGATTACTTTGAACGGAAGCTCGATGACAAACGTCGTCTGACTATGCCTGTCGAGTTACGTGATGAGTTTGCATCTGGCGTCGTATTGACTCGCGGGTTCGGCTCTTATCTTCATATGTACCCGCAATCCACGTGGGACAACGAAGTAGAGCCGGAGCTAAAAGGCAGTATACTCGACGAACGGATTGCTGACGTTAATGTCAGGTTCCGGCGTGGAAAAACCAGTGCTTCGCTTGATGTCAAGCAGGGTAGGGTTACAATCGAGCAACATCTGCTAGATTATGCTGGAATCAAACGGGATTTGGTCGCCGTTCGCGCCGGTAGTTACTGGCGGGTTATGGCTCCAGATACACCGGATTAGATTGGTACGCTGTTTGTTCTTTGACAATTCAAACTCTCGAGATCAACTATCTGGTAGCAGTGCGTGGAAAAATACGGGAACCACATCTAGTGAAAAAAGACCCGACGCACCTTCCTCAAAACACACCTCCCAAAAAAACTCCACCTCACAACACATAAGTCTCTCAACGATGACAGCTATGCATTACTCAGTAACGCACTGCCATCGCAACTTATACAAAAACAAACACACCTAAAAAACAAACAGCACTGTTATCAGTTAGGTGATCTCGAATCCAAAGGCGCAAGCTTTTGGGTCTCCTTTGCTATAGTAAGGGGGATGAGTATAGTACACCCACCACATGCTGAGTTGCACCTTCCGGTTCTACTGGATGCGACGCTAGAGCTGCTAAATCCACAGAAAGGCGAGAGCTATCTCGATCTGACTGCAGGTTATGGCGGACATGCGCAAGCATTCATGAACAGGACGGACAACGCGGCAGGTACTACGTTAGTCGATCGTGACGACTTCGCGATTTCGCACCTTGCGGAATTCGAGAAGAAGGGCGCTCGACTCCTGCATACCGATTTTGTCAGTGCCGCGAAGCAGTTGATAAATGAAGGGAAGCAGTTCAATATCGTATTAATCGATCTGGGGGTGTCGTCACCACAGCTCGATCAGAGCGAACGAGGGTTTTCTTTTACAAACAGTGGTCCTTTGGACATGCGTATGGATCGGCGTCAGGAAATGACGGCGAAACGACTAGTCAACACTGTATCCAGCAGTGAACTAGTCCGAATCATACGCGAATACGGTGAGGAATCACCGTCTGTCGCCAAGCGTATCGCAGAAGCGATTGTCAAAGCTCGACCATTGAATGAAACAGGAGAACTCGCAGATTTGATCGCGCATTCCGCCAAACAGCGGACTCGTGGTAAACGGGGAAAAATTCACCCGGCCACGCGCACCTTTCAAGCGCTCCGCATAGCGGTCAACCGAGAACTAGACCAGGTTGAATCTATCCTCCCGCTGCTCCCTCTCCTCCTCACAAGGGGCGGTAGGGTAGGGATAATCAGCTTTCATAGTTTGGAAGACCGCTTAGTGAAGCATTATTTCGCCGAGCAGCGCGAAGCTGGCTATGAAGCTGAGCTTCGCATGCTGACGAAAAAGCCGATAGACGGCGCAACGCATGATGTTCACAATCCGCGTGCCCGTAGTGCTAAACTACGAGCCGCAGTGAAAATTTAAAACAAACACAAAAGGAGGCAGCACCACATGCCAATCCATATACCAGTCAGGAACGAGTCGGTAGACACCAAAGTCACGGTTCGCTTCAAATAGAAAGCTGACGCAAGTAGGCGAGTGCAGAGCTCGCCGGCTTGCGCGGCCGATGCTCAAATATAAGCAGAATCTGCCACGCAAGCTCGCAGAAATAAACATAAACAGAGAACCACCACATGTCATACCAAACAACATCACAATTCTACTCAAGCCGCAGACGTCCGAGAAGTAGCGGTTGGAAGCGTAATCAAAATACCGTTGCGTTCGTGTCTAGCGTCAAACTAGGTCCTGTTGCGCATACGGTGCTTGTTGCGCTGATGATTACTGTTCTTGGGTTGGTTTATCTTACCCAGGCGACCCGTGCGACTAGCTATGACTATGAGGCGCAGAAAATAGACAGTCAGATAGCAGAGCTGATGACCAAAAAGAGCGATCTGGAGGTCGAAAATGCCCGCTTAACCGCACTTGAAACAGTGCAGAATTCTAATGTGGCAAAGGCCATGTCCGCACCCGCAGACACCGACTATGCTCGATAAACAGGTATAATAGATACCGTGCGACTGCTCTCGTTCCAAAAAGGTAGCCGATCAATCGTGCTGTGTGTCATCTTGCTTGGCATGATGGCTATTTTCGTAGCACGATTGTTCTATTTGCAGATTATCAAACACGATGATTATGTCGCTATGGCAGCGGCAGAGCAAATCAAACCGTTGACTATCCCAGCGAAGAGGGGGCTTATTTATGCACTTGATGGCAATACACCGGTTCCACTCGTCATCAATCAGACGGTGTATACGTTGTTTGTAGACCCGACCACGGTGACCGATCCAGACAAAGTGTTGGATGTAGTGCGCCAGGTGGCGGGCGGCAACCTACGTCCAAACCTTGAGAAACTTATAGCCATGAAAGATACACGGTATCAAATTCTCGGAACGAAACTGACACGTCGGCAGGCAGAGCTAATTAAAAATGAAAAACTGACAGGTATTGGACTCCAAGAGACGACACAGCGAGTGTATCCAGAGGGAGGCTTGGCGGCGCAAACCCTTGGCTTTGTGAATGCTGAGGGCAAGGGGCAGTATGGCATCGAAGGAGCGCTCAACGAGCAGCTCACCGGGCGTGATGGCTTGTTGAAATCGGTGACAGATGTCAGCGGTGTGCCACTAACTATCGGTGACAAAAACATTCATAGACCCGCCAAAGACGGAGAGACGGTAGTGCTGACGATTGATCGTAATGTTCAGGCATATACGGAGCAGGCTCTTGCGAAAGGTTTGAAGCGGTCGGGTGCGACGGATGGCAGCGTTATGGTTATGGATCCCCAATCAGGCAAAATTATGGCTATGGCAAACATTCCAACCTACAATCCTGAAAACTTTACGCAAGTAAAAGATCCGGCGGCATTTAATAACGCCGTGATTAGTTCGCCCTATGAGCCCGGGTCAGTCATGAAAACGTTTACGGTGGCAACTGGTATTGACACGGGAACGATCAAGCCGAATTCAACGTATGTCAACACTGACAGGATACATGCTGGCGGTATTACTGTTACGAATGAGTCCAAGGGGCAGACTGGTGAAATTACGATGCAGCACGCACTCAACTGGTCGCTAAATACCGGTATGGTGACGATCGCCAAACGGCTCGGAGACGGAGATCATATTACACGACAAGCGCGTGACACAATGTATAGTTATCTGCATGACAGGTTCCGACTCGGTCAACTGACAGGTGTGCCACTAACGAATGAAGTTGCGGGAATCGTCCCGAAACCAACAATTGTAGGCGCAGAAGCTCAATATGCGACCATGACGTTTGGACAAGGTATGAATCTCACAATGATTCAGGTATGTTCTGGTTTCAGTGCCATGATAAATGGAGGTCGATACTACGCGCCATCTATCATTGCCGGATCTATGTCCGGAGATGACGACGAGTTTGTACCGGTCGAGACAAAGCCGATCGATGAGCATGTAATCAAACCAAGTACTTCAAACCAAGCACGAAAGATGATAGTTAAAGCGCGTCAAGCGTTTTATGCGGGGAATGATCGCAAAGGGTATATGATTGGTGGTAAAACAGGCACTTCGCAAACTATCGTGAATGGAAAATATGTCGATGATCAAACCATTGCTACCTATCTGGGATTCGGCGGTGATACGGAGCCGCGATATGTCATAATGGTGAAAGTGTCGGGTAAAGATATGAACCTCGCGGGAGCCCGTGCAGCCATGCCGATTTTCACCGATATATCTAACTGGTTGATCGATTACCTAAAATTACAACCGAAAGGCTAAGATGACGACAAGCTATGCAGCCATGCCCACCATGAATATATGGAGCCTTCTCGTGAGAGAGGAGGTCTCATGAGTCCTCGTCGCGTGGCTTCGCGAGTCGCTAACAGTACGTTAGTTCGTCGACACCACCCGGATCACCGGATAGTTCTCTATATGGGCATCCTCATGCTTTTGGGTCTGATAATCATGTATGCCATAGGCCCGCAACGCGCCAACGTTTTGAACAATGCGTATAATACTGACTACTACGGAACGACGTATTTCTTTGTCAAACAGACAACTAGCCTTGCCTTGGCACTTTTTGCTTTTATCGTTATGGCATCATTTCCATTCCGCGTATTACTCAAACATGCGGGAAAGTTGGTGGTGGCGGGGTTTATCGCTTCTGCACTTCTGGTGTTTTTCGGTGATCTTTTTCATGTCGAAGCAATCGCTCAATGCAGTTTGGGTGCGTGCCGTTGGTTTAATCTCGGTCCGCTCGGTAGTTTTCAACCTGCAGAGTTTTTGAAGTTCGGTATTCTACTGTTTGCCGCTGGCTTTTTGGGTGCTCGGGCGCAACAGGGATTGATCAACGATAGCGCGCGCACGCTGTGGCCGTTAGCTGTGGTGGTCGGTGTGGCACTTCTTTTCATCATGGGTATCCAAAAGGATATGGGTACAGGTATTACGCTGGCGGCGATGCTTGCGAGCATGCTGATGATCGCTGGATTAAATATACGC
Source organism: uncultured Candidatus Saccharibacteria bacterium (assembly GCA_964488555.1). Taxonomy (GTDB): domain Bacteria; phylum Patescibacteriota; class Saccharimonadia; order Saccharimonadales; family Saccharimonadaceae; genus UBA2112. Next base: position 45,346 of record CAZAUF010000007.1, on the reverse strand, counting down.
ATAGGTGCACTTTTGTTGGTGATCATGACAGTCATCGGTGTTATTTTCATCATCATAGCACCACATCGCGTCGATCGTGTCATGACGTTTTTCTCGGGTGACAGCGGTACTGTGGATGATGCGGGTGCATACCATATATCTCATGCCAAGATAGCGATAGGTAGTGGCGGATTGATGGGTGTGGGCATAGGCAATAGCGTGGAAGCAACCGGCTACTTGCCGGAAGCTATCAACGATTCCGTGTTTGCGATCATGGGTGAAACGTTCGGTTTTGTCGGACTAGTTGCTATATTGGCCTTATTCACAGCACTCTTACTACGGTTACTTAAGATATCTGATCATCTGACAGATCCAAGACAACGTATACTGGTCGCCGGTGTGTTCGGATGGCTCGGAGCGCATGTACTGCTCAACGTCGGAGCTATGATTGGCATATTCCCGCTGACTGGTATCACGCTGCCACTGTTAAGCTTTGGTGGTACGAGTATGGTATTTGTGGCGGCAGCACTGGGACTTGCATACCAGTTGTCGCGTTATACCGCTTTTGGTAGTAAACTAAAGGAGAATGACTATGAAGATTCTCAGCGTCGGCGGGGGCTCGGGCGGACACGTCACGCCGGTCGTCGCGGTTCTGCGTGAACTCCGTGACCAACACCCACAAATTGCTGTCCGCTTTTGGTGTGACAGGCGTTTTGCTCCAGAAGCTCGTCGTATTATGGCAGAGTACGATCCATCGCTTCCTGTCCAAACTATCTGGGCTGGTAAATTTCGCCGATATCATCATCTCACCAAGTTGCAACATTTGATGACTCCAAGCGTGGTATTTCCGAATATACGCGACCTTTTCTTCGTGCTACTGGGGGTAGGGCAGAGCTTGATACGACTGTTTGTCTGGCGTCCTAATGTCGTGTTTTTAAAAGGCGGCTATGTGTGTCTGCCGGTTGGTTACGCCGCGTGGCTACTGCGCATTCCGATTGTCATTCATGACAGCGATGCGCATCCAGGGCTGACGAATCAATTACTAGCACCACTCGCGAAGCGGATTGCTACAGGCGTGTCGCTTGAACACTACAATTATCCAGCCAATAAGTCGGCATATGTCGGTATACCTATCAGCAGTCAGTACAAACCTCTTCCATTGAAACGCCGTCAAGAGGTAAAGGCCGCACTTGGGTTTGACGCGAAACGTCCGCTGACGGTGTTCGTAGGGGGTGGGTTGGGGTCAAAGCCGATAAACGAGAATGTGGCACTTCATCTAAAGGAACTGCTCAAAATGACAAATGTCGTTTTGATATCGGGTACAGCTCAGTATGACGAGATGCGCAGCCTCACGCCGGTTGATGATCCGCGATTTCGCTTGGAAGCATTCTTGTCGAGTGGTTTGCCAGAATTGCTAGGAGCCGCCGACATCGTGGTGTCACGCGCAGGTGCCACGGCACTACTGGAGCTTGCTGCGCTTGGACGACCCACGATAGTCATACCGAGTAAACGATTAGTGTGGCAGGTGAAACACGCGAAGCTCTATGACGATATGCAAGCTGTGTATCTTCTCGATGAAGATTTGTTCAAAGAACCCGAAGACATGTCACTTGTTGCGGCAGTCAAAAAACTGCTTGAAGATGATATACTGCGTGAAAGACTCGGTAAAAACCTCCACAAACTTGCTAAGCCAAATGCCACACGTGATTTAGCGGCAATGATAATGAGCGTCACGCGAAAGCGACGATAAGATGAAGCTTCCGTGGGCAAAGAAAAACAACGAACAACCGCAACGCCGTCGCGCTAACAGGCTCGAGCATACCTCTTCGAGATCACAGCAGGGTGAGCACCGCGAACAGCAGCTGTTTCGACGCAACAGAACACTAGTGGGAAGTTTGTCATCTCGAGTGAGCAGTGCTAGTGAATTGACCGGCGATTTGCGTTCACCTAGGACACATGTCCATCACTTGACGGCACATCGTCGCAAGCTGACAACAGTATTCGTGGCAGTTGTAGCGGCGTCGTGCTTTTTGACGTGGTTACTGTATGAATTTACCGCGACGATACATGTCTCGACTGTTCATGGCAGCAATATTGTTATAGACGAAACACGCTATCAAAAAGCCATCGGTGATTATCTGGCCAGCCATCCTTTGGAGCGTCTACGGTTTATGCTCAACGAAGACGAACTGACAAAGTATGTAGTTGGCGTGGTTCCAGAAGTTGCCAATGTGAGGACGGGCGGAACGACTGGTTTTGCAACGAGTCAGTTTGATTTAACGCTTCGTAAACCTGTCGCAGGCTGGCTAATAGGCTCGCAGCAATATTATGTTGATGAAAACGGTTTGCCATTTATTGTGAACCACTTTGAGCAGCCACAAGTAAAAATCATCGACAAAAGCGGGGTTCCCCAGACGACGGGAACCACTGTCGCCAGTGGTCGTTTCCTGCGGTTTGTAGGGCGCACGGTTACCGTCGCGAAAGCTTACGGTTTGACGATTAGTCAAGCGATTATACCTGCCAATACGACGCATCAGGTACAGGTTATGGTGGCGAAACGCAACTATCCTATCAAGATGTCACTAGACCGACCAGTAGGGGAGCAGGTAGAAGATATGAGAAATGCTCTTCGCTATTTTGATAAGCAGCCACGAAAACCTAAGTACGTGGATATACGAGTTTCGGGCAAAGCATATTACAAATAAAAGATCGAAAAGAAAAAGCCACTCTCTTCACTCCTCTCCTTTAGTTCTATTTTTGTTCTATATTAGAACGAAATACGCGTTCACAAAAAACTATATTAAAATATCATATTTCACAAAAATCAAATAATAGGTAAGAAGGCAGGGGAGAAAGGGAAGGAAAAGAGAACAAAGATTCTACTGGAAATAAATATATAAAACTGTGGAAAAACAATATATGTCAAATCATTCTCAGAAAAGTCAAACAGTGCTGACCGTGCGGGGTGTTGTGAAATGCGACATATGAACGTGGTTTTCGTGAACTCCTTCAAACATCAGTGTAAGACGTAGTGTGACATCGAGTGGAACTATAAAAGCACAAGCGTGCACCATGAAAGTACGACATGATGCATCAATACCGCTAGACCCCCCTATTGATACTCTACATAGACGTATGCTTTATCATCCTATGTTTGTATATTTAATGTCGCAAAAGGTATATTGTGCGACGTTAAATCTATGTATGGAATTTGAATCGATTTATTATACTTTTGTCGCCTGGTGACTTTATTTCTCGAGTTTAGCTTCAAGTTTGTTCACTCGCCTGCTCATGCAGACATCGTTTCTCCAACTTGTAGATATCGACGCACTTGTATATGCTATGACCCATATTTCGATCTGTGTAATCGTTTCTGTCTATAACAGGGGTCAACAGGGGTAATTAGCAATAGTACCAGTAAAAATAACAGAGGTAATTCCTCAATTCACCCCTGTTTTACCGATAAGTCTTGTTCTATTTTTGTTCTATATATTGTTTGGTGGTATTTCAGATGATTCATTGCATAGCAAGCGTGCTACTTCTATCTGAGCGAAGAGTATTCATTTTGCACTGTGGGTTGTTTCCGGGCCTTAGCGTACTTTTAGAAGGCCCATCGTGTCATCATCGCGCTGCTTAGGCTTCGGCTGCGATTCATGTGGTGCTGCGGGCGTAGGGTCGGACTTTGCTGAAGGTGTGGCAGATACCTTTTCTTGCTTCGGGGTAGCTGGAGCTGCCGATGGTGCTGTGGTGCGACGAACCTTCAGTGTGCTGTCGTCCTTTTGCGTTGGCACAGGTTTCTCGTCTATAGTTTCTGCTTTTTTGGATGATTGAACGGACTCGACTGGCTTGTCGTCGGATTTTACTGACTCCTTCTTTTCGGCAGGCTTTTCCTTCTCTCCTTCTCGAGCTTGCGCGGAGTTTGCAGCGGGTGCGTCGTTGTCAGTAGGAGACTTTTTCTTGCGACGACTGCGGCTACGCTTCTTCTTTGCCGGTGGTTCATTTTCCGGTTTTTGCTCGACCGTTGCTTTCTTGCCTTCTTCTGGCTTCAATTTAGCAGTATCAAGTGCGGCCTCGCCCTCGGGTGTCTCGATGATGAGTTTGGGTTTATTTGGCTCCTTTGGCCCAGTTGACTTCGGTGGAGCTGCAGGTTTCGCGCCACTATCAATAGGCCATTTCTTAGCCTGTGCAGCCGACTCCAGTGCTTGCGCATCATTGGGATGGGGAGTCGGCTTAAACCCTGGATTGCCCGGTCCTTTACGCTGCAGATTGTCAGGTGGTTGGATAAGGTCGTTGATTGCTTTTTCGACAGCTTCCCTACTCTGACTATAGTTGGCTCGCGTGTGCTCAATGATAGCCGCGGTATTGTCGGTCTGTGGTGGCGGAAGTTGCAATGTGCGTGCACTGAAGGCAGGTGCTTTTTCGCCGTTGATCACCATATTGATGATGAAGTTACGGTTGTGCATCTGCAAGAGGTCATTGGCTTCGAATTGTGGTTCGAACTGCTTGGCGAGAATAGGCGCGTCATCGGCCGAGACACGAAAGCTGATCATGGTGCCGACGTTACCGAACACCGCACCGCGTACGGTATCGCTCATCTGAGAAATATATTGGTTGGCAACAGTCAGATTCAGGCCGTACTTACGTGCTTCGGACAGAATCGTTGCGAACGAATCGGTGGCGAAGTTCTGAAACTCGTCCACGTAGAGATAAAATGGCCGACGGTCCTTGATATCGGGAATGTCACTGCGACTCATGGCAGCCAGCTGAATCTTGGTTACCAAGAATGCACCGAGTACACTAGAGTTGTCTTCACCAAGCAGACCTTTGGATAGGTTGACGATGAGGATTTTACCTTCGTCCATCATCTCGCGAATGTTGAAGGTAGACTTTGGCTGACCAATGATATTACGAATAATCGGATTGGCCGTAAAAGCTCCTACCTTGTTGAGAATCGGTGCGATAGCTTCTGCTTGGAACTTCTCTGTCCAGCTATTGAACTCTATGTTCCAAAACTGTAGCACGACAGTGTCTCTACAGTACGAGAGCGTTTCTTTGCGGAATTTTTTGTCGGTCAGCATGCGGGTGATATCGAGCATGGTCGCTTCTGGTCGATCAAGCAGTGCGAGAATAGTATAGCGCAAAATATACTCCAGACGCGGACCCCAACTATTGCTAAACATACGCTCCAGCACGCCAATAACTTCAGAGCTGATGTTGCTCTTCATGTTCGGGTCGATGACTTCAAGCGGATTGAATCCTAAGGGGTGTGCGGTATCGGCGGGGTTGAAGTATACGACGTCTTTGATCCTGGATGGCGGGATGAACCGCATGTTGTTGATAGCGAAATCGCCGTGCGGGTCGATGATGGCATAACCTTGATTATGAAAGATGTCGGAGAGAGCAAACAATTCAAGCGTACCCGACTTACCTGCTCCGGTCTGACCGATGATATAGACATGACGTGAGCGATCGTAGCGCAGCATGCCGAACTGATGGTTAATGCCACGGAAGTTCGTCAAACCGAACGCGCTGATATTGGCATCGATCGCATCGTTACCCGTGATAATTGGCAGCTTGGCTGGGGGTTCGGCAGTCTTGGTCGATGCCCAGACGATATTTGGCGTCTCCACATTGGTGTGCGGCAAGTGAAAGACACTAGCCACCTCTTCGATATTGAGCAAGAAACCTTTGTCGGTGAAGAGCCTGGCGCGGTACTTTTCCAGATCTTCTTTGCGAAAACTGGGGTTTGCCATTTTAAAACCGTTGAGGTTTGTACTGTTGAACTGTTTGAATGTACCGACGATCGCTTGCATCTGCAGCTTGGCATTTGTCTGGCTCTCGCCTAGGTACGCCATGCGAATTTTTACCTGATAGCCCAGTTTCGTCGCCTTCTTCTCTGCCTCGGCGATACGAGTCTTGTCGCGTTCGGACAGCTCCGGTGCTGCGGCTTGTCCGCCTGCTCCGATTTCCGGTGGACGCCAGAGTGCCTCCAAGGCACCAAGTAGCCATTTAGCATCGAAACCCTTGCCGTCGGAGAGAAATCCGAAGGCTCCCCCACCCGACTTGACGCGCTTGACCCAGCTAGCTGTCGCTTTGTGCCAGTCATCGGCGATTGGTCGTATGAGCACTTGGATCCATATCTCCTCACCTGTCGTTTCAAGCTTGGCCAGCGTGCCGGTGATACCGGCAAGAGGGTCAACTTCGAAACTCTGAAAGGTCTTTATAGGGAGAAATTCGCTATCAGTCAGTGCGATTTCGCTTGTATAGACTACGCTGTGGTTGCGTTCGTGTGCTACATAATCCTCGTCAGCTTCGTGAATTTGAACGCTTGGGTATTGAGCATATATCTGTCCCTCCACGAAGCTACGTAGCGTTGTAGGTACCCATACGTAAAAGCGAATTTGCCCGCTAACACTAGCGATTTCGAAACTGAGGTGCTCCTGGATACCACCGGTCTGCTTGAGCTCATCTTTGTCGCGAAGGATACCGTGAAGACTCGCAAATAGTTGCTCGGCGGCAAGCTCCTGTTTGTCGTTTGCTTTTGGAATTTCAAGAACGAGCAAAGTGCTCTCGATGGCCTTGACCGCGTCGATTTTCTGGTAGTTACGCCAAGTGAGGTAGCCGAGAATGATTACGGTAGGCAGCCAAACATACCACGACAACAGTAGTCCGATTATCCACGAAATTATTTCCATAAGTACGTTCCTATTGTCCCACCTCTCCTCTCTGTATGCAAGGATAAGGCGCAGGAGACAATATTTATATTATACCATAAAAAATAAAATATGCACGATTTGGAATCGTGCATATTTTATTGAAGTGCTCTATTATTTATCTTCTGCTAGTGCGTAAGTAGCTTTTGCGACACGTTTGAACTGCGGCTTGCTCTGCAGGTTGAGCAGGATAGTTGTCTCTTTGACCTGACGGCTTTTCAGTACGCGTTTGACGATTTCGTCACGGTGTAGTGGGTCGCTGCTCTTGCGCAGGATGTCTGCGATGGTATCAGCAACGGTACCCTTGCTGTAGCCCCAGCTGTCGAGAGCATAGATGCCACGACCGATCAGAACAAAACGCTTGTCTTTGATAAGCTCGTTGTGAATAGCCTGGGTCGTGACGTTCTTGCGGCTGAAGTTGCTGTTTTTGATTGAAGAAGCAATCTCGGAAAAGTGCATCGGCTTGCCATGCTCAGCCAGGATAACGTAAATCTTGTCACGGATGTTCTTAGGGTTGACGGTTGGCCATTTGTTGAGACCCCACATATCCTTGAGGTTTGCAAGGTGCTTACTGACAGTGGCGAGTGCACGGACGTGCGACGGGTGTTCAAAGCTGAGTTGCTCGTGAAGCTGATCAATTGTCAGGGGCTCACCGTGTTTTTTAACAGCAGAGACAACCTTGTCGACTTTTTCACGAACTTGCTTTTCATTGCCATATTCGGCTATAGCAACAGCTGCTTTGTAGTTGTCGTTTTCGTCGACGACAGTCAATTTTGGTGCCAGGGCAGCTGCAAATGCTACGCGAGCACGAGTAAGTGGTGTAGAATCGCCAGGGGTGAGAACGTCGGTCAGATCGGCAACGGTAGCCAGGCGACCCATTTCGCTGAGTTCGCGTATGATTGCTTTTTCAACCTCTTGAACAGCAGGAATTTTACCTTCTTCACCGGCAATTTTCAGACGTATGAGGATTGCTTTTTCCAGTTGGCGGACACGCTCACGAGTGATACCAAGCAGCTCACCGATTTGTTCCAAAGTCTCCTTGCGATCGTACAGACCGAAACGTCGTGTTATAATTTCGCGTTCACGTTCCTGCTCTACGGCACCGAGAATCGCTTCGATGGCATTGTTGATGTCGACCGAAGTCGCTTCAGCGGTAGTTTTGCTAGGAGCCTGGCTCATTTTGGTAGTCCTCTCTGCCTCACCTCAGTTATAGGGTTAAATATATATTGTATTCTTGTTATCCACTATAAAACATATCTTTTATAATGTCAAACGTTTTTCTCACTTTTGTCGATTATAGCATGAAATAGACGCGGTTAGTAAAGAATGTTTTCGGACTTTTCATTCTCCCCTATTATTTTGTGGATAACTAGAAAAAACACCAAAATAGTATGATGTGTGTATTATGACGATTTGATACAAGCACTTACGAAGAGACAAATGAAAAACCGCCCCGAGGAGCATCGTCGAGATGGATCTCGAGACGGTTTCTCCTCTAGGACGGTATGTAGTTGTAGGTGAAGATAGGTTGTCGGAGTATCGGTTGACTTTCGACAGCCTCAGTTCATTGAAGTCGCGATGATCAGCTGCGGACGAGAACCCCCGCTCCGACCACGGCACTCACGGCACCGGCGAGCACGCTCCAGCTCCACAGCGCCGAGAACGCGGCCGTGGTGACCACGGTCACGCCGACCGGCACCAGGACGCAGAGCCCAACGACGAGCAGCAGCAAGCCGACGACCAATCCGAGTTCCTTCATTTTTTCACCCCCTCCCTTCGGAGATTCGAGCTCCTTGGATAGGAGCCAGTAAGATAATATTAGTCTTAATTTCAATAAAGTCAATATAAAAATAAACGAACCGCTTTGGAATCGTGAAGAACAAGGTATAACAATTGAAAACCGCCCCGAGGACGACGCCGAGTCAGCCAGATGGCGAACTGCGAGGCGGTTCTCGTGAGCGGTACGTATTCTACTTGGCTTGACGCGCAAGAACGATGGCTCGTGCTTCGTCCGAAAGACCGTCAAAATCTTTCAGGTGACGACGCGCCTCAACTTCAGCTGCGTGTCGCTTGCTGCCGTTGAGAGCCTCCTGGAGCGTCGTTGCCAAGGACCACGGCTCAACTGTGTACTGAGGACCATGGTAGCCGCCCAGTCCGTAGTCTTTGTTGATCTCGGCATCCCACTGGTCAGCGACGCTTTTGTCGGCAGTGATTGCGTGAATCGTGCCCTTTATGTGCTGAAGGACGTAGACCTCATTCATGGCGACTCCTCTTTCGAGATTTCGGAGACTTTCCACGAAATGCCACTAGAAATACTCTACAATATTAAGTAAATACAGTCAATGTATCATTTACTTCTTGCGGCGAGTGAAACGCTTCTTGGCTGGTGCTTCTTCCAGAAGTTTTTTGGCTTGCTCGTGCGTGATGGATTTCGGATCCGTATCTTTAGGAATCTTGGCGTTTTTCGTACCGTCAGTGATATACGGTCCGAAGCGTCCGTTGAGGACTTTGATGCCGTCGCCGAAGTCGGCGATATTCTTCTCTGCCTCGGCTTTGAGCTTGGCGTCATATAACTCCAGTGCTTTTTCGAGTGTGATCGTGTGCGGATCTTCCGGCTTGATGCTGACAAACAGCTTGCCTACTTGGATATATGGTCCAAAGCGTCCGATGTTTGCCTTGATATCCTGGCCGTCCCCTGTTTGACCCACGACACGCGGCAGCTCAAAGGCCGTGAGTGCCTGCTCAAGCGTGACAGTTTCGATTTTGGCACCAGCTGGCAGCGGCGCGAATTTTGGCTTTTCATCACCATCGGTATCACCGAGCTGCAGCATGGGGCCGAATCGGCCAAAGCGAGCCGTGATGGGTTTGCCGGTTTTTGGATCTATGCCAACTTCGCGCGATGCGCCGACCTTGCTGCGGTCGATGCCACCTGACTGCTCGATGAGCTTGTGAAATGGCGTGTAGAATGCGGTCAGCATGGCGTTTCTCGCCAATTTGTTTTCGGCGATTTGGTCGAACTGCTCCTCTACCTGAGCGGTAAAGTCGTAGTCGACGACTTGCTCGAAATGCTCGCCCAGAAAGTCAGCGATCAGTTCCCCGGCGGGCGTGGGCACGAGCTTGCCCTTGTCGGCACCGGTTTTTTCGGTGACGACTGTCCGCATGACGCCAGATCCATCAATCATTTCTTCTGCCTCCTGTGCTGTTCGCTGACGCTCCAGCGGGGTCAAGTCGGCCGAAGAAAGGTTGTCGGTCTGGCTCGTCTGCGGTGTATACGAGAGCACAATCACGTCACGTTCTATGCCTTCGCCCTCGCCACGCACCACGTAGCCGCGTGTTTGGATGGTGTCGATAATCGTCGCGTAAGTACTTGGGCGACCGATACCGAGCTCTTCAAGTTTTTTGACCAGTGAACCTTCGGTGTAGCGAGCTGGCGGACGAGCAAAAGTCTGACGAGCAGTAACTTCGCTTAACTGCAGCGTGTCGCCGGTTGCGACTGGTGGTAGTATTGCATCCTCTTTCTTGGTGGTGCCGTAAACCTTCAAAAAGCCATCAAACAAAATAACTTCGCCTTTGGCCTGAAAGATTTTCTTGTCGGTACTAATAGCAATCGTAATAGTCGTTTTTTCGAGCTTAGCCGGTGACATCTGGCTGGCCAGTGCGCGACGGCGGATGAGATCGTAGAGCTTTTGGTCGTACTCGTTTGTACTGCCCTGCTCCACGCTCATGTCGGTCGGACGGATAGCTTCGTGAGCTTCCTGCGCGCCGGACGATTTGGTTTTGAACTGGCGCACCTGGCTGTACTCAGCACCGTATTTGCTGGTGATATAGTCTTTTGCGGCAGCGATAGCCTGACCTGACAGGTTGGTGCTATCGGTACGCATATAGGTGATTTTACCGGCCTGATAGAGCTTCTGGGCACTGGCCATGGTTGCCTTGCTGCCGAAGCCAAGCCGCGAGTTGGCGGTTTGCTGTAGCGTGCTGGTGGTGAACGGTGCCGCCGGGTTGCGCGTGCCAGGGCTGGTCTCGATATCCGTGACGGTAAACTCGGCGTCTTTTAGGTTTTCGAGAAAATCCAGAGCTTCTTCTTCGGTTTTGAACTGCTGTGGCAGTTCAGCTTTCACTTCTTCACCCTTGTGCATGAACAACGCCGCGACCTTGAACGTAGAGCTGCCTTCAAACGCGGCTATTTCTCGTTCGCGCTCAACCAGCAGGCGCACTGCTGGTGACTGCACGCGGCCAGCGGACTTGCCGCCAGGTACTTTTTGCCAGACGACGGGACTCAGTTCGAACCCAACGATACGGTCCAGAATCTGGCGTGCTTGTTGCGCTTGGACAAGATTCATGTCCACGGTGCGCGGATTTTTGACCGCTTCTTCGATGGCACTCTTGGTGATTTCGTGAAACACGATGCGGTTGGTTTTTTGGGGATCGAGTTTCAAAACTTCACAAAGATGCCAGGCGATAGCCTCTCCCTCGCGGTCTTCATCGGTTGCGAGCCAGACTTGTTCGGCTTCTTTGACGGCTTTTTTCAGTTCGGTGATAACTTTCTTTTTCTCGGAATCGACTTCGTATTGAGTAGCAAAACCATTCTCTATATCTATAGGCGGTTTGCCATCCTTTGTCTTTTTCGGAATACTGCGGATATGTCCTATGCTCGAAAGCACACGAAAATCACGACCGAGATACTTCTCGATCGTTTTCGCTTTTGCTGGAGACTCTACTATTACGAGATTTTTCGTCATATATTTATATAGCCACACCCATCTTTTCAGCATGACACAGGGGATAATTGTATGCAAATCCGTGGAGTTGTCAAGTGAAGTAGTTCACAAACATGAAACGCCGCCCTCTTTTGCAAGAGAGCGGCGGGCTCGACAGACTACTAGGAAACAGCGCAAGCTTTCAGAAATTCACTGAGAGCTTTCGCGACGGCCGCATCGACCTCGCTCCATGGAACTTCGATTCGACGCTTCACAAGAAAACGCCAGATAAAGTCTCCTTCTGCCTTGTCGATATGGAAATCGTCAGCATTGGGCGGGCATACCATCATGACCTGATCGAGTCGGTCAAGTTTCATCTGGAGTCTGGTCAGGTTGTCGAGGCCATGTGCAGGGGGTACCTTGCTGATTACTTTGTCGGTGACATAGTAATACTTAGTCAAGCTCACTGGAGTTCTCCTATCTGTTTGTCTCTCAAGCGGCTTGTGTTCGACAGGTATCGAACATCAGTGAGAGTACCATAACATTTCTCAGTGTTCTTTACAAGTTCAGCGCAGTGTCCACTGGTTAGCACCGAGACTGCGGATCAGGCCGCTTATTTCCATCATGGTGAGTTCGGTGGCGAATTCACTCGCGTCTGCCTTGGAGCCGGATCGCAGTTCATCCCCGTCGCGAATGCCAGATTGCAGGAGCTGAATGATCTTTGTCTGCAGTGGGTTGTCGCCTAGTGCAAGCTGCGTCTGAGAGTTCAAAAGTTGAGGTGCGATGACCTCGAGTATATCTTCTACTTTCGTGACCGGAGTCGCACCTTGTCGCAGCAGTGCGTTGCAACCGGCCGATGATGGACTAGTGATGTTACCGGGTACCACGAAGACCTCCTTGCCCTGTTCGAGCGCGTGCTTGGCGGTGTTGAGTGTGCCACTACGCGCTGACGCTTCAGTGATCAGTACTGCGTCGGACAGGCCGCTCACGATACGATTACGCTCTAGGAAGCGCACTTGGTATGGCGGCTCGTTCGGTTCGTATTCACTGATGATAGCACCGCCGTGCTTCACGATGTCTTCTCCTAGTTGCCGGTTTGTCGATGGTACTAGTTTGCCGAGTCCGTTCGCTTGCACCGCGATGGTGGTTCCGCCTGCATCCAGTGCTGCTCTGTGCGCGATGGCATCGACTCCAAGTGCCAGACCGCTGACGATGACCACGCCACGACGTGCTAACTCTCCCGTCAGCTGGGTTGTCACCTCTCTACCGTAGGCTGTAGGTTTACGCGTGCCCACTACGGCAACTGCCGGTACACGCTCTGTTGGCAATGCGCCGATACAGTACAATGTTTTAGGCATAAGCGCAATAGAGGTGATAATCTGTGAGAATTTATTGTCTTGGGGTGAGAATTGGTTGATTTTCATATAAAAAAGTGTCAAAAAGTGTTGACATTGTGTCAAATACGTGCTAATATGAAGCATGGTTGATGGCTATATGTCATCGAACGCACCTTATACCCCCTATTCTAACTTATGTTAGGTGCTGTGCAATCTTTCTTTAAAGTTATCTACCCTCCACTTTTCAGAATTAATCCCTCAAGGATTTGACAGTGATTGCATGGCTACTAACCCCTTTAACCGGCGGACCTCCATTAGTTGTGAGGTGGGTCACGCTACGACATGCGGTTTTATCCCGTGTGTCCCCCTACTCGGGTGGGTTGAAGGGCCAAAAAGAGTCAGGTGATGCCCACCCTTACCTGGCTCTTTTTGGTTTTCCGCCGTAGGCGGTATAGGACAAAACCAAGGTTTTTTCCTATCGCTTCGCTTGGCTTTTTCCTTAGATACAAAAATAATCCCGGAGTGAATCCGGGATTATTTTCTATTTGATTAATAGTTCGTGCTTCAAAATCGCCTTGCTCTACGCAAAATGCAAATCCGTGGCCAATCCATTGCTGCGAATGCTTTCCACCGGCTGGCGGATGCCATCCCAAACTATGCTCGTGAGGCTGCAATTTCCTGCGACTCAGCCCTGCGGACTCATTTCTCCTCTGCTCCAGCCCGTCGCCTAACGCGACGGGCTTTTCCTTTCTGTGCCAAAATTTCGAGAGAACTAAGCATGATACAGTACAATGTTATGTAATGCACAAAAACCATCCCTTCCGAATCTTTGCTATTTCTGGTTTTTTGACGATTGCTATCGGTGTGCTGATGTTTTATATCGGTGGTTTTTCCCTGCTGTGGCTCTACGCCATCCTGGTGCTGCTTGAGGTGACGTTTAGCTTCGACAACGCCGTCATCAATAGCAAGATCCTGATGCGGCTTAGTCCGCTGTGGCAGACGCTGTTTCTCACGGTCGGTATATTCTTCGCAGTGTTCGTGGTGCGGTTTCTCTTCCCTATTCTCATCGTCATGCTCACGACCGGACTGAGCGGCGATCGCGTGGTGGATTTGGCACTCAATCATCCGGATGATTATGCCGATGAAGTCGAAAAAGCCGGACCGATGATCGAAGCGTTTGGCGGTACGTTCCTGCTGATGATCGGCGTCTATTACTTTGTCGATAGGCAAAAGAACGTCCACTGGTTGTCACGCATAGAAGACGGTCTTTCCAAAATCGCGCGGATCCGATTTATCAAGCTGACATCCATGCTTGTACTGGCTGGAGTGCTATACGCTACCGTGGAGTCAGACGTGCGCCAAGCGGTGTTGATTTCAAGCTTGCTTGGTATCGCGCTGCACGTGGGGCTAGAAAGCATCTCGGCGTTTTTCGAGAAAAAAAACGGCGGTGGCGAAAAACGCAAAGGCAAAATGGCGCAACAAGTGGGCTGGGCGGCATTCGCGTCATTTATGTACCTACAGGTGCTTGACGCGTCGTTTAGTCTCGATGGCGTTATCGGTGCCTTTGCGATTACGGACATGGTGCTGCTCATCATGGCTGGACTGGGAGCGGGTGCGCTATGGGTTCGCTCACTCACTGTGTATCTAGTGCGAAACGGTACGCTTGCAAAGTACCGATATCTTTCGCATGGTGCACACTGGGCTATCCTGGCACTTGGTCTGGTTATGATCGCCAAGCTCTATCATGTCGAGATGCCAGAGTATGTCACCGGCTCGCTGGGCTTGATATTTATCACTACTGCTGTTGTGTCGAGTATTATCGAAAAGCGCAGACAAAGTGCCAGTTAATACCTGTGGCAGACACGAAATTTTAACTGATAAGATAGATGGTAATTGGTTCTTAAGGTACAATAAGCTAGACTATGATTGATTCAACTCTTTTCATTATGATCGCTGCAATCATCGTTGGCAGTGCGATTTCGCTGCTCGGTGGGGCACTGATCTTTACGACGAAAAAGCGACGACACCAGGCGATTTTGGTTGCCATGCCATTTGGTGCGGGCGCGCTTTTGGCGGCAGCGTTTTTTGATTTGCTACCAGAATCATTTGAGCTTGGCGATCCTCAGGAGCTTCTGCTGTGGACGCTTGGCGGTTTCCTCGCGTTTTTCCTGTTGGAGCGTAGTGCTTCATGGTTTCATAGCCACCATGATCATGACGACAAGGCGGCGCAGCACGTACACCAACGCTGGTTGATTGTCGTCGGCGACTTGGTTCACAATGCCATCGATGGCGCGGCCATCGGAGCAGCTTTTTTGGTGAGTCCTGCGACCGGCATCATTACTGCGATCGCCGTTAGTGCGCATGAGATACCAAAAGAACTGGGCACCTTTGCCCTACTGCTCTCACGCGGGTGGCGTGACCGCGTGGTACTGCTTGCCAATGTCGCAACGGCCGTGGCGACAATTGTCGCTGCAGTATCCGTCTATGCACTCGGCTCAGATGAGCATCTCCCTATTGGTCCCATACTTGCTGTTGCTGCCGGTTTCTTTATCTATATTGCAGCGAGCGATGTCATACCCGATATCCATGAGCAGACGCGCCGTGTCGGCATGATTCAAGCCGTGACGCTGATAATCGGTATCGTGTTGGTCGGCGGACTGGTAAGCGCGCTGCACGCAACCGGCATGCATGCGCATACACATGATAATGATCACCACCACGAGCGTATACTGCACGACGAACATGAGCATCACGATCATCACGACTAATCTCCAAGTCGTAGGCTACTAGAGAGCTAAATCTTTTTAGACGTCGGCGTGTGGCGATTGGCGATGAAGTCGTTGATAAGGTTGACAATCTCTGGTAGGACAAGGTTCTGCAGCTTCTCTACCTCGTTTTCGGTGAATTTTGAGAGCACGAAATCGTGCGGTCCTATCTTTTCGAGTAGCTCGTTGGCTGTACCCACGCGGATACGCGCGTAGTTTTCTCCGAGGTGTGAGTTGAGGGATCGGATGCCGTTGTTGCCTGCGTCGCTGCCCTTTTCGCGCGTGCGCAGCGTGCCGAACGGCAGCGCGATTTCGTCGTGGATGACGAGTATGTCAGATGTTGCAACTTTGTAAAAGTCAGCCAGTGACCGCGCGCTTTTACCGGTTTCGTTGTAGTACGTTGTCGGCTTGACCAGCAAAACCTTCTCGTCCTCTGCTTTGAGCTCGGCGATGTATGCGTTGAACTTTGACTTTTCCTGGAACTGAATATCCTTTTTGTCCGCATAGAAATCCAACGCCAAAAACCCCACGTTGTGACGGGTCTTTTCGTACTCCGATCCGGGATTACCTTGAGCAAGGATGAGTTTCATAGGACTATTATAACCAAAAGTCGTGATATACTTGCCCATAACCGAGCGAAGAGTAAGGAGTTGCTATGTGCCTCGGAGCACTTTACGTAGTGTTGATATTGGCCACGCTCATCGCATGGTCCAAGACTAACCGCCCGCCACAGGTGTTAAGTTTCAGTAAATACTACATGGCTCAGCTGTCTGTAATCGGCTTTTTCATGAGCATCTCGGCGTCGTGGTCGATTTATGCTCTGGGCTATGCCTGGCTTGTACTTGTGGCGGTGCTGCATGCAGGTGGGGCTTCAGACACTGGCGGCGCGTGCCATAAGCGATATGTGTCTGCTACGTTGGGCTGGACGTCATTTATCTACTGGGCGACGGCAATCTTCTTTGTTCAGAGCCAAGTTGATGACATAGCTCCTCTGCTCGTGTTGACTGGATTTGCATCAGTCATTTACGTACCGTTTATCAATCGCTGGTTTCACAGCTGGTGGACGGTGCGCCTTTAATCAACACTATGCACAGTAGATCTGTGTAACCGGCAAAACGTTTGCCGTCCCTGCTCCTCACGGGGCGGGGTTATTTTTGTTATACTAGACATAAGTACTATGACGAATAACAAGAAGTCCAAACGATCGCACCGTAAGCAAAGTGCCAACCAGAAACTATCTGCATTGTTCAAACTGTCTCGCGAACAACTGGCGCAGCGCAAAACGACCGGCGGCGGTGTGCATAGACCCAAAACGCCTGCTTCTCTACCGCGCAGCGAGCAAAAACGCCGTGCTATCAACGATCAGCTTCAGTAGCTATCCTGCTAACTGTTCTTTTCCTGCTTGTATTTTTTTGTGACAGGTGCCTTGCCTTCGGCGACACGCTTTTTATTGCTTTTGACTTGTTTTTCATCGATGAAGCTGAATTTGATTGGTGTACCTGCGTAGTTGTAGGTTTCTCGAAGGAGTTTTTCTAGGTAGCGTTTGTACGACCAGTGGACGAACTTCAAATTGCTGCCGTGGATGACGAACCATGGAGGGTTCGTGTCGGTCTGCACGATATAGCGGAGTTTCGGGTGCGTGTTTTTGAGCCCTGCTGGCGGGTGTGCCTGGACGGCTCGCTGCAGCAAGTCGTTGAGTACGCGAGTTTTCGTTTCTTGAATGCGTCGAGCCTCGATATCGAGTGCCAGATCAAATAGCTTCGTGACATTCTGGCCAGTCACGGCAGAGGTAAAAATAAGCGGCGCCCATGGTGTGAACTTGAATGCCTCAGCGATGTACGGTGCGACGGCGTCGCGAGTGTAGGCGTCTTTGTCTTCAGCAATATCCCATTTATTGACCACTATCACCATGCCCTTCCCAGCTTCGTCGATGACGCCAGCCAGCCGTTGGTCCAGTGCGGTGTTGAGTTCGTTAGCGTCCATCAGCAGGAAGCAAACGTCAGCTTGCTCAATGGCTTGAAGGGTACGAAGTACCGAAAACTTTTCTATGCCAACTTCTTGCTTTCCCTGACGACGCATGCCAGCCGTGTCGATAAGTTCGATATCACGATTTTTAAACCGTACAGATACGCGGTTGAGGTCACGAGTGGTGCCAGCGACGTTGGCCACGATCGCCTGCTGCTTGCCAGCCAGAGTGTTAAACAGCGAGGACTTACCTACGTTCGGACGACCGATGAGTGCGATGCGCAGCACGTTGTCCGGTTCGTTCTCGAACTTTTCCGGGATATGAGTGATGATTTCATTTAATGCGTCGGTAATACCGCTATTGTGCTCGGCACTGGTGCGGATGATGGTTTTGATGCCTAGGCGGCGAAATTCGTCTTCATGTAGGGAGCCTTTTAGGTCGGCTTTGTTCGTGATCAGAATAACCGGCTTTTTGGTTTTAAGTGCCTTTTTGGCGATTTGTCGATCTTCGTCGCTGACATACTGCGTGCTATCGACGACGACCAGTATGACGTCGGACGCCTCGGACGCTTCAGTGATTTGCTCCTGGATTGTCGCTTCGAATTCATCCTCTGCTTCTTTGAGTCCGGCAGTGTCGACCAGCCAAAACTGGTGGTCTTGATAATCGACTTTGCCAAGCACGCTGTCGCGAGTGGTACCCGCCTCGCGGGCTACGATAGCCTGCTGTGCGCGGACCATACGGTTAAACAGCGAACTCTTGCCAACGTTCGCTTGACCGATGATTGCAACTGTAGGGAGAGATGAACTCATAACCTACTGATTATAACAGAGGTAGCTGGTATTGACAAGTACGTATAATTTTATTGTAGCTATATTGAAAAATTACAGAGAGCCTTTGAATTCCGTCACGTCATAGCGCGCATGACCGTTTGGATCGGGTCCCCAGGTTGAAACCATCATGCGTAGATCGGACGGAGTGCTGTCGGGTCGGATAAAACCGCCATACAGAAAACGCAGCTGGTCCCAGCTCACCTGAACCTTTTCTTCGCTCCAGGGGCCGATGACATACGGTGCTGTGCGCGTCACGATTCGTGGCATATCCGGATATGGTGTGTCGGGATCGTCGCTTAGGTCCAGGTAGCTCATGACCCATATGCTCTTTAGTGGATCCTCTGGATCGGTAAGCTTGCGTAAGGACGGCTCACCAAAGCGACCCTCCATGAGTGGCGTGGTGCATCCTTCGCCCCATTCTTGGCCATCAAAGCATTCGTACGCTTCCTTGTCGAGCATCTTGTCCCATGGCACGCGCATGAGCATCATTGGACCGTTTTGCCTGCCTGCCGGTACCGAAACGATATAGACCATTGAGCCGTCACGCTGCATCGACCACATCTGGAACGGGTCGCTATTTGCCGAATTGTTCTCCCATACGGGCCCCATTCGATGGAAGTGCTCGCCATCATCACTCCATGCCAGACCGGCATAGTTTGTCTGCCAGCCCCACTCGCCGTTGTTGTCCCAGTTGTTGACGCTCATATACGAAACGATAGTATCGCCCGTTTCTGAAAAACTAACTCCATCGTTTGGTATGACGGTAAACTCACCTCCCCTGGTGTGCCCGTTGTGCACGATACTGGGAGCCATGCCATCGCCCTCCACGCCGACTGCATCAGTAAATACGATAGGTTGATCAGGCGTCAAAGGTACGTCGGAACGTAGCATGACTGGTGATCGCCAGCCGTTCGGAGCAATCGTCACACCTGGCAGTGCGGTATCGAACGTGTCACCAAAGAGGACGTCGGTACCGCCGGTTGCATTGCGAAACGGTATACCCAAATCCGTACCGCAAACAGCGTAGCGGTCACACGGGTCCATGTCAGCTCCGGTAATTCGTTGCAGTTCGACGGCGGGTTCTTTGGACTTTGGGATGTCAGCGACAAAGGAGGTCGTAGCGGAGTGAAGCGGTTGCACCGATGGTATCAGCATAGCTGTGCTGGCTGCTGTCGCCCCAAGGAGTCGTACCATCCATCGTGATACCCGAATCTTCTCCCTGCTTTTTGGCCGCTCCATAAACATTGGGCCCTATTATACCCGTTTTTGTGAAATATTTCACAATTCTGGTTTTTGATGCAGAAAGATACTTACTGCTTGGAGATAATTTCGTATGTTCCCGGTTGTAGGCTGCCGAGACGGTATGGCCCAAAATCGGTGCGATGCAGTTCAGTAACAGTGTAGCCAAGTGCAGAAAAAGTACGGCGTATCTGACGATTACGCCCCTCGCTCATGATGACGGTCCAGCCCAGACGGTCATCCGATCGCCGTTCGAGCGTCAACTGGCTTTTGCCGTCTGGCAGGTCAATTCCAAAGTCACTAATCATTTGCTGATGCAATGGTTCGAGTGGATGATCGAGACGTACTTCGTAGCGTTTGAGTTTGTGAAAACTCGGGTGTGTCATCTGCTGCGCAAAGTCACCATCGTTGGTGAGCAGGATGATACCACTGCTGTCACGATCAAGACGGCCCACGGGTTTGAGCGTGTGATGCTCGTGCGGCAATAATTCATAAATAGTCGGACTATCACCTTGTCTGCGTCGTGAGCACACGTATCCGCGCGGCTTATGAAGAGCCATGTAAACAAGGGCTGTATCTGTGGCGGCAACTTTGCCGTCAACCGCCACAGCGTCATCTTGCTCCACTCGAGCACCGAGCGTTGCGGTAATACCGTTGATTGTCACGCGCCCACTACTAATCAACTCGTCGGCTTGACGACGCGAGATACCGTTGTGAAGTGCCAGATATTTATTTAAGCGGACGGAAGACTCAGAGCTCATGGGGCTTATAATAGCACGCTGCTCCTAGGAAATCGGAGTGCTTGAGCCGCTGATCGATGGTGATGTTGGACCAGGTGTAGCAGACGGTGGTGTTGTGTCGTCGGATGCTGGTGGTGTTGTGTCTGGCGTTGCTGGCGTGTCGAGTCCTGCCGGTGCCTCTGGAGTAGCCGGGATTTCAGGTGGAGTAATCTCTGGGCTTGGTGGGGTGTCGGATTCTGAAGTTGAATCGAGGGCACTCTCAGGCTGCTGTGCCTCACCTTCTGGACTATTGCCAAGATCATCGAACTGCGTGTTGTTGACCGGGTCAGCAGACGCGGTAAGCTCTTGGTTGAGCTGCGCACTCATTTCGGGGCTAGGAGCTGGCACGTCGGCGTCGTTAGAGGTGTCCGCAGTCGTATCTGATGCAGGTGCTTCGCTGTCTGTATGAACGACCTGCTCTCCTAGATGTGATGGGCGTGGTGATGAGAATGGAGCTGTTGGCTGCGGAAGAGATGACATTTCTGTCGGTTGTGGTGGCAGGGGACCAGGGCCTTCATCACTGGAGACACTTGCAGTAGGCGCAGGTGCAGGCGCGTCTTCGACTGGCGTTGACGCTGTATTCGCCGCAGGAGTTGACGCATTTTCCTCGGTTGGCTGAGCGTTTGTGTCAGGTTGTGAGCTATCATCTGCTGGCGTGCTGGTGTCACTAACTCCTTGGCTGTTAGCGTCAGTAACTGGAGCTGTGCTTGCAGCGGCGTCGCCGGAAGGCGGCGTGGAGGTATCGGTTGCAGCGGGCGCACCGCCAGCTGAATCGCCGAGTACTTCATGAACTGTGCGTACGACATCCTCGATGCCGACCTGTGATTTGACCAGGTACTTGTCGGCTCCTAGCTGTTCACCACGAGCACGTTGGTCGTCGCTGGAAAGAGCGGTCATCATGATAACCTTGATATCACGCGTCTCAGTGGTACTGCGAAGGATATCCAGCATGTCAAAGCCGCTGATTTTCGGCATCATGACATCGCTGATGATAAGTGTTGGTTTTTCTTTGATGGCCATCGCCAGGGCTTCCTCGCCATCACCGGCGGAAACGATGTCGTATCCCTCTGCGAGCAGACGGACGCCATAGATTTCGCGCAAACTTTTGTCGTCTTCTACTAGTAATATCTTTGTCATATCTCCCTCATTCTACTAAAGCGTTACCAAAATTACTATACCTCTTATGCTTTTACCGGTCAGGGACAGCCAACGGTCTGGTTGTGGGCACCGGTGCTTGCGGCTGCACTATGGGTGGTCCTTCTGGACGAGCCTGCGCCTGCAGGGTCTGCCCTATTGCGCGCGGAGGCGGTTGAGGTGATGGTGGCGCGGGTGGCGCAGGTCGCGAGATTGTGATCGGAGCCAGTGGTTTTGGCTGTACAGGCATTGCCGGACGTACTGGTGCTTGGGGCGCGGGTGGCGCAGGTCGCGACGGTGCTTTTTGGAGAGTTGATTTCAACTCTTGCCAGCTCGCTGGTACGACCATAGGATTCTGGGGCCGAAGTGGTTCGGTCGGCTGCGCTGCGGTTGCCTGTGGCGACGCCATGAGCGGATCGCTATGTTCGGGGGTTTGAGGTGCTGCTGGAGGTGATGTCGGTGTGGAGATGGGTATGGGCACAGAAGCTGGCTGTGCGGCAGCAGCTGGTGTTTTACGCGACAAGATAATAGGCGTCTTGAGTGCCGCAGCGCGTTCTTTCGCGCTCATACCATCGGAGCCGCTGTCCAGAGGAGCTTTGGTTTCGACTGGACCAATTGCGTCTTTGGCACTGGCCTCTATCAATCGATTCGCTTCTTCGTGCGAAATACGCGGCAGTTCGACAGAAAACGTCGAGCCCTTTTTGTACTCACTGTCTACCCATATGCGGCCGCCCATTGCTTCGACTAGCCGACGACAGAGGTACAAGCCCAGGCCGGTACCGCCGATTTCACGAGTGTCGGTGTTGTCGACGCGATAGAATTTCTGGAACAGATGCGGGATGTCCTCTGCTGGTATGCCGATACCACTGTCTTTGATTGAGATCACGACATGCTCTTCGTCCCCGTGAACATCTATAACAACTTGTCCAGCCGGAGTGTATTTGATCGCGTTTTCCAGTAAGTTAGATATAACTTCACGCAGATGATCGGCATCCAGATCGACGTAATAAACCGGATCGACACTGCGTACTCCGCCATCGGATGTCGCGTCGGCGGGCTTGAAAAATAGTCGAATTTGCTTCTCCTCTGCCTTGACGCGCAATGCATCGACTACGTCGCTGGTGAAGGATATGACGTCGATTACCTTAGGGTTGCTAGACAGACGTCCATCGTCCGCCTTGGTGACGTCTAGCAGGTCCTGGAACAACCTTCCCAGGTGTTGTGCGGATTCATGCGCCTTGCTGATGAATTCACGGGCCTTGTCGTCGATCGTGGCCGTGGCGGGATTGAGTGCCAGACCCAAATACCCTTCGATAGACGCAACCGGTGTGCGCATTTCGTGACTTGCGGTACTGATGAACTCTGCTTGGGCATGTTCTTCAGCCAACTCTTTGGTGACATCACGAAACACAATAATGGCACCTGACCCCAGGCGACCAATTGGAGACACGACGACTTCGGCGTTGATTTTTTTGCCAGAGCTGGTCTGAATTTGTAAGTCATTGCGACGCTTTGGCTGGTTGGTTGTCAGGACCTCGAAGACAGGGTCCAGTGATTTATCTACCTCATGTCCGTCCTTTGAGAGCAGTTGTAGGACGGATTTGTAGTCCAAGTTCAGCGCGTCCTGGTGGTCCCAGCCGACGATACGCTGCGCCGCCGGGTTGATGAGTTCTATCTGTCCAGAGTTATTGATGGCAATCACACCGTCGCTAATGGCTTCAATCACGACCTCTGCCTTATTTGAGACCTGGTTGAGCTCGTTGGCCAGGTCATAGTATGCACGTTCTTTGGTCCTCTCGGTGTTTGATTTGCCGTGCCACAAGACATAGCTCATGAGTAGTGGCAATAAACCTGCCAGTAGCAGGCTGAAAATAATGTAAGCATTGAGTTCGTTGGTGATGGCAAGCACCACGAACGTACCGATGATGCCGCAACCGAGCACAGAGAGTAAGACCGAGCCAAAGACGCCGCTAAAGATGCTGCCGATCATCCATAGCGCGAGAAATGGCGACGAGACGCCGCCCGTTTGCAAAACGAGTGTGACCACGGCGCAGAGCGACACGATATACGCGGTCATAGCCGTGCTGGTACGGTATTTTTCGCTCGCCCAGAAGTACGAGGCTCCGGCGATAGCTACGCTTGTGAGCGCGAGACTGGTAGCGAGGAACGTGACATTAAAAAGACTCCCTGGCAGGTTTATGCCGCGGATAGTCACCCATGCGAAAAGAACCACTATAATGACATCAATAAGAACAGTCGCCTCGCAAACACGGCGATGCCAAAACGGCGTTAACGTCAGCGGTTTTATAGAGCCCTCCCCCCTTTTTTTCACATGATGACAAGGCTTAAGCAGTATTATAGAGGCAAAGCTATCGTTGTGACAAGAGTGAAATCGCTCTTATTGACATATCTTCAAAATAGTGTAGTATATTGTCATGAATGAACGCTTACCGCAGGATCAACATGAAGAAGGGTTTGGTTTTGTCGACCAAGAGATACACAAGCAACTTGAGCTCATGGAGCCCCTCTGGGCTGCATATAAGGACAAGCCTGTCGGTAAAACGAGCAGACATTTGGACAAGGCGATAAAGAGTCACCTTGAGTCTGTAAAAATTGCTCTCGAAGTCATGGAAAAGGAGTATGATGAAGGTGCGTATTTTACGGCAGCGATGACGTACACACGCGGATTTGAACAAGCGCGCGTCGATATGCTAAACAGATTGACCGAGAGCGCGCAGTTCTCTATCACGTCTGCTGACGATGATGAGGAGTTTCAGGAATTTCTAGAAGACACCGATGTGCCTGTCAGCGAAGCTGTGTACAGTATGTATGAGTGGGCACTCGGAGTTGACAAGAAAAAGCTTGACGAAATGTGTGTAGCTGACTATTACGAAAAGCCAAGCACACTTCGTAAAGAACGCATGAAGCTTATCGGCGGCCACGCGTTAGACGTAGCAAAAATGAGTGCGGGTGTTTTGATTGGCGTAGCCGTCGCAAAACGCGCGAAACTACTGTAATGTCCCGCCTGTACGAAATTGCCTTAGTCCTATAATTTGTCGTATGGCGTCACGAAGTCGAATAGCACGGTACCCTTAACGGCAAAACGGCCGTATTTGAGAGCTTTGTGGGTTATCTTTTCGCTTGGTGCACGAAGCTCGCCAAGCTCGTCGATCTGGGCGTCTTCTGCATGGTAATACGCAAAATTTTGATTACCGGCAACACACGTCTGAAACGTGACGGGCAGTATGTTTCCGTTTGCGAGGTCTGCCTTCGTGTCAACCGCTAGACCTATGCGTTTGCCGACGATGTCTGACATGTCGGTCGTCGTGAAGCGGACGTCTATGAGTGCCCGCTGAGGGTCTGCGAGTTGTCCGGCAATCACGCCACTCTCGTCCAGGCGCAAGCCATCGATCTCTTCGCTGATCAACGTCATAAAGACAGGGTCTCCAATCTCAAAGTTGTCGAGATACTTTAGCTCAGTAGAACGTAAATTTGCACGTCGTTTTGCCGTACGAAAACTATCCACGCGTTCGATGGCACGCAGCAGATTGTCGGCACGCTTTTCGAAGTTAGTGCTCATTATTGTCTATTTTAACACATTTGTTAATTATTTGCAAATTATTCCGTCACGGTAATGCCATTCCAGAAAGCCACATAGTCAGTGAAATCTCGACCGACGCGAGCGGCGGCTTCCTCTTTTAGCTTCGGATAGTACCATGCACCAAAATCATTGGTCTTGCCATTCACGACCACATCGTAATAACTCGCCTCACCCTTCCACGGACAGTGAGTGTGACGGTCGCTAGCATTGTAGTACTGGCGTTTGATGGCGTGCGGCGGGAAGTACCAATTGCCCTCGATCCGTATGAGATCTTCCTGGGGTGCTTCCGCGATGACGACATCGTTCCATATTGCTTTCATATACAAAGTATAGCATATGCTAAAAATCTTCCTGACGTCGCTATTGCTCCCATGCAAAGTCAGGATGACCGAAATGACCGTAGCGAGCGGTCGGCTCATAGATGGGACGTTTGAGGTCAAGGAGTGTGATGATACCATTTGGCGACAAGTCATATCCCTCTACTTTCTCCTCTTGTCCATCTACAACCACGGTCGCCTCGAGCGGCCGGTCGTAGCCGATGGCATATGCGAGATATACGTACACTTCTGAGGCCTGCCTTTTCTTCAGATAGTCGATGGCGACTTTGCGCGCAGCGTAAGCAGCCGAACGGTCGACTTTGCTCGGGTCTTTGCCGCTAAACGCACCGCCGCCGACTGGCACGCGTGGTCCGTAATTGTCGACGATCAGTTTGCGGCCGGTCAGGCCGGCATCCGCATCAAAGCCACCGATGCTCCAGTCCCCTGCCGGGTTGACATGCAGCTCGACATCGTTGACCGGTTTTGCGAGCGACTCGTTTTCAAGCCAGGCTTGCACGCGCCGTTTCAGTTTGAGACTTGGCGCGTGCTGGAAACTAGCCACCACGGAAACGATTTTGCCACTCTCCAGTGTCACCTGTGTCTTGCCATCATACGGCCATTTTTCATACAGGTACTGGTTTAGTTTACGGCTCAATACGACTTCGAGCGGCAGCAATTCCTCCGTTTCGGCGGTCGCATAGCCGACCATGATGCCCTGGTCTCCTGCGCCGCCCGTGTCGACTCCATGCGCGATCTCGCTGCTTTGTGCGGCGATACGCTCGATGACTTCTACGTCCCCGGCGATTCGACGAACGATTTCGGCGACATCGATTCGTGCTTTGGACGTCACCTCACCAGTCACAAACACGGTACCATGACCTCCCGCCACGTCGATAGCCACGCGGGCGTCTGGATCCTGTGCCAGATGTGCATCCAAAAGTGCGTCGGATATCCGGTCGCAAATCTTGTCGGGGTGCTGTGGGCTGACCGACTCTGCTGTCCTGTAATGTGGCATAAAAATAACTCCTTTTTTTGTATCTTTCCGCCCGCGCGGTGAGACAAAGGAGTTTTCATATTTATCTTCCCGCTTGGGCTAGAATTAGCACCTTGCCTATTGCAGGTTGCCGGCGGGTCGTCGAGCTAGTTCTCTCGCCGCACTCTTGATACGTTTGATTAATAATGTACTTGTCTATTCTAGCACGAAACCGACAAGCAGACGATGATGAAGTTGACTGGGGTTGCTCAGAGAATACCGGCTTTATAATGTGTCGGGTTCGCGCGTTGGTTCATCCATGACGGACGGACCGATCAGCTCCGTCATTGCAAGCTTCACGGTCATTTCGTCGGCGATGTTTTTGCCGGTTGCGAGGATGCTCATGAAGTCGTGCCAATCCTTTTCGGTGGGATAGAACATTCCCATGCGCATGAGCATAAGGTCTGCCTTGCTCGTGTCAGTATCAGGGTTATAGTAACTATCTACGTTGTCGAAGCGTTCGGATGTCACGATGAAATGTCCGGTCACGGTATCAAGAGAATAGCGCGTGGTCGTCAATGGCTCGTCGTCGTTGCTGCCTTCGATTTTCGCACCGAGCACGCAGGGATACCCCTGAGCTGTCATCTTGCGAGCGACATAGAACCGCTCATACTGCCTGCCGTAGTCTAGCATCCAGCTGATTTCATCTCGCGTACTGAACGTCAGAGCTTCTTCGGACAATTGGTTTGCCGCCGCTATTTCGCGAGGCTCGATAGTCAGAAACTGCGGAGGTTGATTTGAGTGTTCGCCGCTACTGGCGGCATATGATTCAGACATGACGACACTATATCATGATCTGCTTGAAACTCAATGTGCTTATCCTTGCGTATTGCTCTTGTCTTTAGCATAGTAAATGTGTCCTATCGCAAGAGACGAGGAGTCATGATAATGACAAGCGATGTGCTTCGCATACCGTCCGCCGGACGGCTTCGCGATATCGGCGTGGTCAATTGGATAATCTGTCGGATTGCCGCGCGTGCTGTCCACGCGCCACGGATGCACCTTTTCACAGTATTGGCATTACACAAACGGCTGTTTTGGAGCTGGCTACCCTATTCGGGCGTGTTGCTGGGTTTTGGCAAGTTGCCACGAGAGCATACCGAACTGGTCATTCTTCGGACCGCGTATCTGCGGAAGTGTGAATATGAGCTACAGCATCATCGTCGTATCGCAAAGCGTGTCGGTCTCGATGATGATCAGCAGGCTGCTATTTTTGCCGGACCACGCGATCCGCGATTGTCGTATCAGCAAAAAGCGTTGGTGGCGGCGGTTGATGAGTTTGTGCACATGCGGACGCTCTCCAGGGCTATGCATGCGTGGCTGGCGAATTTTTTGGAGCCTGCGCAGGTCGTCGAACTCTGCACATTGATCGGTCAGTATGACGCACTGGCGGCCATAGCGTCGGCTCTGCGGATTCCGCTCGACCATGCGGCAACCTAGACAGCATGTGCCTTACCAATGAGAAATGCCGCGTTTTCGGACGCGGCATTTTCCTCTTTTCATTGTTGGTACTTTATGGCATCATGAGGCCAAGGCCGTATCCGCGGCTCGCTCCAACAACTGGGAGGCGACATGTCGACCATCAAAAAGGCACTTCAGGTCGCGACCGCGTTTCACGTCAAGGTGTATCCGGTCACGTACGAAAAGTTCAAGACCAAGTATGAACTGCAGATGGTACTACCGCCGGGAGTGGTGGCTAGTGCTCTGCGAACGGGACTTGAACAGTCTCACGCGTGTCGTAGTACGCTTGTGAAGCAATTCGTGAGCGGCGTACGGCAGGTTCATCCGGAAGCTGGCAAGTTCAAGCTGGAACTGCATCAGTTCGATGTTTTAACTTTCGGTGAGCCGCGTCGCGCGACGTTGCGCCAACATATCCAGTATTTCGTACTGGGGCTCCTGAACTATTCGGGAGCACTGCTCGTGACCGAGACCCGCTAGGGTCTCGGCGCGAGCCGTTTTTATTGAGCACAAATATTATTCGGTTGTAACACCGTCAAATGGCTGATCGTTGGCTTCGGCCTCTTCTTTTGTTTCGTGAACCGTACCGTCCTTGTGATGTGGCGGCGAGTATAGCGTTACGAGTTGTAGCGGCTCGGTCAGAGAGGTGTTGATGACGTTGTGGTTGGCACCAGCGGGCACGAGAACGATGTGACCATCGCCCACCTCATGAGTAGTGTCGTCTATAACTACCTTGCCCCGACCTGCTTCGAAGCGAAAGAACTGGTCGTTGTCCGGGTGGACTTCCTCACCGATTTCGCTGCCAGGTGCGAGACTCATGAGCACGACTTGCGTGTGTTTGCCGGTATAGAGAACTTGTCGAAAATTGGTGCTTGCCAGTGCTGCTCGTTCTATATTCGTGGAAAATCCTTTCATCGTGTCCTCCTCCTACGATTCTCAAATCTGTATTTCAACTGTATATATTATAGCATTTTCTAGGTGTTTTGTTGAGGCTGTACAGGAAATACTATGTGTCTCGATGGAGGAACGAGTCAACCAGACCTGCAAAAAGTTGTCGATATTCATCGGTGAACGGCATTGCTGCCACGATGTCACGTGCCTTTTGCTCCAATTCATCTATTTCGAATCGGACGGCTTCCAGGCTACCGCTTGTCTGTATGAGCTGACGTACCGTTTCGACTTCTTGAGCACTCATACTTCTTCTTTTTGCGAGTATATTGTCGATTGTCTGAGCCTCTGTGTCGCTGAGTCGCAAGTATGTTTGGCGTAATATCTCGGTACGCTTTCCCTCACGGATGTCACTATCGGTTGGTTTGCCGGTGCGAGCTTCGTTGCCAACGACACCCAATATATCGTCGGCCAGTTGGTAGGCTGTGCCGACTGTCATACCGAAATCATGCAATGCCGCTACAGTTTGCTCATTTGCACCAGCTAGTAACGCACCGCTCCTCAGCGGTCCAGCGCAAGAGTATTCGGCTGTTTTGGTGCGTGCAATGATCATAGCGTTTGTTGTTTTGGGGCTGTCCATGGTTGCCTGAATATCCAGCAGCTCGCCGCCAGCCACTGTGAACATGGCGTTTTCGAGCTGTTCGCACATGAGCTGTTTGGCACTGTCCTCCAGGCCACTCTTTATGATGACATGGTATGCAGCACTGAGAGCTAAATCGCCTGCTATGAGGGCGGTGCTGTCAGCGTAATGCGCGGCTTCGGTCGATTGGCCGTAGCGGTGTCTGTAAACCCCGGATATATTCGGCTGTCCATGACGCATGTCGTCGCGGTCGATGATATCGTCGTGCATCAGCATACAGCCGTGGAGCAACTCCCAGGCGGCTGCGACAGTCAATATGTCTTCTTCGGACGCACCGCCGCATGCACGATATGCCAGAATGGTCAGGTACGGTCGAATACGCTTACCGCCAGTCGCAAAATAAGCGCACATTACCTCCCATAATTCAACATATGCCGGACTTATTGCCGCGGCACGTTTGATCTGCTGTCGGCAAAATGTGTCCAAAAAATCATCGATTGACCGCTTGGTCTGTGCCAGCGTGGGCACGTCAACAGTTTTTGTACCCCCTTTGTTCATTACTGCCACTATAGCACGATAGGGTGATGGTTACGCGTCTCGATCGCTAATCGAATCGACGTTCTTTATGAAGGGTACACTTGAGCTCTTTGGAGTACCATACCGTCGTATGTACGCTCGTTTAATTCTTGCTATTTCTCTTCTGACGCCTCGAGCTTCTTCGGCGTTATCTTTATCTAGTTTGTCGCGCATGTCATCGGTTGATTTGTGTTGAAATTTTTTCATATGCTACTCCTTCGCTGGCAGAGGCTTGTTCGGAATAGCTGCTATGCAGATGATTTCTTATTCGAGGGCCTTACTACTACTCTTTATTATACCCTCTTCTAAGGGTACTCAGCAACTAGTGCCCATGCCCATATGGACGACCCTAGTACGAGGCGTGCTTCTTCAGTCACTCACCTCACTGTTCCAGTGGTCCAGACTTTCTCTGGCAGAGGCAATGTTTCCTGCCGCGTGGGTCTTCGAACCTGTCTGTGTATTAGACCGATACGGATTCTACTGCTATGCCATAGGGCTGCAAGGTAGTGTTCGCTTCGCTGATTTTACGTGAGTTACTTGTGGCGAACAGGATATGTATCACGCGTTCAGTATAGTAAACACCTCTATGGTATCCCCTGTGTTGACAAAGGTTTTTTCATACGCTATCATTTAACTATATGGTTGAACAAGCAATGCAAACGATTGAACTGGATTCGATTTTTCGCTCACTTGCCGATCCGACACGCCGAGATATTTTAAGTCGCGTGGCACGGAAAGAACTATCTGTCGGCGAATTGGTCGCAAAATACGATGTCAGCTTTGCCGCCATATCCAAGCACCTGAATGTTCTGGAAAAAGCCAAGCTTATCGTCAAGCGAAAGGAGGGTAAGAAGCACATGATCACGCTCGCACCGGGCGCACTCATGACGGTTGACGAATATCTGGAGCAGTACAGGCAAACATGGGAACAAAGCTTCAATAAACTAGATACTCTACTGAAGGAGGAATCATAATGGACAAGACGACGGTAACGAAAGATTTGGAAAACCGAACGGTCACGATCGAACGCGTGTTTGACGCACCGAAAGAAAAACTATGGCGATTCTATGCCGAAAAAGATCTCTACGAAAAATGGTGGGGTCCCGAAGGATGGGAAACGACGACCAAAGAGTTTGATTTTCGACCTGGCGGCAAAGTTCACTACGGCATGAAATGCGTTGACGAAGCGCAGGGTGAAATGTTTGGCGTGGAATCCTGGGGCTTTGTAAAAATCGAGTCAGTTGACGCGCCAAACAGCTTTGCAGGTGTTGACCACTTCTCTAACCCGGAAGGAACTATCGACGAAAAACTGCCGACCATGCGCATGGAGGTCGAGCTCGTCGACGAAGATGGCAAGACACGTCTTGTGAGCCGCTGTATCACCGAGACTGCCGATCAGCTCGAAGAGCTTATCAAGATGGGTATGGCAGAAGGCTTCGACAGTCAGATGAACAAGCTCGATACATTGTTGGCTGAGTAACGATCATCGCCATAAAACGATACGCGTCTGCGCCGAAACGTGCAGACGCTTTGCCGTCATAATCTCATACCATTTGCTATCGGTATCTGCTATGCTTATAGCTGTAATACGTGGAGGAATTATGGGGCTGTTTGGCTGGCTGCGACGCGAGAAAGAAAAAGAAGAAGAGGCACTCAGTGCAGCATTTGCTGCCGTTGAAAAATTCGGCTCGAGCCTGACACCGAACATGCGCGCACTCCGCCTGACGATGACCGTCAGCGACTACATGCTGTCCATGGGTGTCTCTGCAAACAGTGTCGTGTCACGCGCACTCGACATCACCGAAACATACTGCGCTCGTCCGGTTCACATCGATATTGCGTCCAATGTCATTTTCCTCTCGCAGATACGCGGTGTCGAAAAAGAACCGTTGACGCTCATCCGTCCCGTGGTCGCGCGCGATGTCAACTACATGACACTACGTAACGTGCAGAACCTTGTCCATGATATTCATCGAGGAAACGTCGCGCTCGAAGACGCCGAAGTGCGTTTGGAAAAAATCATCAAACATCCAACCACCTATCCGTGGTGGCTGATCATGGTCGGCAACGGTGTATTGGTCGCGGGCGTTTCACTGATGTTCACCTCATCATGGCAGGCTATATTGACAACCTTTCTTATCGGTATCGCGGTCGACCGCATACTTTACTATTTGGCCAAGTGGACAATTCCGTCTTTCTTTCGGCAGGTGGCAGCCGCTACGTTCGTTACGGTTACAGCGGCTGTTTTGAATATGCTCGGTAAGCATGGTGTTGATTTCTTTGTAGGTATGAACCCGACGCTTATCGTTGTCGGCGGTATCATCATGCTCGTAGCAGGTTTGGTCGTGGTGGGTGCCATACAGGACGCCATAGAGGAATATTATCTGACTGCCAATGCTCGTCTGACCAGAGTCTTTATGCAAACTATCGGTATCGTGGTCGGCATCATGGTGGGTCTTTATATTGCTCGCAAGCTTGGTATCGGTATTGCCGTGTCACCCGATCCTCTCACGCTCAATACGGTTCAGATGCAAATTATCGGTGCGGCATTTGCAGCCATCGGCTACGCCATCGCCACGCAGACATATGTCAAGGCGATCGTAGGCATCGGTATCATAGGTGGACTCAGCCTCACCATCTTGTATTCGGCCGGAGAGTGGTACGGTATTTCTGTTGTGCCCGCCAGTGGTATTGCTGCCATGGTTGTCGGTGTCACCGGCGCGCTTATGTCACGACTCTGGCAGACGCCTTCAGTGGGTATCATCGCGGCGGGTATTATCCCGCTTGTTCCAGGACTTATGCTGTATAACGGTCTGATGCAGCTTATTAACTACCCGCCTGGCGATCCGCTTTTCTTCAGGGCACTGGGTACGCTGTTTACTGTCGGTACTACCGGACTTGCAATCGCCGCAGGTGCGACACTTGGTAGCATGATCGCTCGTCCGGTCAACCAAAAGCTTGCTCACAAACGTAACCTATCGCCATTTATCACTCTCATGAACTGGCAGATGCGCCCGCGTGGACATCGTGGTCTTGCTGCTGTCGCCATGCATCCTGGCAGGTTCTTTGCCGCATATCGCAAGGAGCGTCAAGCGCAGGATGAGATGGATAGGCGTCGACCCAAAAGCAAAGACAAATAACTCCGCTACAGGTACCCTGTTATACTAAGGGTATGGATAATTCTCAAAAACTCGAAGGAACCAAATTAGCAAACTTTACACCGCAAGGTCCTGTCGCTGAGTTGCAGATTACCGACACGGTTGTCGGTACTGGCGATGAAGTCCCAGCTGGAGCTACTATTACCGCACACTACACCGGAGCACTGGTTGCTGATGGCACTATTTTTCAAAGCAGTCATGATTTTGGCAATCCTGTCACATTTCCGCTTAGCGGAGTTATTCCGGGCTGGACACAAGGTGTACCCGGCATGAAAGTTGGCGGTGTGCGTCGTCTAGTCATTCCTGCCGCGCAGGCATACGGACCTGCCAGTCCATCTCCAAATATCCCACCCAATAGTGATCTGGTGTTCGATATAGAGCTAGTCGCTATCGAAAGCTAAACCCTACTCGTCTTTGTCGGGCTGATCGCTATCGTCGTTTTGGACGACAGGCTCTTCTTCGCTGTCGTTTGGATCCTCTTGCGGATAATCATCGAGATCATGCACGTCTTCGTCAGTGTAGTAGTCTTCGGGGTTGGCCGGTAGTGCTTTCATCGTCCTTGCGTCCGCATCGATGCGAGCCAAAATAGTCGATTCTTTTTCTATTGTTTCGTCTACTATGCTGGTAAAAATCAGCTCTTTGCCGCCTGGGATTTCATAGTCGTCGGGTGCTTCGCTTGCATGATAAACACGCACGTGTGTACCTTCTAAAACGCTGCCGCTACCGATATGGCGACCAAACTCTGTCTGTACGTGATCTTCGAGCGCGCGCACTAAAGGCCTGGCACCGTTGTGAGCTTCCTCGAGGGCGAGATTTACCAGGAAATCACGTGTCGCATCACTGAGTGACAGGCGTACGCCGAGTTGCTTTTCGTACTCTTCGTTCACCTCGGCAAGTTTGACGTCGAGTACACTACCCAAACCTTCAGTTGTAAGCGGATGAAATACCACGAGCTTGTTGAGTCGGTTGATGAACTCCGGTTTAAAGAAGTGAGTGAATGCTTTGGTCGCGGTTTTTTCCAGGTCGTTACGACTCACCTCTTGTTGGATAGCACCGAGTCCGAATGGCATTTTGGACAGCTGTGAGGTCATTTCTTTCGCACCCAGGTTGCTCGTGATAATGATGACGGTATCGCGGAAAAGCGCGACATCTCCGTTATTGAGCTGTAATTCGCCATCACCCATGATTTGTAGCATGAGGTTATATAGCTCAGGAGAACCTTTTTCTATTTCATCAAACAATATGACAGTACCCGGCTTTTCTACCTTGCTTTTTTCGAGTACAGGCGTGATGTTGTGACCGACATAGCCTGGAGGTGATCCGGTGAGTGATGCCACTTCGTGACCATGCGAGAAGTTCGAGCAATCTATCTTGATGATGTTGGGCTCGTCTTTGTCGAGTAGTTCCGATAAGACTTTGGCAGTTTCGCTTTTGCCGACACCCGTCGGTCCGAGAAATGCCAGACTGGCTATGGGGCGTTTGTCATTTGGGAGACGAATCTCTGAACGCTCGAGTGCTTCGATGATCGCGTCAATTGCTTCGGGCTGATCAATAATCCTCTCTTGAAGCTCGCTGCGGACAGGAGCGAACTTGCTTTCTACATGTCCCATAGGTACGAAGCCGTCAAAAGCGAGTGCGTGCTTACCTATTCGCCGCTTTGTGCGTTTTGACTTCTGCTCCGGTTCTTGCCGAACCATGAGTTCGGTCGATTGTGATACTACTGCACGCTCCGTTGACACCTCCATACCTTCTACCTTTCGTTTTTCATCGTTGGTGTAGGGTTATATATACCATATATCCACAGAAAAACAAAACTTCCGCAATGTTTGCGGGTATTTATGATATAGTGTCTCCATGCCAAACAACAGGTGGGTTGCGACCTATGAGGGCATCCTCGCTATGGTCGTGTTCGGTGCCCTCGCAGCTGAAAATATTGCGCGCTCGGTCCGTGGAATCAACGTTCTCACGGACATCTGGTACTACTTTACGTATCAGTCTGCCGCGGTAATCTTTATCGCACTACTGGCAAGTACCTACTCATACTGGAAAGGAAAGAACTGGAAGTGGCTTGACGGTCTGCGTGGTGCTGCCACGCTGTACTCCGTCATTACCGGCGTGGTCTTCGCGCTGCTGGTAAATGACGCGTCCCCGGCGTACATGATCAACCATCACATATTGCATCAAGCGGTGCCTGTCGCTATGGTCGCAGGATGGCTCATGCACCAGCCGTCGTCGCAACTGACGTTTGGTCGAACATTCAAGTGGCTGTACTACCCATGGGTATACGCTGCCTTCGCGCTGGTGGTCGGTGCGTTGACGGAGGTTTATCCGTATGACTTCCTGGATCCGACGAGCGGCGGCTATGTGCCGGTGCTTATGATTGTCGCCGGACTGACGCTGTTTGCCATGTTCGTATCGTGGGTTTTGGTGTGGCTGGTGCCGCGTGTGACCCATTGGTCGCGAATGTACATGTGGGCCAGAGTCGGCATGTAACCATTCCTCTCCAAAATAGCCGCACTCTTCGGAATGCGGCTATTTTCTTTGGCTCACCTGGGCGGCAGCATCGTCATGAGCGGGTCACGAAGATGTACTTTGCGATCAGAGATAAAATTGTATGAATCCCACGTAAGTGCTAGAAGCTCTTTGCCCAAGCGTGCTTTTTGCAGTGCGTCTGCTCTTAGTACTGCTCTGGTGTTGCGGCACGGATTTTTCATGCGATCAGCTATAAGTGCTTCGGATGGCATGTCTTCTTTCCATAAGCTGGATCGTAGCTTATCCGCTGTTCCGCCAGTACGGTTTTCATCGTAGCCCTTATCTGCTGACAGCAGGCGGTGGTCGCTCATGCTAATCTCGTGCTTTGTAGCGAAATTTTGCAACAAGTGTTGCTTCGCCATCCAGCCTACCTTACGTTTCAGGAATGACCGATCGCCATTCATGCTATCGAGTGCCTTTTTCCAATTCGTCAGCACCAAAGCTTCTTCGTCTGTATGGTCAGTTGTTTTGCACATTTCATAGAGCTCTTCCTGAATTTCGACAGCTCTCATTGTCATACCGCTTGCTAGGCTTACCTTTGCATCTAGTTCTGTGCTGGCAGATACTTCGCGTGCAAGCATGGCGAACGGTTGATTGTGGAGTTGCGAACTTGTGCCATTAGAAAAAAGGTGCAACGATTTTTTCGTTTTTCTACTTTGCTCGATAGCACGCAGACAGAGTGATGCTGTGCCAAGCATCATCCATGTTGCCCATGGCGATATGTTCGGATCGAGACCGACGATCTGTATGCGATTGAATCTAGAGGGGTCAGCGAGCGGTTCGGGTCGTAAGCATATCAGAGGCTTGGCTTGATTTGTCGTGCCGGTGCTGAATCCTTGCCGAGTCTCCAGTGTTTTTTGTCCTATAGCGAATCGTACGCTGCCCTCGTCTTCATACATGCAGCCTGCGCCTGTATACATAGAGGCGGTCGCTGCCCACATGCCCAAATAACGCAAACGTCCTTCTGTGAGTCTGACCCTGTTATTGTCCGCACACAAATTAATGTGGTAGCCGCAGCTTATTCCGCGACCGTGATGCACACGTTTGAGTGTGCGTGCAGTAACGACGTCTTCGATGTGATGTGCATATTCGTCCAAGGCGTTCCTCACTAGTCGTTCGCTTGCTATCTCTGCTGCCACGGTACCTATGAAGGTATCTTCCTCGCCTGTGGCGTATTCCAGGTAGTTGCAGTCCTCATAGCATCTGGCACCATTGCCTAGGAAGCTGCCAAACCCAGGCATATCAGCAGGTAGGTGCCGTATAATTTCTTCAATTTCCTTTTTGCTCGCCTGATGCATGCCGTCGGCTTTTTGTATAGCCACCGGCCACTCCATCTCAGTTCCTGTCACGCGAGGTCGTATCTCTGCCATGGCACTATAGTAAGATATAACGTCACGATTGCCAAAAGTAAGAGCCCAACTTCTCGTGGAATTCTACGAGAAGTTGGGCTTGAGGAGGGTGCTACATGGCTGCTCGGATATGCAGAGCGAGCCGGGCCGTCGCCGCTCCAGATGAAAGTGTCTGGTAGACGCGGCCGTAGGTCGACAATGCACGCTTCTTGATCAGTGTGCGACCGTTTTTCACCTCAGCGAGGCTCAGTCCGATTGCTGTGGATTCGACCGCCACCCGTGCTGGATCCAGCTTTGTACGGCTCATACGGCTGCGCGGAGGCTGAATACCTGCTGCTCGCCGAGCGATCTCTGTGCCGGTGGTGTACAGACCGAGTGCGACGAGCGCGAGAGTGATACCGTGACCGATGTTGGCACCGAGAGACAGTCGTTGACCGTCTGCATACATCACGTTCTTTTGCCGTAGTATCAGATTTGCCATATGAGCGGCGCGTAACGCACCTGCACCGGCATTTATGGCCAGCTCGGTCGTCGGCTTGGTCTGCACAGCCTCACGCAGCTTGTCGTGAATTTCCTGCAGCGACGGCGAATTTGAGTTGCCAGATGACATGGAGAGCATTCCCTTCTTGTAGGTGCTATCTCGAGGGTTATCGAAACTGGTATACTATAGCAATTTTATACTCAAAAGTCAACTAGCGACCATCATAGTTGGTCCAGTCGGTCGCCAGATCGAATCCGTGCGGGTGACGCACCGCGAATCCGCCAGTGTCGTACACTTTGCCGAGGCCCATGCTGGTTTCAACTATAGAGCACCGTGGGTAATTACCGTAGTTGGCGGCTACTAGTATATAGCCGTCTTTGTCGATTTTGGCACCGTCGGCGCGAACGGTATAGTCACCGCCGCCGCAAGCACCAATGACGACATTCATCGGCAAATCGTAGTATGTTTCGCGGTGACTCACGCCGTTGCTGTCGGTCCAGTAGTGTGCACCCTTTGATTTACTGAGAGCGTCCGGTCCCGGTTTGGCTCCGACGATTTCTATCTGCTCTGTCGGCTTATGGACAATGACTTTTTGGATGACTTTGCGACTGACTTCTCGGCCGTTCTGGGCAATGATTTCGTACGTCACTTCCTGTATGCCGTTGACACCTGGTGTTCGTACGGCGTGATATCCTATCGGATGGTCAAAGTCTAATACCTTGCGAACTGAAAATGTAATTGACTCCTCTATGGTCGTGGTCTGCGCGCCCTCTCGCCAGATAGCGACGGTCATACCTGCACGCAAAGGCTCATCCTTCTCAACCGACAAAGTGTCCTTGTCTGTCAGGTCTATACCTTTGTCATGGAGCATTTCGCCTACTGTTGCGGCATGTGAATATGCCTGGATCGGCTTACCGTACATCTGCAGCGTGAATGCCTTTGCGCGGTTGATGGTCAGGATAGTACTTGCGCCGTCGGTAAGGATATCGGTGCTTGCTGTAAACGTCGCGGTATCTTCGCTGTGCAGCTTGGTCAGATCTGTAGCGGCTACGATATCGCGCGGTGTCTGGGCGGCAGTTATGACTTTTTGGCGCGCAACGCCGTCCACTACGACGACGGGACGGGCGCGATAGATGTTGACTACATAATCGGTAGCGACGAGCTCGCTGTCGATTGCAGGTTCCACAATGTCGGCAGGTGCGGTGTCGATGTGCGCGTCCTGTAGTGCCTCGTGCACGGACGAGGCATGAGTGAGGATGACGCGTTTGGTGCCGCGGTCATAAACCGTCACTAGTCGACCATCACGAGCCGGTTCGCCACTCTGGGCGTAGGCGTGTCCCATCCATACGAAACTCAACGTCGCAAGCAGTGCGACGGCGATGAGTAGTTTGCGTTTTGCTGCTCTGAACGAGCGTAGAAATGTTTCCATAGTCCGGACCCTCACGCGGGTACTCGTGCTATTATGCCACAAGTACTACAAAATCACGAGAGTCAACAGCAGAAATTATACCTTGCGGCAAAACAAATTGCCTCCGTATCACGGAGGCAATTGCCTGGTGATACGGAGGCTAGCTCCGCTGTGGCCAACTGACCACGAGACTTTCGTGAACGTCACGCTCGGTCAGAATGGTCTCGTGGACCGGGCCGGTCTCGGTCTCGTTGATCATGCCGCGATGCTTTGTGCATCGCCAGTACTTGTCACCAGAGGGGTACTCCACCGCTGATGTTGCTGATCTGTGGCAGCAGTCAGACATGGCGATGGCGTCGGCTCTCATGGGGAAGCTGCATTGACCGTAGAGGTCAGCTACTCGAACCTCTTTCAGTTCTGACATGGTACTCCTTGCTAGGATGGACAACTCGAGCTGAAGCTGAGCATATTCTCATTATAACATAATCGTTATAATAGTTCAAGTACTTACTCTTTGCCGATTTGGATCACTTCGCCGTTTATTTTGTCGCGGAAATAGTTGTCGTGGCTTACGTAGATGATCGCACCGGAATAGCGTGCGAGTGCCGTCTCCATCTCTTCGATGCTCGGTAGGTCCAAGTGGTTGGTGGGCTCGTCCAGGATGAGCAGTTGTGGCTCGTTGGCGAGCATGGCAATCAGCTGAAACCTGGCTTTCTGGCCGCCGCTGAGCCGCTCGATCGGTACTTTGCCGTCGCTTTCGGTAAACAGGTAATCACTCATGAGCGAGCGGATTTTGGTGGTGGTGATGGGCAGTTTGCGATCCATGTACATTTTTTCTATGGCTTCTTCGAGCGGCAGCGTGAAGTATGTCGGCGAGACTTCCTGCTCGTATACGCCTATGCGTACGTGTCTGTCCACGCTCAACTCACCGGCGAATCGAGTGATGCCGATATCGCCTTTACGGTCACTCTCCTCGGAGGTACCGTTACTCGCCGGGAAAGTCGCTGATTTAGTCAGGACTTTCTCGGGCTGCACTTCGCTTTTAGTACCTCCTCCCAGAGTGACCGAACGGCTCGACTCTGCGAGAAGGTATTTGATCAGCGTCGTCTTGCCCGCGCCGTTGCGTCCGCGGAGTTCCAGTGCTTCGCCTTCGCGCAGGTCGATGTCGATGCCGTCAAATAGCGGCTGGTCGTAGCCGAGGCTTAGTTCGCGCGCGGCGACGAGTACGTGTTTGCTGCGTGACTCGTCGCTTTTCAGGTTGATACGGACGTTTTTGGCTTTGAACTTTTGGTACTGAGTAGCGGTCTTGTAGTTCAGGTCTGCGGCGGACTCTTTGTCTATCCAAAATGTCGGCTTTTCTTTATTTTCGAGTTCGGCCAATTCTTTGCGGGATTGTTCTTCCAAACGCTTGAACCGCTGGATGGTGCCGGGGTTGCGTGACTTTTCCTTCAGTCGCTGATAGTCGAGAACTTTTGTCTTCAGGTTCGCGATGCGTCGCTCTATCATTTCAAACTCGTTCATCTGGCTGCCGGTGCTCACGGCATTTTGCTTTAGATATGCGTCGTAGTTACCCTTGAAGCTTTGTGATCCGCCGTCTTTGAGCTCGACGATACGATCGACTTCGCGCAGTACATCACGATCGTGCGTGATGACGAGCACGGCTTCGCGGGCGTTTTTCATCCAGTCGATAAACTGCTGTTTGGCGACGTAGTCCATGTGGTTGGTTGGCTCGTCGATGAGTGCCAGGTGAGCATCGGAATGCATGATTTTCACCACTTCGACCAGACGCTTTTGCCCGCCGGACAGTGTGGCGAATTGGCGGTGCGCCACCCCACTTAGTTGAAAGTTTTCGAGCTCACGCTCAATCTGCTCCTCGATCTGGTAGAAACCTTTGTCGGTGAATCGCTGCAGCGCGTCGCTGTATTCGTTTATCATGCGCATGTTGTCACCCATGGTTTCGGGATATGTTTCGATGATCTGGCTGAGCTTGCTGTATTCAGGCAGGCCCTGTAGCACGTACTGCTGTACGGTCGTCTCGCCTACTCCATGGTGCTCCTGCTGTGTAGCGACGACAGTCACGCCGGTGCGGTAGATCACGTCGCCCGTGTAGTCCTTGTCACTGCCGCTCAGTATGCCAAACAGCGTTGACTTACCGACGCCATTACGACCTATCACGCCGATTTTTTCGCCATCACCTATCGTAAACCTCACGTTTTGCATGAGGCTCTTCGGTCCAAAGGACTTTTCGGTGATGGTTATATCGGCAATCATAACTATTTATAATAACACCTTACAGATACCTTGTTAAGATAATATCTTGCACATAACACAAGAATATGACGTAATGATATATTAGATTTTACTTTTTCGATACTATGTTTGTCACGAGTGTCACGAATGCCGAGCTGTCCGCGTGCAAATCACCTGTCGGGTGGAATATGTGGTCAAATTCGGCTTTGATATCTGTGGTTTCGCTGCGCATGGAGCGTTCATCATCGTTTTTGATTCGGTCTCGAGACGTCGTCTCGTCGGTATCGATCCATATGGTCGTCGGCTGCACTCCGTACTTGCCTGCTGTGCTGCGGATGATCGTGAGATCCGGTGCTATCGGCACGATGATATTCATGCCGTTATGCAGATCTTTGAAATATTTGGCACCATCGACGCCATATTTATAGCCAGCGTATATCGTTTCATCCCAATTCTTGGCTGCAGCCTTCAGTGCTTCATATTCCGTGTCGCTGACAAATACGTGTTCATAGGATTCTTTTTCCTCGTCGCGCGGCGGTCGAGTGACGTATGTCACGACGGTTTCCAGGTTGTCGGTCGCTGCGAGCGCGGCACCCACCAACGTGCTTTTGCCTGCGCCCGACAGGCCCGAGACAAATATGAATTTACCAGGCATCTACGCCTTCTTTGCACTAGCTTGTCGAGGATTTTCCGGTACTAGGATCCACAGTATGATGTATGGCACAAACCCAGGCAGACCGCCGGGCAGCAGTAGCAGAACGGCGATGACACGCACGATGACAGGGTCGATATTGAAATACTCGGCGAGTCCACCGCATACGCCTGCGATCATGCGATCCTTGCGCGAACGGTATAGTCGTTTCGGTTGTTTACTCATGTAGTTATTATAGCAAGCTTGTATAAAGATTTTATACAGAACGCACTGCTAACTACCCTGCTCGTATGCAGTAATCTGTCCGATGCGTCGCACATGGCGTTCATCACCAGTGAATGGTTCGTTTATAAACAGGTCGATAAGTCGCAACACTTCATCCTCGTCATGCTGGCGTGCACCGATGGATATCACGTTGGCATCGTTGTGTTGACGCGCCAGTTTGGCTGTCGATTCATTCCATACGAGTGCTGCGCGAATACCACGCACTTTGTTGGCAGCTATCTGCTCGCCGTTGCCTGAGCCACCAAACACGACGCCAAGTGCTTCCACGCCGCTGTGCTGGTCGCTTGCTACTGCTTCGGCTGCGGCGATGATAAACGCGGGATAGTCGTCATCCGGGTCGTATTCATAGGCTCCATGGTCGACTACTTCGTGACCTTGCTCTGCCAGATGGCTTATGAGTTTTGTTTTGAATTCCAGACCAGCATGGTCGGTTGCGACGTGAACTTTCATAGTATCAGTATACCCCGACGGCTATGTTTTTCGACGTTTTAGAACGCCGTCGTGCATTTCATAGACAGCGTCGCAGTACTTCAACAGACGCTCGTCGTGTGTCACGATGATAGTTGCTTTCTTGCGCTCGTGCGTTTCGCGGGCGAGCAGTGAAACTACCTCGAAGGCGCGCGCCGTGTCCAGGCTGGCTGTCGGCTCGTCGGCCAGTATGAGGTGTGACTTGCCATAGAGGACTTTAGCGATAGCGACACGTTGTCGTTCGCCGCCAGAGAGATCGCTCGGATATTTGTGACGGATCTTGCGTATTTGCAGCGTCTTGAATAAACTCTCCATGGTTTCGGTGTCGGTCGGACGCTTATAGACTTTGTCGAGCAGCCGGAGCTGCTTTTCCACGGTGAGATACGGCACGAGGTTTGACGCTTGGAGGATAAAGCCCACTTCATCGAGCCGCACAGCGGAAAGCTGCTTTTTGGATAGCGTGGTGATGTTGGTATCACGGATAGTCACCGTGCCATGTGTCGGGTTTTGCAGTCCGCCAGCAATCGTCAAAAACGTCGTCTTGCCCGACCCCGATGGTCCGACGACCGCCACTAACTCGCCTGCTCTAACGGTGAAATTCGTTTTTTGTAATGCGGTGACACGTCGCCCCGCCTGCGTAAAGGTGCGGGTCACGTTTTCCATTTTGAGTACTACGTCACCTTTGCCAGCCATTACGCGATCGCCTCCACGGGGTCAATTTTGGTCACGGAACGAACCGAAGCTAGCGCGCCAACCAGTGCGCAGACGAGAAACAGCGAACTGATACCGACGAAAAAGATCGGATTTACCGCAAACGGCACTTTACCCTGGAGCATCATGCCCGTGAGCAATGCGAGTCCCATGCCGATGGCTAGTCCGCCCACAGAAAGGATACCCACTTGAATGATGACGGAGTTGGCGATATAGCGGTTTGGCACACCCTCGGCTTTCAAGACGCCGAAGATGCCCTTTTTCTGCAGTGTCAAAATGTATATAAAGATCGCCAGCACCAACGCCGCGATGCCGATCAAAAAGCCGATCATCAGACTAAACGTCAGCACCTGCGCTTGATAGCCGGGCAGCGTGTTTACGAAATCAGGCATTGACCTTAGTTCGAGCGGCGCGTCTACTTCTTGGCTGCCCTTCACGACGATTGCGCTGATAGATGTATCGTCTCGCATGCCAATCATGCCAGAGCTGGCACTCGCTGCATCGCGCCAGTCGTCCAGCGACATATAGACGACGGGTGTCGCTTGAAAACTCGCGTCCGTGGCAACGCCCGTCACGCGGTACTTTGTGTCACTCCCTTGTAGGGTGATGGTGTCGCCTAGGCTTATGCCCACTTCCTGCAGCTCGTCGCTTACGATGACCTCGCCACTCGTCTGAAGGTTCTGTCCTTCCAGTAGCTCTGGTGCCAGAAAACTATGTGTGTCGATGCCAAACAGTGCGACGTCGGCCGACTCATCCTTCTCGACGGTTGCGACACCTACACCCAGCGGTGCTGCGGTGTCGGTCGCACTATCGTCACTTGTCAATATTGATCCGTACTCTTCCTGAGTGATGATGGAACGCCCTATGGTGCCGTTGGCGTTTTCGTTGAGCACTATGCCATCTGCGTCCCATTTGTCGATTGCCTGCGTGTAACTCGAGGCGAGTCCGTACGCGAGTGCCAGCAAAAAGAACACAAGATAGCTCACAAGCACGATCACCACGACGATAAGCGCGAAGCGAGACTTCTCCTTCAGGAGCTCGTTAAGCGCGAGAAACATCCGTCAGAGCCCTTTTGTCATAAGTCATAATCACTAGTAATAATTATACCGTATCAGAGGTGTAAGTTCAGCTTCAGTTTGGTGAATTGTGTCTGTGAGAGTACAATTGATACAAATTTACGTCTTGGGGGACGATAAACGGAGGGATTATGGCACTGGAAAAAGTAACGCTTGATAGTGGACTAACTATATATAACGACCGTATACCGGGAGCACTCAACAACGATGTGTCGGTTTTTGTGCCATATGGCAGTGTCGATGAGCAGCCGGGGCATGAAGGTGTGGCGCACGTGTTTGAGCACTGCGTGCACCTGCAGACGGACGATTTTGCTGACCGTTCAGCCCTGAGACGCTTCGCGACAAAGCACGGCATGCAGACAAATGCCAACACGTACTTCACTCGGACGCTTTACTATGCGAACGGTCTGGATCTCGAGCCAAACATGCATTATCTCAGTCAGATACTGC
This sequence comes from uncultured Candidatus Saccharibacteria bacterium, assembly GCA_964488555.1. Taxonomy (GTDB): domain Bacteria; phylum Patescibacteriota; class Saccharimonadia; order Saccharimonadales; family Saccharimonadaceae; genus UBA2112. The sequence goes on along the minus strand of CAZAUF010000007.1, from coordinate 571 downwards.
AGCATACGCACTTCCCCGAGGACGCAGTGGAGCATGAACTCAAGGCCGTACGGCGAGAGATGACGACAAGTCTTGATGATATCGATACGATGCATGGCTATGCGGCATTCTATGCCATGTTTGGCGCACCCTATGGCCGTAGTGTTGGTGGTTATCATGACAAGTTGTTTTATGACTCTGACACTCTCAAGGATCTTCACAGTAAATATTACAAACTGGGCAACATGGCGTTGATAGTTTGCGGCAAGGCGAAGCTCGATGAGGTCGCACAGCTTGCCGATAGGCACTTCCAGGCAGACCAGGACGCTGTATTCGAGACGACGACACCCCCTCCAGTTGTCTGGGGTGAGCATCGTCGCACGGGTTTGGTTCGTGACGATTCGCACAATGTCCATATGTATGTCAGCTACCCCATGTCTCCTGAATTTCGTGACAAATTCGTCGAGCGACGTCTAGAGTTTGGCGTGGCACAACGCGCGCTAGCGACAGCTTGCTTTGAGCGTATGCGCTACGACAAGGGTATATCGTATGACGGCTCGATTCAGTTTATCACGGTCAATCATCCGGACGC
>CAZAUF010000006.1:0-76805 GCA_964488555.1 uncultured Candidatus Saccharibacteria bacterium | reverse complement strand
GAACGTCGTGAGACAGTTCGGTTTATATCCGGTACGGACGTCAGGAAATTTGAGAGGATCCGCCCCTAGTACGAGAGGACCGGGGTGAACGAACCTCTGGTGTATCGATTGTGGCCACCTGCTGCATTGTCGAGTAGCTATGTTCGGTCTAGATAAGCGCTGAAAGCATATTAAGCGCGAAACTAACCTCAAGATGAGATTTCCCTATGACCTCCCTGAAAGACGATCAGGTTGATAGGCGCAAGGTGGAAGTGCAGTAATGTATGGAGCTGAAGCGTACTAATAGAGGCATTGCCTTTTTATGTCCTTGTCACTAAAGTCAAGACTCTTGACAGCAGTGATGAGGTAGACTTAACTAGTAATTGGTGTGTATCATCACATCAGCGTTGATCTTAAAAAGTTGACTTACAACCGTGTCCAAGTTTGTATATCTGCTCGCAGACTCACCACCGAGTCCAGCTGACTTGCAGACGTTCAAAATGGTCATCGAAGCGAGGCTTTGGCCCACTGATTTGCTATATCAGGAACAAGTGCCACAAAGCCTTACTTCGGTGCCCATGGCGCTAGGGAAACACCTGTTCCCATTCCGAACACAGAAGTTAAGCCTAGCTGCGGCGATTATACTGCCACAAGTGGGAAACTAGCACGGTGCCGAATTATAATAAGACCCTCCGAATAGGAGGGTCTTATTCTTAATTGGTGACATGCGGAGTATGACTTTTTAAAAGGAAAATCAGTATAGGTTATAATATCGCTATGGAATCACTATCTGACAGTAGTGTCGGGCTACCTTCACTTTTTGCGTACGGTCTTCTTATACTGCTTTATTTGATAATATTGAAACTCTTGCTCAATTTGCTGCAACGTCTTGGCAAGGAGCGATACCATAAGTCAGTTGTCGACAGAGAGATACACGCTACGATGACAAACCGTGTAGAGACATCAATGCACGCATTTGACGTCTACGATATCGCACTTATTATTGCTAAAGCGGGTATTGCGACAATTGCTATGGCAGCGATTATTGTACTTTTAGTCATCAAAGTTGGAGTGTTAGCTACGGCTTTACTGATTATAATCACAGTAACGGTACTATATGCAGTCAGTACGTGGCTGAAAAGCCAAGAAAAACCGGGAACTATGAGAGCTGAGGTGCGTAAGTATATTCGAAAGACAGGCGGTGTAGGCACAGTTATCATACTGAGTCTCGCTCTCGTACTGTTGCTGTTTGGCATGACATTTATCGGTGTGTAGCGGTAGTGCCTCTGACAGCACGCTCTGTATATAAAAAACAAACGTATCATTTACCAAATCACTATGTAAATGATTCTGTGAAACAAAAAACGACCATACTCGCAGTGATGGTCGTTTTTAGTTGGACTTATTTGTTTTTGATAAGTCCAAACAGGTGTCATGTTGGTCTCGCAATAGACCAACGTTCGCTTGGACAACGAACAACCTCTATCTTATACCACCGTACGCATATATGCAAGTCTACTTATGAAATCAAAATGCTCATTGTAAATATTGACAAAACGAATATGCTATGCTAAAATGAATTTATACACATAGCATATGTGAGGTAACCGGAGGGCTCGACTACTGTAAGTAGACGGGCTCTTCATAAGTAAAGGAGACTTGCAATGGCAGGAACAAAAGCTGGCGGCATGAAAGCTGCTGCAACCAACAAAGCAAAACACGGCTCTGACTTTTATGCTAAGATCGGTGCCAAAGGTGGTCGTGCTGGTCACACTGGTGGCTTTGCCGCGAATCCCGAGCTTGCTCGCATAGCGGGCCGCAAGGGTGGTATGATTAGCCGCCGCACAAAGAAGTCTGCTTCTAAGGCAGCTTAGCCACTCTACAAGAACAAAATAACCCCTCTTGGGGGTTATTTTGTTCGGAGAGAATATCTACGTAGGGCACATAGACGTGCTTCGTTTACTTTCCATGCATGTCCACAAGCAATACATCGATAGGCTTGACTTTTAGTTTGGAGGCCGTTGGCTTCACATTCCGGACAAATACTGCGTGTATGGAGCCAATGACGATATGTGTCCAGGTTATCCTGTACAGTTTGATTGCTTATTGCAAGCTCATATGTTCGAGAGAGGACATTTTGTGCGTACTCCCAGGCATCACGCTCTAGCTTGATGAGCTCGATATCTCTCTCATAGCCTCTATGGCCAAGCAATGCATGACTCAGTTCGTGCAATATGTATGCATGGCCATCGGGTACATTGGGGTTGATATAAATCGTATTGCTTGTCGAAGACCAACAGAACTCGTCTGCATACTCGAAATTAAATTGAGAAAAATCAGTTCGCAACTTGTTAATTATCGAGTGCGTCGACGGCATAATAGTAGCATCCATAGATTACCGCCTCTTCCGGATGTTTCGCTTTAAGAATAGGTGGGCACGGAATATGCGGGGGTAGGTGTTTTCGCAAAATAGTTTTGAGTTGTTTCGAGTAATTTTCAAAATATGTACCAATACTTCCTCCAATAATGATGACATCTGTCTGAAGCATTGGTATGGCTGCCAAGAAGCCTCTGCTGATACGGTCAGCAATTTCGTCCCACGTTTTTTCGTTGGTGATGTCACGTGCGTAACTCTCATAGGTTTCGTAGATAGCCCGCCCACTCGCGAATGATTCCCATTCTCGAACCGATCCATCGAATTCTACCAGCATGCGACCCCCTTCGCTGAGGCGTAGTCCAGGATCAATCTTGCCGTTTGTAATAATACCAGTCCCTATGCCTGTGCTGACGGTTACGTATAGAGATGATACTGGCATTGGTGAACGAGACCTTGTTTCCGCGAGACCAGCGAGATTAGCGTCATTCTCAACATAAATAGGAGCTGGCCCCAAGATCCCTTTGAGTGCAGCGATGACATCAAAATCTTTCCATCTCAATCGATTACACCAGACGGCAACCCCGCCTTTAGTAATGCCAGGCATGGCGACGACAATTGCTTCTATTCGTTGTCCACCATAGTTTGTTCGGAGTACTTCACGCAAAGTTTTTACGTAGTCAGCTTCTTTTTTGGGGGTTTCGAATTTTATCATTTTGCCAGCAACGCCGTCTCGTGAAAACATAGTCACGAGTGTTTTAGTCCCTCCTGTGTCAACCGCTACGATCATGCATCTAGTGTACCATGTTGTGCAATAAGTTGGCAGTGATTTGCTCTCTCTTGGAAACACCTGTATAATAGGGGTAATAAGGGAAGTGAATTATGGTGAGTGAGCAGGTAAGACAAAGTGGGTCCGTAGTATCGTTTTTAATAGTGGGTATTGTGCTAGTAGGACTCGTGACGGGCGGTTTATATATGCTTCATCGTCAAGGTACTGACAGATCTATGCCCAACGGACCAGTAGCGACTACGAGCAATAAGCCAGCTTCCTCTCCATCTCAACAGGCTGAAACTTCGCCGTCCAAGTCGCCTGCATCTAGCAAGAGTACTAAACCTGAAAGTTCTAAATCCCCTACTGTGCCTACAGCACCTCGTACGCCGCTTCCAGAGACAGGTCCTGCCGACAATATGCTGAGCGGCATTGCGTTTGCTATACTGCTGGGCGTCTCAATAGCGTATATACAATCTCGTCGAGCGAGTGCAGAAATCCTCTACAGGTAGACGAAATCTTCCACTAGTGTTACAATAGAGACAATCTTGTGACGCTTTATTACTATTGAGTGCCGCAGAAATATATTTTAGGAAGGAGTCTTTTTAGACTTATGGCTAATGCCACAATAACAATGGATGACTTGCTCGCACAGGCTGATGCAAGCGTCAAACAACTAACAGCAGGTGAAATTATCACCGGTAAGGTGCTTTCTTTGCGCAAGCACGAGGTTTTAATAGACCTTGGTGCACAAGGCGTAGGATTTGTTCCACGTCGAGAAGTGGGCTTCTCACGCGCGCTTAATGAGGGCGATGAAGTAACGGCGAGTGTCGTGGACGCTGAGCTGGATAACGGCTACTCCCTATTGAGCCTGCGCAAAGCAGCCAAGGATCGAGGTTGGGAAGAGGTAGCTGCTAAGCAAGAGGCGGGTGAAATTATAGAGGTTGTCCCATACGATGCTAACCGTGGCGGTATGCTCGTCGAATACGAAGGTGTTCGTGGCTTCTTGCCAGTCTCTCAACTCTCTGCCGAGCACTATCCACGAGTGGGTAGCAGTGACAAAGATGAAATTTTACAGCGCTTGAACGGCCTGATCGGGAAAGAGTTGAAGGTTCGCATCTTGGATAGCGATCGCAAGGCAAACAAGTTGATCTTCAGTGAGAAAGAAGCCGTCAAAGATGGTCTTGCCGAAAGATTCAAGAGCCTAAAGATCGGTAATACGGTCACGGGTGTCGTTACGGGTGTCGTTGATTATGGAGCGTTCGTGAACGTTGATGGGATTGAAGGCTTGATTCACATCAGCGAGATTAGCTGGGAGCGTGTCAGTAATCCTGCTGATTACGTAAAGGTTGGCGATACGGTCGAAGCAAAAATAATTTCAATTGACAAAGATCGCCTTAGTCTATCGATTAAGCAGCTCACCCAGGATCCATGGTTGGATGAGGTAGAGAAGTTCAAGACTGGCGATACAGTTGAAGGCACAGTAACACGGATTACTCCATTTGGAGCATTTGTTCAGATTAGTCCTGCAGTCGAGGCGTTAGTACATGTTAGCGAACTAGGCGAGGGAGAGAATGCTGATCCCGAAAAAGTATTCACTTTGAACGATCGCAAAAAGTTCGTTATCCTAGATATCGAAAAGGAAGGCCGTAAGATCTCACTGAGTCTGAGCAAGAAAAAGTAACGAATATTACGATGTTTAATTAACAACGTATGATGCATAAATAACAACGATTAACAGATATGGAAAGGAGCGTTTTTCATGGCAGAGAAAGTAATCGCTATCACAGAATCGATTACCGTGGGCGAACTGGCGGAGACGCTCAACATTCCAGTTACAACCCTTATAGGTGAGTTATTTAAGAACGGTATCGTTGCGACAATTAATCAGCGTATCGACTTTGAAACGGCTCAAATTATCGTCGAAGAGCTGGGCATGGATGTTGAAGTCCAGAAAAAGGAGGCCGCATCGATACCAGCTCGAAAGGCACACGAATTATCGATTGATGCGGTTGATCGCCCACCTATCGTAGCGGTGATGGGACATGTTGATCATGGCAAAACGAGCTTGCTTGATGCTATCTTACAGACAAAAACTGCCGACACGGAAGCTGGGGGTATAACGCAGCATATTAGCGCGTATCAGACCAGGCGGGGTGATCGTATGATTACTCTTTTGGACACTCCCGGGCATGAGGCTTTTGCTGCCTTGAGACAGCACGGGGCCGTACTAACAGATGTCGTTATTATAGTTGTCGCAGCAGATGATGGCGTAAAGCCACAGACAGTCGAAGCAATTCGATTCGCACGAAGTGCAAACGCAAAAATCGTGGTCGCAATCAATAAGATAGATAAAGAGACCGCCAATGCGCAGATGGTCAAAACACAGCTCGCAACTGAGTATGACTTGAATCCTGAAGAGTGGGGAGGAGATACGGTTATGGTCGAAGTTAGTGCGAAAACCGGTCAAAATATCGATAAATTACTCGATATGGTACTCCTCGTGTCAGATCTCGAAGAATTAAAGGCCGACATTGATGTACCGGCTGCTGGTTTGGTCATTGAAGCTCATACCGAGCAAGGGCGTGGTTCAGTTGTAGGTCTACTAATTGAGCAAGGAGAGTTAAAGCCGGGCCACTTTCTCGTGGCGGGCGTGGCATACGGCAAGGTGCGAACCTTGCTTGATTTTCAAGGAAAGCCGCTGAAAAAAGCTGGCCCTTCGACCCCTGTTACGGTTACAGGCTTCAAAGAGTTGCCTCAATTTGGTGACGAATTCAGCATCGTTAAAAGCGAGAAAGAGGCACGTCATCAAACGGAGAAAGCGCGTATTGAGCGTGAACGAGCGGCGGCCAGCACGAATGTGACAGGTGCTGATTTACTGAAAATGATGACACAAAAACGAGAATCTCAAGAACTGAAAGTAATCGTCAAGGCTGATGTACAAGGATCGTTAACCTCTGTTATAGATAGTCTTCGACTGCTAGATGCGGGTGGAGAGGTGACAGTACGTGTGATTGGTAGTGGTGTCGGTAACATATCGGAAAACGATATACGTCTAGCTGCAGATGGCGAAACTATTATTTATGGATTCAATGTCGAACTGCCTCCTGCCGTAAAACGCCTTGCAACGCGCGACAAGATCCAAGTACGATTGTATAAGGTGATTTATGAGCTTCTTGATGATGCACGTCACACTATGGAGCAAATGCTTGCTCCTGAAGTTGTGGAGACGGAAGTGGGCACACTCACTATAAAGGGTGTTTTTCGGACTTTGAAGGATTCGGTCATTGCGGGTGGAGAAGTAACGAGTGGCAAGGTAGTTCCCGGAGTAAAAGCACGCGTTAAACGAGATGGTGAACAGGTGGCAGAAGTTGAAGTGACGAGTGTTCAAAGAGAGCAGCAAGAGGCTAAAGAAGTGTTTGAAGGAGAGATGTGTGGACTAAACTTGGCGACAGAGAAAAAACTCCTCCTTGAAGTCGGTGACACATTAGAGCTTTTCACACGAGAATTATTAAAACGCAGGTTACCCTAATTGATAATTGCCATGGTGGTGTATACTGGAGGGTAAGGAGATACAATGTTTCAACTAGACGACAAATTTTTAGCAGACATTGGGCTCAATGATATGCCCGACGATCAAAAACAAGCGTTTTTGCAGCATATCTACGAAGAGCTAGAACTTCGCGTAGGTACGCGGCTGTCCGAGGGTCTGAGCGATCAGCAACTCGAAGAGTTTGAAAAAATAATCGATAAAGACCAGGCGGTCATCGACAACTGGCTTGCCGTTCACGTACAAGATTACACCGGTGATGAGATATTCAAGAGGATGCAACAGGCACTTAGACTTGATCCTGCAGATCCCAATCTGAAGTCTGAATATGTGGCGACGAAGTGGCTTGAGGTTAACCGACCTGATTACCGTGATGTTGTAAAGAGCGTTCTAGAAGAGTTAAAGGCTGAAATCATGTCCAATAAAGATGCGATTCTGGGTGGAGGAGCGGATACGCAGCCACCTGCGGCTTAAAGCGGTAGGCGAGAGCGATATCCCGAAAGAAATGCCGATACTGGCATTTCTTTTTTGCCTGAAGGTTTGAGGCTATCTATAGCTAGCAAGTCTTCGCCCGTTCCAATCAGCAGGCTATCCGAGGAGGGCGACACCAAAGTGCCGACCCCAGCATGTCCTGATTCTACATGAGCCTTTGTAATGATGACTTCCATATCACCAAGAACAGTTCTGCTTTGAGGCCATCCGTAGTAGGCGCGGACTTCACGTTCTATCAGGGTAGCTGGCTTGTGCCAGTCGATAATACCGTCATCTTTAGTAATAAGCTTGCTATATGTGACCGTGCTGTCATCCTGGGGTGTCGGCTGGAGCGACCCGTCGATGATAGCAGGAAAGAGCTCAAAAAATAATTCAGTCGAAACAGTGACGATCCTATGGTATAGTTCGGTCTTGGATTCAGCACCTGTCATGGTGATGGCGTACTGCCCATATACAGGACCTTCATCCATACCGGCACTGAGTTGCATAATAGACACACCTGTTTCTCGATCGCCGTGCAGTATAGCACTTTCTATCGGTGTCGGTCCTCTGTAGCTTGGCAAGAGCGAGGGATGGATGTTGATGATACCATTTGGAAAAAGATCAATGATTTCTTGGCTAATAATACGTCCGTAAGCAACCAAGACGCCCACGTTTGCTTGTAATTTGCGCAGCTCACCGATGATTTCACTCGGTCGAGATGGGGTAAAGAGCGGGATGTTATGTTCCGCGGCAACAGAAGCAACCTCTAACTTCCGTTGATTACGTGATTTACTATCTGAATAGTGTGAGACGATAGCTACGACGTTGTATCCGCGGTCAATAAGTCCACGCAATATAGGTGCGTCGGTTTTTTCTAAACCGCTGACGAGACGCTCATTACCGAAATATATAACTTTAGTCATCGAAAAGGTTGCCAGCGGTAATCGCTACTTCGTAATCTATCGGTCGAAGTTCGCCACTTTCATCGAGCTCATAGAATGCCTCTTCGTCGTACCTGATGTGATCAACGAACACAATGCCCTTGGTGTGGTCGACCTCATGTTGGATTACTCGAGCTAAGAAACCATCAGCTTTGAAGCGTATTGGCTCACCTTTTGCATTGAGTGCTTTTACACGTATTTTAGTATGTCGAGGAACCTTACCATAGATGTTTTTGACACTCAAACACCCCTCATAGTCAGTCACCACATCACCCTCGTACTTCACAATTTCAGGATTAATGAGAGTAGTGAACTCTCGATTATCCTTATGTTCAAAATCAGTACGTATGATGACTATACGCTCTAAACGATCAATCTGCACAGCAGCGAGTGCGGCACTGATTTCATGCGGTCTTGAATCTTCCCAATCGAGTGCAGCATCAGTCATTTCTTGTATGACGGTTTGAATATCATCGGTCACAGCCAAAACCTTACGGGATTTTTGCCGTAGGTGTGGGTTTGGCAGAGTGATTATATCTTCTTTTTTCATTGGAGTTATTACCAGTATATCAGATGCGATCAGAGCAGGCTGATAGGATCTAATTCAAATTGCCAATTAGTCGACGGAAGGTGTTGGAGTGCGTCGGTCAGATGTGATCTTTTCTTTGACTTGAGTATCAGTTGCCACCTATATGTGTCGCGTTGTCTTTCATAAAATGCCGGAGTCGGACCAAGAATCTCAACGCTATGGTGTATTTTTGAGCGGAGGATATCGGCGAGTTGTTGAGCGTTTCTGATGGCAATACCTTCGGTCTTGTAAGTACATGTCAATTTCAGCAGAAAAGTAAACGGGGGAAAGTTTGCTTGCTGACGTTCTTGGATCGCTTTTTCGTAAAATGCCAAAAAGTCTTGGGATAAACCATCGACTATAGCCGGATGAGAAGGTTGATAGCTTTGGACGACGACTGACGTGGGATGATCACTACGTCCCACTCGTCCGACTACCTGAGCAAGAAGTTGAAAAGTACGTTCCGGTGAAATGAAGTCAGGCAAACTCAATCCAGCGTCTGCTTGAATGACACCTACCGATCGAAGGTGAGGTAAGTCGAGACCCTTTGCTACGACTTGAGTACCAATTATAAGGTTAATGGATCCGCTATAGAGCTCTTTATAGCGAATATCGAGGGTTTGTTCGGTAGTGTTGTCTCCGTCAAATCGTCCTATGGTAGCGTGTGGAAAAAGCTTAGCAAGTTCCGTTTCTACCAGTTTCGTACCTATTCCCTTGTGGATGATGCGGGGGTTGCGACACACAGGACAATTGGTCGACACCTTTTCGCTATGTCCACATATGTGGCAGCGCAATTTATGGTGGTCTGCGTGCAAGGTGAGGGGTACAAAGCAGCGCGCGCAGGTTGCTTGCCAGCCACAATCTTCACACAATGTCGTACTAGCACTGCCACGACGATTATGAAATATGAGTACCTGATGACCCGCGACAAGCGTTTGCTCGATGTGCTCCAAAAGAGTATTGGACAGGAATCGATGTCGAGAGAAATGCTGGCGTTTAGTCATGTCTACCGTGATAACTTTTGGAGCTTGTGTTTTGCGTGCTTTCGACGACATCTCTATGATCGGTCGCTTCGACGACAGCGCAAGGTAGTAGTCGGCAACTGAGGGTGTGGCACTCCCAAGGATAACTTTAGCTTGGTGAGCATTTGCAAGCACGCTCGCAGCACGTAGGGCAGAGTAACGAGGAGACTGCTCTTGCTTGAGGCTTGGTTCATGTGCTTCGTCCACAATAATCATACCAATATCATTGAGCGGCATGAAAAGGGCCGATCGAGGCCCGACAATAATTCGCGGTACTGTGCTATTTAATGCGGTTTGCCATGCCAGGTGACGCTCTGCCTCTGTTTGCTTGGAGTGAGTAAGGATAATGTCTTCGAAAAATGCAGAAAACTCATCGACGACTTGTGTGGTCAGTGCAATCTCCGGTACAAGGACTATGACTGATCTGCCCGTACTCAGGACTCTCCTGGCTGCCTCGATATATACACGTGTTTTGCCTGAGCCAGTCACTCCGTGCAGGAGGGCGGTACCAGGCGACATTTTGTCGATAGTTTCAAGCGCATGCAACTGATCCTTATTGAATACAATATTTGTTCGTTGGCGTAGAGCGACTTTTGATTTTGTATTGCGACTTCTTCGCACTCTGTGGATGCCACGTGGCAGTACACTTTGTAAGACGGTGGCAAAATGAGTGACATAGTAAGTACTTATCCAGGCGGAAAGCTCTAACAGCGGTTTCGGGATAGGAGTTTTTTCAATGATGGATATGATAGGTTTTGTCACGTATTCAGGACGGTTAACCTCTCGTAAAATGATGCCAGGAATCTGTCGACGTCCAACCTCGACTAAGACAACAAGGCCTATTTTTAGTTTCTCTTCGTGTGCATATGTAAAAACATGACTATTTTGTCGAATAATCTGCAGTGGAGCCACCTCGTAGTAATGCATGCCTCCATTATACGTTAGACTGACTTTAGTGAACTGCTGGAACTTTGCTACAACATGAGCATGATGGGTTCCTCGTAGGGAGAAAGTGGTTTAGAATGATAAGTAACATGATGTATTTCCATAGCAGGGCTGAAGCGGGTGAGCAACTAGCGCGACAATTGTTTGATAAGTATCGATATGAAAACGTTGCGGTGGTGGCACTTGGCGATGGTGGAGTAGCGGTAGGTGAACCTATTGCAGAACGGCTTCACTGTGTTTTGACATTGTTGCTATCTGAAAATGTCGAAGTTCCTGGCGAAAATCAAAACTTTGGTGCCATCTCTCAGACTGGACAGTTTACATACAATAGCAACTTAGCTGACAGTGAGATTAGCGCGTACAGGTCAGAGCTTCATGGCTATCTTGAAGAGCGGAAACGTCAAGCGTTTCAAAAGATCAATCGCTTGATAGGGGATGGCGGTGTCATCGACCAAAACCTTCTTCAAGACCACACAGTCATATTAGTTGGCGACGGGCTGAACGACATCACAGTTCTTGACGTTGCACTTGATTTTCTAAAGCCTGTACGCGTCCAACGACTGGTTATCGCGGCACCAGTAGCTAGCGTTGAGCTTGTAGAGAAGGTCCATCTTGTTGCTGATGAACTTCACATTTTAGACGTGAAAGCAAACTATCTGGATACGAATCATTATTACGATCAAAATGATTTGCCTACACGTGAGGAAACGATAGCGAAAATAAACCAAATCGTATTGAATTGGCGTTGAAATTCAAAAATCCACTTGTTTACTGTTGTAAGAAAGTGTAAGATGGGTAATAACAAAGGGCCAAGTCACTGGAAAAAAGGGAGAATATGCTAGACGTTTTTATTACTTCAAGAGTGCGACGAAAGATTGTTGTAGTCTATGCTAAGTATCCTGATTTTCGTACCCATGTTCGTGGCCTTGCTAAGCTGATAAAGGAAGATCCGGGTAATATCCAGCGCGAATTGAAGAGGCTTGAAAAGGTAGGGTTTTTGACGAGTGAAAAGCAAGGCAACACGAAAATTTACTCTACGAATAAACAATTCATTATCTTCAAAGAACTGCAAAGTATCGTTATAAAATCACAGCAACAGTCAGCGCGTCCAAAACGCTCTGCCTCTGATTTGTGATGAATCTTTTTGAAGAAATTCTCCGAGCTCGTGGGTTGGTCGGAGAGAAGCGAGATGCTTTTTTGAACCCTAGTTACGACGCAAAGCACGATCCTTTCTTGCTGCCGGATATGAAACTAGCAACCGACAGACTCGTAGAGGCGCATAAAAAACAACAAAATATTATAATTTATGGCGACTACGATATTGATGGCTTGACTGCAACTACACTACTACTCGATGCATTAGAGGGTTTTGGTTTTAAACATGTGAGTGCGTTTATACCAAACAGGTTTGTCGAAGGATATGGCTTGACGATTGATGCTATTGAAAAGATTGCTGCGCAAGGTGCAGACCTCATCATAACCGTGGACTGCGGCAGCCTCAGCGAGAAAGAAATCATTAGAGCAAATGAACTAAATATGGACGTTATTGTCACTGATCATCATAATGTCGCTTCAACGCAACCCCCTGCAGTGGCAGTAATTAATCCTAAACGTTTATTGCAAGATTATCCAGCTGAGTACGATGAGCTGGAGCTAAAAGATGGTTCGAAAAAACTCGGAAAGATTTACCCGTTTTTGGATCTCGCTGGAGTCGGCGTGGCTTTTAAATTGGTTCAAGCATTACAAACTAAACTGGATGGACTAAAGGCGGGGCAGGAGAAGTGGTTGTTGGATCTAGTGGCTCTAGGAACAGTTTGTGACGTTGTAAAACTTACAAATGAAAATCGTGCAAATGTATTTTGGGGTTTAAAAGTGCTGGCAAAAACGCGACGTCCGGGACTAAAAGCATTGATGGCAGTTGCGGGTGTTACCCCTGAAAAAGTAAACGCAAGGAGCTTGGGATTCGCTCTAGGACCACGCATGAACGCCGCAGGCAGGCTTGAAACGGCACAGTATTCATTGGACCTGCTGCGAGCTAAAGATTCGCAGACTGCACTTGAACTGGCACAAAAACTCGATGTTTTAAATACATCGAGAAAAGCTGAGCAAAACAAAATATACAGTGAGGCCATCCTCCAGGCGGAGCACTATAAAGACGATGACGTGCTTGTTGTGAGTAGTCCAGGTTGGAGTCATGGCATTATTGGAATTGTCGCCGCAAAGCTAATGGAAAAATATATGAAACCTACATTTGTGCTTGAAGAAATGGGTAGTGAAGCAAAAGGGTCGGCGCGGAGCTATGGCGACTTCAGTGCAGCTGATGCAATTCGTGCTGCCGAGGATATAATCACGAAGGGTGGAGGGCACAAGTTCGCTGCAGGCGTAACTCTACCGACGAGCAATATAGCGAAATTTCGAGAGCGTGTTAATGAGTGTTATCGAACAAAAAAATTATTCAATCAGCATTTCCTTTTGTTACCCAAGGAGGATGCAATAGCAGAGCTTGAGCACCTGACTGAAGAGCTTGTGGCAATGATGGAGACACTTGAGCCATTTGGAAATGGGAATATGCAACCCGTGTTGAAATCAGAAGGACTATTGGTACTTAACCAGCGTCGTATGGGTGCCGATGCGCAACACGTTAAGCTTGAACTTGAGGGCAGTTCAGGGCAGAAGATGTATATGTTGGCGTTCAGTGCGCCGGAACATTTTTTTGTAGAGCCAGGTGCGCGTATTACTGTATGGTATCAACCAACTATCAATGAATGGAATGGACGACGCAGCATTGAGGCGAAAATCGTACATCTGGAACTGTTGTAAGAAGATTTTTATTTTTTGAGAAGAGAAGTAAGCTTGAGGCGATTTGAGAATTCGAGAGCACCGAGACTAAATGCGCGGACGGCAATAGCGATGCTGATGAGCATAAAGACTGTCATGACTGCAAGTGCCAATGATGCTTCTATGGCTCCCATGTTACCAATCGTATTGCGCAGTAGTGTCACGACAGGAGAGGTTAATGGGAAGAACGTAAGAAATGTTATAATCGGGTTTTCCGGATCAGTCAGGATCATTGTGACGAAATAGAATGGGATGAACGCCCCGATATAGAAAACGGTTGAGAAGCTGTTCGCTTCTTTGGTGGATGGTGCTACGGCTGCAGTTGCCGTCATGAAGCCTGCAAACATCAGGAAACCAACAGCAAGGAAACTTGCACCAAAGAAGATTGCCAACGGATCAAACACAAGTCGCTCTAAGTCCACACCAACGGGCAGCATCAGAGAATTACCGAGTGCCTGTGCCGTAAAGTACGCAACGATTGCAAGCAGAACAAAAAACGCGACTTGAGTGAGTGTCACGAGTATGACTGCCAGAAGCTTGCCTACGATTAAGTTTCGCGGTTCTACGTAGGTGAGCACCATTTCCATGGATCGGTTTTCCTTTTCTTCGCTCACACTGGTCAGCATGTACCCAACTGAAAAGGCAAAGATGAGATAGAAGAGCACTACGAACAGTCCTGGTACTATATATTCATTGATACCGGCTGTTTCTATGCCGTTGCGATATGTCGTGACTTGATTTTCTGCACCATTTTGCGCAAGTGCTATAACTTCAGCAGATCCAAGCGGCAGGAATAGACTGGTTCTGAGCAGATTATCACCTAGGCTACCGACCGCACCCATCTTTGTGAAGTCATCGCTGCTAAGATAAATTGAGTATTTCCTATCTTTTACCAAGGTGTCGGGATACACTATCAGGGCTTCTTTTTCACCGTCACGGACTTCGTTGCGTAGCTCGTCCTTCTGGTCCGACGGACTGATCGTCAGGCCACTCGATTGCACGACGTCGCGATTGATCAGGCCGCTTTCGTCAACAATAGCGACGTTGCGTAAGTCTTTCACGATTTCTCCCATGCGATTTTCGACAGACTTGTTACCTAGATAGCTTAACCCGAGTACGACCGCGATGATTGCGGGAATCGCTAGCATGACAATCCAGAAACTCGGCTGCTTTATGATGGTCATGTATTCATGCTTGATGACTGTTTTTAGTTTAGCCATGTGTCACCTCGCTACTTTTTTCGTTATAAATTGATACGAAAATATCTTCGATAGATTTCGATGCAAATTTCTTTTTGACCTCAGATACGCTTCCGTATGCCCTCGACTCTCCATCTTTGAGGATGAGCAAACGGTCCGCTAGACGCTCAACCTCTTCCATGAGGTGGGTAATATATATGACTGCCGCGCCTTTTTGCTGGAGCTCATCTACGATGTCGAGAAGTAGCTTTCTATTGACAGGGTCCAGGCCTTTTGTGGGCTCATCGAGTATCAACAAATCAGGTCCACCAATAATCGCCACCCCGAGCTGTACTTTTTGCTGCTGACCACCCGAAAGTTTTTTGATTTTCGTAGTTGCTTTATCCGCAAGCCCTACACGCTCAAGATAAGCCAGCGAAAAATCACGAGCTTCCGCGCGGCTCAAACCCTTCAGTTCACCAAAATAAATCATGGTGTCAAGTACTTTTGAGCGTGTATATAGCCCGCGCTCCTCTGGCAGATAACCCACAACCCTTGCTTGATCGGGTGTATAAGTTTTGCCGTTAATATGGAGGGTTCCACCTGTTGGCCGGTAGATACCGAGCAAAGATCGGATGGTGCTTGTTTTGCCCGATCCGTTAGCACCGAGAAGGGCGAAAACCTCACCGGGATGTACGTCGAAGCTGAGTTTTTTTACTATGTTTTTTTCGCCTATGGCAAGGTGAAAGTTTTGAATTGATACTATTGGTTGTTTCATCCATCCCAGTATAGCAAAAGTGAAAAAAGAAGCTGTCGCTCTGTCTATTGCAGTAAGGTGTCATATCTGTTACAATTACACACGATATGGTACAAGTTACACGTAAAGATTCAAACGAAGCGAACGAGAACATTATTCGTCGTTTCAACCGCAAAGTTTTGCAGAGCGGTGTATTGGCAGAAGCAAAAGCATCAATGCGCTTCAGCAAGGATATCAGCAAAGCTGAGCGTCGCCAGAAAGCGATCATCCGTAAAGAGCGTAAAGCTGAAAAACTGGCAAAGGCACGCCTGGGACTTCGCTAGTCAATGGTCCTTAAGGATACTATCCAAAACGATACAAAAGCCGCTTTACTTAGCGGCGATCGTTTTGTTGGCGATACCTTACGCAATCTGAAAGCCGCAATTTTGGACGAGGAGGTCAAGCAGAATAAGCGTGACGTTGGCCTTACTGATGAAGAGATCGAAAAAATTATTGCTCGCGAAGTAAAAAAGCGTAACGAGAGCATTGCCGTATATGAGGCAAACGGTCGACCGGAATTAGCCGAGACGGAACGCAAAGAGGCTGACATCTTGTCCCGCTACCTTCCAGAGCAAATGAGCGAAGAAGAGCTACGTACAATCGTGGAAGCAAAAATCATGGAAATGGGAGCAAGTGGTTCGCAAGCTATGGGACAGGTAATCGGCGCAGTCAAGCAGCAAGTCGGAAACAGTGCCGACGGTGCGCTTATAGCGAGAGTCGTAAAAGAAAAATTAAACTAGGAGGGAGAGGGTAGATGATTATTTTTTTCGGACCGGCGGGAGCGGGTAAAAGCGTTCAGGGGCAGATACTAGCAGCACGTAACGGCTGGCGTTGGCTAAGTGCCGGACAACTACTGCGCGATACGCGTGATCTCGACGTTCTAAAACAAATGCAAACGGGTCAGCTGGTCGATACGAAAACAGTGAGTAGGCTGATGGGCGATGCGATCAAGCGTTCAAAAAACATCGATCGGGTTATTCTGGATGGCTATCCACGCGAGTTCAGCCAAGCACAGTGGTTAATAGAGAATAAATCACATCATGGTCGTGATATTAAACTAGTCATTGTGCTTGAAGTGCCAAAGAGCGAACTATTGAAGCGACTTGAAGTTCGCGGCAGGGCTGATGATACGAAAGACGCTATAGATGAACGGTTGCGAATTTACCGTACAGAAATCTATCCGATTTTGACGTATCTTACTGAGCAAAACATCAATATTGTTCATATCGATGGAGTAGGTAGGGTTGGCCAAGTGCATGATCGAATCATGGAAGAGTTAGAAGCGCACGGATTAGAAAAATGATGCAGCCCCCAAAAACAGACGAGCAAGTGCAGGCGATGCGAGAGGGTGGCAAGATTCTTGGTACGATATTGCGTGATCTGAAACAGTACGTAAGACCTGGCGTGACAGGCATTGAGGTAGATGCATGGGTTACAGCAGAAATCGCGCGCCATGGAGCGACGCCAACATACAAAGAACCAGTACCAAATTTTCCAGGAGTTATTTGTATCAGTGTCAATGATGCGGTTGTTCATGGGGTACCCACTGATTATGTTTTTGAAAAGGGAGATGTTGTCGGCTTTGACCTCGTCATTACCTATAAAGGCATGAAAACAGACAGCGCGTTTACGATGGTGGTGGGTGAAGAGCCTAGTGGTGCTACGAAACACCTGCTCAGTGCAACTGAAAAAAGCGTCTACGCTGGCATAGACGCTATAAAAGGTCACGGTACTTATACGGGCGACATTGGAGCTGCGGTAGGCAAGGTGTTGGCAGATGCAAAACTAGGAATTATTCGAGAATTGATTGGACATGGTGTCGGCATAGAGATGCATATGCCACCTGACGTTCCGAATTATGGCAGAAAAGGCGAAGGTGTGCTGTTGAAGCCGGGTGATACAATTGCGATCGAACCAATGGCAACGCTAGGTGGTGAGAAGGTGTATACAGACCCGGACGACAAGTGGACCATTCTGACCCGTGACGGTAGCTTGGCTGCTCATTTCGAGCATACTGTACTCATCACGGAAACGGGCGCAGAAGTTCTCACTCAGTTATAGTGGCATGGACTACAATTCTATAATCCTTATGGCTGTTCAAAATGCTTAGTTAAGGGTATAATACAATTCATGCAAGACAGCTCTCGATATGCCGTCGGTATTGATATAGGTACCACTACTGTTCGTTGCGTGGTGGGTCATCTCGATGCCACGACGGGTGCACCTACTATTGTCGGAGTAGGTGAAGTAAAAAATACCGGTATGCGCAAAGGATCTATCGTCAATTTAAATGGTCCAGCTCAAGCGATCGACGAGGCGTTAGGCGAAGCCGAACGCATGAGTGGTTATGAAGTCAACTCTGCCAGCGTGAGTATTAATGGTTCACATATTCTCAGCACATCTACTGATGGAATGGTTGCGGTTGGTGCGGCGGATCATGTCGTTGATGCCGAAGATGTTAGTCGACTTGAAGAGGTAGCTACTATTGGCAAAGTGCCGGCAAACCGTGAAATACTAGAGGTTGTGCCACATAGCTATCGTTTGGACGGGCAGGACAACATAAAAGATCCTGTAGGCATGACAGGTACTCGGCTCGAAATCAACGCCAATGTTGTTTCAGCGATGGCACCGCAAATGGGCGCACTTCATAGCACGCTTGAATTGGCAAAGGTAGAGCCAAATGCTATTACGCCGAGTGTGGTGGCGGCGGCAAAGGCGGTTTTGTCCGAGCAGCAATTGGAAAATGGCGTTGCTGTCATTGATTTAGGAGGCGCGACCACAAGCGTGGCCGTGTTTGAAGAAGGAGATTTGCAGTATACGGGCGTTATCCCTGTCGGCGGCAACAATATTACAAATGATTTGGCTATTGGTCTAAAGACTGATCCTGAAATTGCCGAAGAAGTAAAACTTACGCACGGCTCAGCGACGCCACAAACTGGCAGTGACAAAGTGACAATTAAGCATGAAAAAGAAACATTTGAATTTTCGCGCGATGATGTCAACGAAATCATAGAAGCACGACTAGAGGAAATTTTTGAAGCTGTCAGCAAGGAACTGAAAAAAGCTGGTCGCCACGCCAAACTTCCGAGCGGTATCGTGTTGACAGGTGGCGGTGCGAAACTTAAAAATATCGTTGACTACACGAAAGAGGCACTTGGTCTTGCGGTACGTATCGGTGCTGCAAAAGGGTTCGGCGGTGTAGCTGAGCATCTGGATGAGCCTCAATTTGCAGCAGCAGTCGGACTGATGCTTACTGATGCCACGGGCGGCGGCAAGCCTGATAATCACCATGGAAGTCGTAAGGCAAAAGCCGTTGCAGGACAGGCAGGTGGTATTATGAAACGATTATTAAAGGGCTTTCGAACGTAGACGGTTCGATTTGCGATCAACGGTGGTATACTATAGAGTAATAAAGACGTAGGAGTAGCTATGCCGGAAGTAACACCCAGCGAAATTCAGACATTTGCGAGTATCAAAGTTGTAGGCGTAGGCGGTGCCGGGGGTAGCGCTGTAAATCGTATGAAAGATGCCGGACTGAGCGGAGTGCAGTTTATTGCCATGAATACCGATGCTCAGGCACTGCACAATAGCAAGGCAGATATTAAACTTCATCTCGGCCATCAGACTACAGGTGGTTTGGGTGCGGGTGCTGATCCTTCGGTTGGTGAGGCTGCCGCCAACGAGTCACGCGACGAAATCAAAGAGGCACTCGAAGGTGCTGATATGGTATTTGTGACCATAGGTGCGGGTGGTGGTACTGGTAGCGGTGCAGGCTACATCGTCGCTGAAGTTGCACGCGAGCTTGGGATTTTAGTCGTGGGTGTCGCCACGAAGCCGTTTAGTTTTGAGGGTGAAAAACGTCGCGTCAACGCGGAGTGGGCTATCAATCAGCTTGGTCGTCAGGTAGACACGTTGATTACCATTCCGAACGATCGTTTACTACAGACGATTGATCGCCGTACGCCGTTGCTCGAGACCTTCAAAATCGCTGATGATGTTTTGCGCCAAGGTGTCCAGGGTATTTCAGAGCTCATCACTGAACACGGTCTCATCAACCTCGACTTTGCTGATGTCAAAGCAATCATGAGTAATGCAGGTAGCGCACTGATGGGTATTGGTCGTGCCAGTGGCGATGAACGTGCAGCACAGGCGGCGCAGCAAGCTATTGAATCACCACTTATCGAAGTATCTATCGACGGTGCCAAGGGCGTGCTCTTCAATGTTACCGGTGGCTACGACATGTCAATGTCTGAAATTCAAGAAGCAGCTGAAATTATCACCAGTGCCGTTTCGCCAGACGCGAACATTATCTTTGGTGCGACTCTCAAGCCAGAGCTTGAAGATGAGCTGATCATCACAGTTATTGCCACTGGCTTTGATAGCGAGTTTTTCCACCAGCAGGAAGTATCGTTGAATCCGGAATCTAACCGAGTGCACGAGGTAGAAGCACGTGGTGTCAGCGACGAAGCGGTCGAGGGTGTCAATCTGGATCTCGACAAAAGTGATCCGCAGGCGAACTTTGCTGAAGAGCCCTCTCACAATATCTGGGACACGCCACCAGAAGAAGATGATGAAGCGGATACTCCAGCTTTTCTGCGTCGACGTAAAAAAAACAAAGAGTCTGACGACGAGTCATAGGAGGACAAGACATGAAGGGGCCAATAAATATCGGAGACAGTCGCGTTATCGAGTCCCGAGAAGTTGGCGACGGAGTTACAATTCGTCGTCGCCGTGAAACACCTGATGGACGTCGATTTACGACGTATGAACGGATAGAGAAACCAAACATCACCGTCATCAAAAAGAATGGTACACGAGAACTCTATGATCGAGAAAAATTGGCAACAGCTATCCGTCGTTCTGTGGGTAAGTTCTTCGATAGCGATATGGAGATCGAACAAATCGTGGCCGAGGTAGAGGATAATCTGTATGCTCTTGGGGAGCTGGAAGTGCCGTCAAAAACCATAGGCGAATTAGTACTAGATGAACTGGCAAAGCGTCACGAAGTCGCGTACGTACGCTTTGCGAGCGTATACTACGAATTCAAGACAGTTGACGAGTTCTCAAATGCTATCTTATTGGCGTCGCGTCGTCGTAAGGACACCTAATAGCAGTGAGTGTGATGGTGGTGTACAAATCCGAAAGCGAGCACGCGCGTGCCGTAATTGAATTTTTGCATGATTTCGAAAAGCGAACGGCTCGAACACTTGAAGAGATCGATCCAGACAGTCGACGAGGAGCAGATATCTGTAGACTATATGATGTTGTAGAGTACCCCACCGTTATCGCTACGACAATTGACGGGCAACTACGCAATATGTGGCGTGGACTCCCAATGCCAACCATAAACGAGGTGAGTTACTATGTGGAATCTGTTTAGTAGAAAATCCGAAAAAGAGAATCGTGCCAATAGGCGGCTGTTTGGCACCATGCTAGCCTTTGGCATTACTGGTCTGATTGCATCTTTCGTATTGTCGGTAGAGGAAATTACGATACTAAAAAACCCAGATGCAGTTTTGAGTTGTTCGTTCAATATTGTGCTTAACTGCGCCACTGTCATGAAGACATGGCAGGCGAGTGCGTTTGGCTTTCCAAATATGTTTATCGGCTTAATGGGCTTTCCAATGGTTATCATGATCGCGCTATTAGGACTTTCACGCGTCAAATTTCCGCGCTGGTTCCTTATCGGTGCTGAAATCGGTTATGGATTTTGGACACTGTTTGCATACTGGTTGTTCTTCAACAGCGTTTATGTCATTCAAGTGCTTTGCCCATGGTGTCTCGTGGTGACGCTCAGCATGACTATGCTGTGGGCCACGATTACGCGGTACAATCTACGACAGGGCGTTTTTCGTTTCAGCAAAAGTACGCATAAAAAGATAAATGCGTTCCTCGATAAGGACTACGACAAGCTTATTGTCGCGTCATGGATCGTTTTACTGGTCGCACTCGTGTTTGCCAAGTTTGGCGAAGCCTTGTTTGCATAGGAATATTTCGCTATAATACCCCTATAGGCACTCGCTTCCGCCGTTGAGCGGATTGCGAAAAGCGGCTATCACCCGTAAGCCTTGGGAAGAACGTCGGCTAGCCGTCTGACTAGTAGAACCCAACGTCCGTGACACGTCAGATCACATGAATGAAGAGCTAAAAGAATCACTTCTTTTGGAAGTCAGATGGTACCGTCCGCCACCCGGTGGATTCTGACAGACAAAAGAAGTGATTTTTATTTTAAGGAGTAAAAATGAAATTCAAAGCAGGAACCAGACGACGAGCTCTCGAGTATGAAAAAGCACTCGTGCAGTACTGGAAAGACAACAAAACATTCGAAAAGTCGGTTGAGCAGCGACCTGCTGACGATGCGTATGTGTTTTATGACGGGCCGCCGTTTATTACCGGCGTGCCGCATCATGGCACGCTCCTTAGTAGTATCGTCAAAGATGCCGTGCCGCGTTACTGGACCATGAAGGGTAAGCGTGTCGAGCGTGTGTGGGGTTGGGACTGTCATGGTTTGCCAGCAGAGGTGTATACCGAGAAAAAGCTAGGCATCAAGGACAAGAAAGAAATCGGCACGAAGATAAGTTTGGAAGAATACATACTGGCATGCCGCGAAAACATGGTTCAAACCGGTAATTTGTGGCAAGAAACGATTGAGCGTATCGGTCGTTGGGTGGATTTTGAAGGTGCGTACAAGACCATGGACAAGGAGTACATGGAGTCCGTATGGTGGGCGTTTAAGACCTTGTACGAAAAGGGCAAGATTTACGAAGGTGAGAAGGTGCTCATGTATTGTACGCATGACGCGACACCGCTTGCCAAGGCAGAAATCGCCATGGACAACAGCTATCAGGACGTGACCGACCCGAGCGTGTACGTGAAATTCAAGCTTGCAGACTCCGACGCGTACTTGCTTGCATGGACGACAACACCATGGACGCTCAATGCAAATACCGCATTGGCGGTGAGCAAAGATGTCGAATACGCCGAAGTAGAGCTGGACGGCGAAAAGCTGATTCTCGCCAAAGACCTGCTCGACAAAGCCCTGACCAACGAGAAGCACGAAGTGTTGCCATACAAAGTACTTCGTACGTTCAAGGGCGACGAGCTAGTGGGCAAAAGCTACGAGCCGCTTTTTGCCGATCGCGGTGAAAACGCGCACAAGGTGTGGGATGCGTGGTTTATCCATGCCGAAGACGGCACCGGTATAGCCCACCAAGCACCTGCATATGGTGAAGAAGACTATCAGTTGAGCAAGGAAATGAAGTTCCCGATGGTGCTCGACACCGATGACGAGGGATACTACACCGAAGGCGACTGGCAGGGCAGGCAAATCTGGGAGACCAACAAAGAAATTGCCAAAACATTGCTGGAGCGTGGTGTCGTCTGGAAGATTGACTATATCAAGCACAGTTACCCGCACTGTCACCGCTGTGGCACTAAGCTGATGTATCGCGCCGTGCCTAGCTGGTTCATGGACATCGCCGGGCAAAAGGACCAGATGCTGCAGAAAAACGAGGACATCACGTGGTTCCCTGAGCATATCAAGCATGGTCGGTTTGCCAAAACCATCGAAAGCGCGCCAGACTGGAACCTCAGTCGCGACCGATTTTGGGCCACGGCTATGCCGGTCTGGAAGTCCGAAAGTGGCAAGGTGCGTGTCGTGGGCAGCTACGCCGAGCTCAAGGAACTGAGCGGCGTCGAGTTGGAGGACTATCACCGTCCATGGATTGACGACGTAACTTTCGAAATAGACGGCGAGAAGTACACACGTGTCGACAAGGTGATGGACAGTTGGTTCGAGGCGGGCAGTATGCCGTTTGCCCAGTTCCACTATCCGTTCGAAAACAAAGAGAAGTTCGAATCGAACTTCCCGGGCGATTTCATAGCCGAGTATGTGGGGCAGGTGCGAGCGTGGTTTTACTACCTACATGCTGTCAGTATAGGCCTGCAGGGTACAAATTCGTTTAAAAACGTCATCGTTACCGGTACGGTTTCTGGCAGTGACGGTCGCAAGATGAGTAAAAGCTATGGCAACTATACCGATCCGAACGAGCTGATGGATAAATTTAGTGCCGATAGTTTGCGTTTCTTGCTACTCAGTAGTCCGCTACTGAACGGCGAAGATTTCAGCCTGCAGGACAAGGATGTCGGTGATGTCGCGCGCAAACTGAGCATGATCTGGAACATGTACGATTTCTTTACGATGTACGCGGAAGTCGATGGATGGGAGTTTGATCCGACTCAACCATTCACGCTGAATCCCGACGATTTGTCCAACCCGCTCGACAAATGGATTGTTTCCAGGGTGCATCAGCTGAATGAGCACGTGACCAAACACATGGATGACTACAACCTACCGGTCGCGATGAGCGAGTTCATGCCGTTTATCGAAGACGCGTCCAACTGGTTCGTCCGCCGCAGCCGTAGACGTTTCTGGAAGAGTGATGACGATGGTGACAAGGCCGACGCGTATCGTACGCTGCACTACACGCTCATGAAGCTTGCTGTCATCCTGGCACCGTTTACGCCCTTCTTGTCGGAGGAGTTGTATCAGAAACTTGGTGGCGACCACGAGTCTGTGCACTTGCTTGACTGGCCGACGAACTATACCGTAGATGAGCAGATTCTGACCGAAATGGCGACAGTACGTGACTATGTAAACCAGGCATTGAGTATACGCGCCAAGGAGCGTATAAAGATTCGTCAGCCACTAGCAAACGTGACAGTGCCAAGCCTGGGCGAGGCAGTGAACTTTGAAGATATCCTGACCGAAGAGCTAAATGTTAAAAAAGTTGTTCAGGGCGACGAACTGGCGCTCGACCTTGCTATCACGCCAGAACTTAAGCGAGAGGGTTTCATGCGCGAAGTCATACGCCACGTACAGGCGGCGCGAAAAGCCGCCGGACTAAACGTCGACGACAGGATCAAACTAAGCCTAAAGGCTGACGACGAGGAGTTGCAAAAAGCAATTACCGAACACGCAGAAACAATCGCTACCGAGACGCTCGCAAGTGATACAGCGCAGGCGGCATATGCATATGAAACGTCGGTGAAAGTAGAAGACGCCGATCTGCACATCTCGCTAGAGAAGGCGTAGGCATGGCAGCAGTCGATTTTAGCTTTTTAGATGCGCCATCTTATGAGGTTGCGCCGCAGCTTTTGGGCTGTATCTTGGAGCGGCATATCGACGGCAGGGTAGTGCGCGTCAAAATCGTCGAGACTGAGGCGTATGATCAGACCGACGTTGCCAGTCACAGCTATCGCGGCGAGACCGAGCGCACTCGCGTGATGTTTGGAGAGTACGGGCACCTATATGTGTATTTCACCTATGGCATGCACTACTGCGCCAACATCGTTACGGGGCGCAAGGGACACGGAGCAGGTGTACTGATCCGTGCGGTTGAGCCGCTTGAGGGAGTCGACACAATGGAGGAGAGGCGAGGAAAGACTGGCATCGAGGTGACGAACGGCCCGGCGAAGTTGTGCCAAGCGTTGGGTATCGACAAGGCTATGAATGGTCACGATTTACGTAGCGGATCGATGAGGCTCATCCCGCAGCCGCCGCTCTCACAAGACGTGATTACGCAGACGGTACGCATCGGTATATCGCAGGGCAAAGATGTGCCATGGCGGTTTTATATCACCGGAAATCCATACGTTTCAAAGCACTAAGTACGTGGATTTCATGACACCTTTTCGCCATATGCGCGGAAGGTTTCGTGATTGACGTAGATATCCTACAGGGGTACAATCTGAGTAATTCATTAACGCGGGAGTGAATATGAACAAGAGGTGGAAGAAAATAGTGCTGTATGCAGCAGCACTGATAATTGCCGCACTGGCAGTATTTGTATATTGGATTACCTGGACTGGCAATACTGATCACATCGAATCAGTCGCAGATCAATTCAAGGCGGATAGTTCGTGGGAATTGGTTAGCGATCATGTTAAGCCTCCGAAGACAGTGTGTATAGAGGGCGGCTGTCCGAGTCTCAACCGCACATGGATCACATCAAAACCACTTACTCAAGACGAACTTTCTGATGTGGTGAAAAGGTCTGGATGGAACGATGTGAAGATTGAGAAGGGCTGCGAACCACGCAAAGATTCAGTTTGTCCAGTTCGTGGAACGGTTGATAAATATGAGGTAGTAATATATGTATCTGATGGCGCGTCGCGTAACGAGGGCCCCTCATTGAGTGTGCATATAGATTAGTATAATTTTCGCAATGAAAAAATATATTTTCGTCCTTTTGGTTGTAGCAACAAGTTTCCTGGTTGTTTTATTATACGGACAAACGACTGAGGCTAAGTCTGTAAGTGACACATGCCAAAAGGCGGAAATAGTGTTCGTGCGAGGCGCAGGGTCCGACTTAAGGGGCAGGGAGAGTAATCGCTTTGAACAACAACTTGCTGTCAATCTGAAAAGTACAAAATTTCATTACTACGAGCTCGGTACTGAACAGTACAATGGTCGCCGTTATCCAGCAGTAGATATCGATAAGAATTCCTATGAAAATGGCAGAGATGCATACATAAAGAACAAGATGTCCGCAATCTATGCTAGCAAATACGGCATTAGCGTGCTCGAAGGTGTCGTGATTGACGTAGATATCCTACAGGGGTACAATCTGAGTAATTCATTAACGCGGGAGTGAATATGAACAAGAGGTGGAAGAAAATAGTGCTGTATGCAGCAGCATTGATAATTGCCATACTGGCGATATTTGTATATTGGATTACCTGGACCGGTAGCACCGATCATATCGAATCGGTCGCAGATCAGTTCAAGGTACCAGATTCATGGGAGTTGGTTAGGGATCACGCTGATCCGCCGCGTACACTATGCATTGCTCAACGTTGTCCCAATCTTGTCCGAACTTGGTCTACGCCCGCTCCGATCACACAAACTGAGATTAGTGATATACTCAATGATTCTGGATGGGGACATATAGTACCACATAAAGACTGCGAGCAATCAAAAACTGCTTCAGGCAGTAATGTGTGTAGGATGTACGGTGTAGTTGATAGGTATAAGATTACCATCTCAGCCTTAACCGAAAGTCCTAGCCTGAATAAGCCAACAGTGAGTTTATTGATGGAGTAATCGGTGATTTAACATATGACAGCCACCACGAGTATAATTCTTAAATTATTAGTATTTTTTACAGTTAGTCTATTCTTTATTCTTAATACCAACACGGCACATGCTAAATCAATAGATGAACCGTGTAGTAAGGTTGAGACGGTATTTGCAAGAGGGTCGGGTCAAGGTCTTGAGGATAATGAAGCCGATAAGTTTTTTCGACTACTAGATGATAATGAGTTAAAACAATATCCTACACCTCATCATTACGAGCTCGGTACTGAACAGTACAATGGTCGCCGTTATCCAGCAGTAGATATCGATAAGAATTCCTATGAAAATGGCAGAGATGCATACATAAAGAACAAGATGTCCGCAATCTATGCTAGCAAATACGGCATTAGCGTGCTCGAAGGTGTCGTGATTGACGTAGATATCCTACAGGGGTACAATCTGAGTAATTCATTAACGCGGGAGTGAATATGAACAAGAGGTGGAAGAAAATAGTGCTGTATGCAGCAGCATTGATAATTGCCATACTGGCGATATTTGTATATTGGATTACCTGGACCGGTAGCACCGATCATATCGAATCGGTCGCAGATCAGTTTAAGGCGGATAGTTCGTGGGAATTGGTTGGCAGCTATGCTGATCCTCCAAGAACTGTGTGTCTCCAGGGAGGATGCCCTAGTTTAGACCGGTTTTGGACGACTCCAGAACCGATTACGCAAGAGGAACTTGCTAGGATCCTTGAGTTATCTGGATGGGAAGGAGTTTTACCGAAGCAAGAATGTCTTGATGATGCAAAAAATAATCCTGCCAAATATGTCTGTCCTGTGTATGGAGATGTGGACAAGTATTCAGTCTCTATATATGTTGATGAACTTTCTTCAATATACAAAAAGCCATCCGTTACTATGTTTATCAATGAACGCTAAATAAATGTTGAGCTGCCAATGAGCCTGTCGCAAATAAGCGACACACTTGCTACGACGGCAAAGCCAACTAGCAGCAAAGACGGGGTTTCGTCTGGTTTTGATTTGTTCTGGCTGCTCACCGTTCCAGCTGCCGCAGGTATAGTGTTGGCATTAAAGAGACGAGGCGTATTACCGATTAAGTAGTAGGCTGGATCAGCTGGCGAGTTGCACGAGTGTGAATATCATCAGGAACGCATAGAACGCATCGAATATCCAGCCATATGGTCGTTCGCCCCACTGGATCCAGTGTGCCCAGTCGAGGAATTTCTGAAACCAGCGCGGACCGCCGCGACGCCAAAATATCCATAGAGCATCCGGCATGACACTGAAGAACACGCCGATGGTAACAATGAGCCACTGCTCAGGAAAGAGCCATAGGATAAATAGATAAACGAATGGTGTCAGTGCGAGGTCTATGCCGATCTGGCGTTTTATGCGCTTTGGTATGGGCGGCTCTGCGCCATCGGCATGCGGCATCATGTCGAGTAAGAAATGCGATGCTATCGCTACTGCAGGCACCAGAGGTGCAGGTATGATTACTGCAATGGTTGCTCCTGCAAGAGTATGGTTGATTGCCAACATACTATCAGTTTAGCGTATATTGACTTTTTATAATACTTATGCTAATATTGTTTTTACAAAGCAAAGGTAAAAAACAAACATCATGTCAGAACATATACCACGAATAAACCCCTACACAGCAGAAGGCGCAGACGCGCGTAATACGGATATTATCCCTGAAGGCGATCCTGTTGATAGCATTGACTATGGAGCGGTACAGCTCGAGTCCGAGGCAAAGCCTGTCAAAAAGAGTTTGTTGAAACGCCTAGCTGGTAGCGCGCGCTGGCTTGATCGTACACGTTCCACCGCTCCGGTGGCTCGTAGTGGCGAGAGTGCTGTCGACATAATCAACCGTCTCAATCCCGGACAGCTACTACCTATGGATCGTCCCGCCCCGCGTCGTGAAAGTGCTGTCGATATGGTCAACCGTGTCAATCCTGGCATGATTATTCCTGAGCGACCGCCACAGGGAAGGGTAGAACGCTAAGGAGCAGCATGAAACTATTTCGTAATAACAATATGCGCTTCAACAAGCCAGACCCACTTGACGATGGGCTCCGCGATGCCATAGCGGCGGAGCGCGACGAGGCTGACGCGTTTAATACCCTCGACGATATATCGGGCGAAGAACTGACAAATCATTGGAATGCCATCGTCAAAGATATCGAAAAAGACCCAAGCTGGTTTGACTTCAGCAAGGACTGATCACGTAGCAGACCCGCAACAGTTTGCTATATAGTGTATAGTAATAATATGCATGAACTCAGCGATGAACAGTTTGAAGCGTTGATTACTCGCGCTATGGACGAACTGCCGCAGGAGTACATCACGAATATGGAGAACGTCGCCATTACTATGGCCGATGACCCTACACCCGAGCAGGTAGACAAGATGAAGCTGCGCGACGGTGTGATACTGCTGGGACTGTTTGAAGGTATTGCAAAAACACAGCAGGGAAGTGGATTGTTCCCTAGTCGCATTACGCTGTTTAAGCACTCTATACTACGGATAGTTCGTAGCGAAAGCGAGCTGTTTGAGCAGATCAAGCGCACGCTTTGGCATGAGATAGCGCACTACTATGGGCTTGATCACGATCGTATAGATGAGCTGCAAGCGCGCAAAAAATAAACAACCGCTCTGCCAGTGGTTGTTTATTTTTATATGGCTTGTGTGTTTACGCTTTGTCGCCAGAGTTATCGTCGTGACCCTTGATGGCTGCCTCGATAACATCTCGGGGGAGAGCCGCCGCACCGAGCAGTGCGTCACGGACGGTTGATACTGCGTCACCACCGACGCTTGTGGCTGCGTCTAGCGCGCCGCCGACAGCCTGCTTGGCTGCTTCTGCGGTGTCGCCACCTACGTCGCCAGCTGCCTTTACAGCACCTTGGACAGCACTTACAGCAGCAGAACCGACATCGCCACCGGTGTCAGCGACACCAGTAACGACACCGTGTGCACCAGCGCGAACGGCACTGAATACATCACCGCCTACCTCTGATACGCCATTCACGATACCGCTCATCGTACCGAAAATCGTGTCGGTGACCGACGCGCCGACCGAACCGACGCCTTTTACGGCACCGCTCGCTACAGAAGCGATAGCCTCTACACCTGCGCCAGCGACTTCGCCGCCGCCTTGGATGACATTTATAACTTGGTTTTTCACCGTGCCGGTGACGGCGCTCAGTATGTCGTCGACTCCGTTTACGGCTGCGGTTACTGCACCGCTTACTTCGTTTATTATCCTGTCTAACATAGTTATCAGGCTCCTGTTTATTTTTATTACAGTATTTACCAACGTATCATACTTCTTATGCTTTCCCAAGGAGATGTGAAGACATAGTACATAGACAAGCGACAAAAGCTGAATAAAAGTATATTACTCCATACAAACAAGTCTATTGCAAATTATATTTAAGCATGCTATAATAATCGCAAAGTAAACCGTGCGTGGAGCGCGGAGTAATACGAGAGGTGTCACCACAATGCGAGAGGTAATATCTAATATTTTTAAGCGTAGTACGCTTGGCTTTATGTCGTTGGTACTGGCTCTAAGTACACTCACACCACTAGCAGGAGCGCAAGTTGCGAGTGCGGCTCCTATAGCGGATGGTCCATTTAGTGTGGATACCGTTTGTGAAGGTGAAGAGGCGGTTTTAAAACTCGTTTTACATGAAGATATATCTGGTTGGACGGGTGGAAGCATAGTTTACAAGACTGACTATGGTAACTCTTATGACCATTGGCTTGGAATAAACGACACCGATGAGTGGTCGGTTAACACGGGGGCTGTGGCTATTTCAAATACGCAGGTGACCGCAGACATCTACGGTGCACGATACTTTGTTATTCCAACACACAAGTCTTATAGTGTGATGGCTGCGTCCATAAACTGCGATAAGACCTCGCCAACTGCTACCTTTGGCTATGTTGCATCTACACCCACCAACACAAGCGTCGTAGCAACAATCACCGCCAACGAAGACATCCAGGTGCCTGCAGGCTGGACTGCTGTCAGCTCTAAGGTTGTACAGAAGTCTTATGCTGCAAACACTACCGAAGACGTAACGATCATGGACTTGGCTGGCAACTCAACACTCGTCAATATCCATATCGACTGGATCGACACCGTCAAACCCGGAGTGACGCTGACGAACCCGCAAGACTATGTAAAGAGCAGCTACAAGTTCGTTATTGATGCTACTGATGGACAGGGTCTACAAAGAATCACCGGAAACATTTACGAAGGATGCGACCCACGTGGTGCACTGATTAAGAGCACCTCGAGTGCCGCAACTGGTACAAACGCAAGCCATACGGTCAACCTGCCTGCGACACTTGGTGAGGGTACATATGGACTTGTGTATAACGCACAAGACACAGCTAACAATACATCTAGTACCAAGTGTTTTGAATTTACAATCGACAACACCGCACCTACGATTACAAATGTTAATCTAGATAAAATAGTAACAATCGATGGCGTGAACTACACAGGCGCATCGCTTAATGGTGGCTATCTAAACGTTACATTTAACACCAACGAGCCTCTAAAATTAGTTGGATCTCAAATCGGATTCTCTATACCTGGCATGGCTGGCCCACCGGCTACTGGATGGACTAAAGTTCAGTTACTGGATGCTTCTACTAATAAATATGTTGCACATATTGATTTAACTAATCGTACAGACACGAGTAGCGCTAACTATACGGCTGATTTCTTTGAAGGCAAAACAATAGAGGATATTAGACTGTACTTTAGGACCGTAGACGCTCTTGGTAACACTGATTCCAAATACTACTTAGATGATGGTAGTTTTGGTAAATCTAGCACAAATGCGTTTAAATTCACTTTAGATAATACCGCATCGAATGTCACACTTCTCACAGATCTAACAAATCCAGTACGTGGCCTAGTTGATCTTAAGTTTAACGTAGATGACGGCATAGGTTCAGGCGTCCCTAGTCCAAAGGTTGGTCAAAAAGGCGTTTACTACAAGTTGATTAATTCAGACGGCGATACAGTAAGTGTCCGTGATACCACTAGTCTCACTACACTGTGGATGCTTAACGACAACGGTGTCTGGACAAGCAGACACGGTGTAATTGACACTACCAATCTAGAGGACGGCGTGTATGTAATCGAAGGGCGCGCTATAGATAATGCAGGTAACACCTCTGTATTCAGGGCCAAGCACGGTACTGAGCTCGGGACTCTGATAGTAGACAACACCAAGCCAAAGTTTCAGAATGTCGATATTTCTTCGGTGCAAAATAACTCTACCCGGGGTGACCTGACCATAAGTCTAGATATAGTAGAGCCTTACGGAGTGGACTGGGACTATAACCGAACTCGAATCGTACTCACAGGTGCGAATGGCACTGTACAGAAAGACTTAGGACTGGATGTGTGTACTGAAGTATCAGACGGACGCTATCAGTGCTCTGTGACTATAAACACAGATACACTTGAGACACCTGATGGTATGTATCACGTTACTATCCAAGCACGTGATATGGCGGGTAACTTTAACTCAAATGTAAAATACAAAGGCGATACATTAAGGGTAGACAATACTGAGCCAGATGTAGACTTGGTCGACTACGCGACAAACGGCAACGTAATCACACCAAACATCACGGCGACTGACCTGAACGGTCCATTGACGTATAGCTGGAGTGGTAGCAACCCTAATGTCATTCTGTCCGCAACCGATGTGTTGACACCTGACTTTACGGTAGCAGCGGATGGCAGCTACTCGTTTGACCTGACCGTTACGGATGCTGCTGGTAACTCTACGACAAAGACATTCAGTTTCGTTTATGCAGCACCAGTCGATACCGATGATAGTTTTACCGACGTAGTTCTCAATGGCAACCCAAGCACGTCTGATGAAGAAGATGTCCTAGGTACGCAAACCGAAAACAACAATGCTGCGGCAGATACTAGTACTCCTGAAGTGAAGGGAGCTTCTGACAGCAATGTATGGAAGCTTGCTGGTTTGGCATGGTACTGGTGGCTGTTAGTACTGGCAATTCTCGCATTCATCGGTGGCTTAATTGCAGCACTGCGCCGACGACACCAAGAAAACGACTAAATAAGAGCTCGATACGACAAAGCGAGGACCACGCGGTCCTCGCTTTTTCATAGGAGCTTAGGTATACTATAAGTATTGGCATAAATGCGTATATGAAACAGAAAAGTGCAAACACAAACAAGCGGCCAAGAGCAAAAACGAAAGTAATCAAAAAGCACGCAAGCCATCACCTGAAGATGGCACTCGTGCCAAACCAGAAAAATCACTTTCGTCCGCACCTGATCCGACGACACGGCATAGCTGTCGTGTTGGTGTTGGTGATGGGACTTCAGATCGGCTACAGCTTTTTGACAAGTGGCAAGGTGCTAGGGGAGCGGGCAGACATATCAGTGGCGGAGCTTTTGCAAGACACCAACGCCGAGCGTGCCAAGAAACGCCTGGCACCACTGAAAGCGAACGACGCGCTTACAAAGGCTGCACAGCTTAAGGTCAAAAACATGTATGACGAGCAGTACTGGAACCATAATTCACCATCTGGTACGACACCGTGGCATTGGCTGCAAGAAGTAGGATACGACTATGGCTATGCGGGAGAAAACTTGGCCAAAGACTTCACGAATGCCGATGCGGTGATGGCCGCGTGGATGGCGTCGCCGATGCATCGCGATAATATACTCGGACCTCACTATACAGAGGTAGGATTTGCGGTTATGGAGGGTCAGCTGGGTGGACAGCAGACGACACTTGTCGTGGCTCTATACGGCGCGCCGACACTAGCGAGCGAAGTCGCTGGTGCGATGACTACTCCCCGTATAGGCAGTGCACCGACGCTAGGGAGTATGAATTTCATGACGCGATTTGGAGTGACATTACAGTCTCTGACACCCGCTGTGCTCGGATCGGTCGTATTGCTGATAGTCGGAGCACTCGTGGCACTGCTAGCACATGCGTACAGAAAGCAACTCCCTCCAGCCTGGCGACGTTCCTGGCGTTATCACCATGGGCTATACAAAGCCATCGGCTTCATGACGATAGCAATTACGTTCGTGGCTCTATATTCCGGCGGACAAATCTAATATAATCAAGGAGAATCATGAGTACAGTTACCAAAGCTATTATCTCTGTCGCTGGTTGGGGCACGCGTCGACTTCCTATCACCAAGGCAATTGACAAGTGTATGCTGCCTGTCGGTAATCGACCGGTGGTTGACTATGTGGTGCGTGACTGCATAAAAGCCGGTATCACAGATATATACTTTGTTGTCAATCAAGGAAGCTACCAGCTGCAACAGTATTATTCAGACAACGAACGCCTGAATCACTTCCTGCAATACAATGGCAAGCAAAACCTCATGGAGCTGGCACGACCGCCGCAAAACGTGACATTTCACTATATTGAGCAGGATAGCAATGGCAAGTATGGTACTGCTATACCGGTTGCCTTAGCGTATCCATATCTGCAAAAAGGTGAGTCTGTAGCGGTGTTGGGCGGGGATGATTTTATCTACAATGCCGACGGATCAGCTGAGCTTTCACGTTTGATGATGGCCACGCCAGAGGGCGGAAACAGTATGTTATCTGCAGTCGTTCCCATGGAGCAGGTGAGCCGTTATGGTGTGATTGATTTCAACGAAGAGACCGGACTGTTCGAGCAAATCATCGAGAAGCCTTCTCCTGAGCAAGCTCCAAGCAACCAAATCAACATCGGTAAATACATATTTAACTACGACATGCTGACGCGTATCTACAATTACGGTCAACTCGAGGTCTCGGGAGAATTCTATATCATTGAGCCGATTCGTTTGGCTGTACTTGAAGGCCAATCGGTAACGGTGGTACCTACCGTTGGTGAATATATGGATTGTGGCAACGTGCACGGTTGGCTACAAGCAAATCAAGTCATCGTAAGTCGTCAGTAGCCTTGAAAAAGAGCGCCGTATCTGGTACAATCTAGGATTGATTGTATTAATAATATGAGGAACATATGAAAGCAGTAGTCAAGGTTGGTGGCAAGCAATACATTGTCACCGAAAAAGAGACCCTCCTGGTGGACCGCCTCCCGGATGGAACCAAAGAGCTCACACTTGATGCACTTCTGACGATTGATGGTGATAAGACCACAGTCGGTACGCCGCTTGTAAAAGGCGTGAAGGTAAGCGCGAAAGTTGTGGAAGCCGAAGTAAAAGGCGACAAAATTCGCGTTATCCGCTATAAAGCGAAAAAGCGCGTACATAAAGAGACGGGTCATCGTCAAAAATACAGCCAGATTCAGATCACATCCATCAAATAATCTGATTCTTACACAAAACAGGCACACCCATGAAAGTGTGCCTGTTTTCTTCATATGGCAGAAAGTTCTCGTGCTATAATGTAACAAATGAGCGAGGGGCGTAAAACCACTGTCATTGCAGTGACGAATCAAAAAGGCGGCGTCGGCAAAACGACGAGTGCCGTTAATATTGCATATTACCTAGCAAAATTCGGTCATCGCGTGCTGTTGGTGGACTTGGATCCGCAGGGAAATGCCACTAGCGGACTTGGCATTGATAAATCAGAGCTCGAAACGACTATGAGCGAAGTATTGCTGCAGAGTGTACCGCTCGCACAAGTGGTCATTGCTACCGAACACAAGAATCTGTGGCTGGCACCTACGACATCACACTTGGCGAATACAGAAGCAGAAATGGCTGCTTTGCAGCACAAGTTTACGCGTCTCAGGATGGCACTGGATAGCGTGGCCGCGGACTATGACGTGATTATCATCGACAGTCCCCCGAGCTTGAGCTTGCTGACAGTAAACGGACTGATTGCCGCCAAATACGTGTTACTACCGGTACAGGCTGAATTTTACGCGTTGGAGGGCTTAGGGCAGCTGCTCGAGACTATGAAACTGGTGCGCAAGGGCATGAATCCAGGTTTGGAATTACTCGGCGTGCTACCGACCATGATGGATACTCGTACGACACTCAGTAACCAAGTGCACGAAGAAATAAAGAAGCATTTCGCAGACAAAGTTTTTTCGACCACCATCCCGCGCAATATTCGACTGGCTGAAGCACCAAGCCATGGTGTACCAATCGGTGCATACGACAAGTGGAGCAAAGGCGCACGTGCCTACAAGGCCGTTGCAAAGGAGGTGGTAGAACGTGTCGGCTAAAAAGATGGGCTTAGGACGAGGCTTTGAGTCGCTTATCCCGAGTGAGCTCATTGATGAATCGCTCGATCCGACTGCGGCTCAGGATGAAAAGCTAAGTGCTCTGCGTGAGTTACCACTCGACGATATCGTCACCAATCCTGATCAGCCCCGCAAAACATTTGACGAAACGGCACTTGTAGAGATGACGCAATCGATCAAGAATCATGGCGTTGTGCAGCCGATTGTCGTGACGCCTGTGAACGGAAAATATGAAATTGTCGCTGGAGAGCGACGTTTTCGTGCCGCCGGTAGAGCAGGCCTCAAAAAGATTCCGGCACTCGTGCGGACACTGACGGATCAGCACAAACTGGAGCTTTCATTGATCGAAAACCTACAGCGACGCGACCTAAACGTGCTGGAAACAGCCACGGCATATCTGAAACTTCGTGATCAGTTTAATTTGTCACTCGAGGAAATTGGCGTACGGGTCGGAGGTAAATCGGCAAGTGCAGTCAGCAATACACTCCGGCTACTTCGTCTTCCGGAAAGCGTCAAACAGGCTGTCCGTGATGGAAGCCTGACCGAAGGACAGGTTCGGCCTCTCATCGGTGCAGACGAAGCAGCTATCGAAGCCGTATTGCCGCGAATTCTCAGCGAAGAATGGAGTGCGCGCAAGATAGAGCAGTACGTGGTGCATCTCAAGGCAGATCGCGAGGGTGACGAAGCAAAACCTTCGAGGGAGACGATCGATCAAGCTGTTGTGGGGCATTGGCAGCGGCGTCTGGGTACCGATAATATTACTATTCGAACCAACAGTCGTGGTGCCGGTCAGATTGTTATCAAATTCAAGAATCAAGACGAGCTAAAAAAGATTGAACAACAATTGGGTTAGGTGCGACGATGTCTAGAACGTGCGAATCCCGGTAAATGGGAATATGCGCATGCTCACCGGTCCTACTACATCGTATAGGGGGACATACCCGAGGCCGTTACGTGAGTCAAAGGAGTAGTTTCCTTGTCGGTGGTCACCGCTGACAAACAGCGTACCATTTGGCACGACGACATCGACGTTACCGGTAGTGGGGCTACCTGGTTCGCCGTTGTTTGCCTTATCTGGATCAAAACCTTCTGGATGAGCGGCATTGTATACCGTGTAATGACCGTCATGGAGGACCACACGTTCACCAGCAAAGGCAATGACACGCTTGACGATATATTCATCGGGGTTGCCTACTGTATATTGCGGATTTTTAAATACAATAACCTGACCTCTGTCAGGGATATATTGTTTATTTTGTAGCTCAGCCCACGTGACCGGGAGGCGATTCACGATGAGTCGGTCTCCGGTATAGAGAGTTTTTTCCATACTGGGTCCCTCGACGTTGAAACTACGAAAAACGTATGTATTGATGAGAATCGTACCAAGGACAACTGCTATAACAAAAAAGATAAGACCTGTTAAGTCTTTTATCCAAGGATGCCGTTGGCCAAAGGCTTTTTCCATTCCTATCTACTATAACGGACTTTTTCGTAATACTCCAGCATCCGAGCTATTCATAAGCATCAAAGTTTTGTATAGTAGACTGAGTATTAATTATGGCGAGAAAACAATCATCAATGGATGGATTCATACCCCGTCGACCTGAACGTCTGGTGGGGGGCTCTATAAGCGGGGAGGCGAATCCACCGCTTATTACGACTGAATCTACTGACAAACCGGTTGAGGCACCGCGACCGACTCGGAGCGGCATTAGCCGTGCGGAAATTGATGCGTCGCTTCGTGGTCTTGACGAAGAAGAGGCAACGCAGCCGCCAAAACAGCGTCGCAAGAATAAGCAGCCTGACGCTCAGAAATCCAGTCGTCGCAAATGGATCAAGCGTATAGTAATCGCTATCGTTGTAATCCTCGTGGCGATAGGCGGTTATGTCGCCATAAGAACAATCATTGCCAGCGGTAACGTGTTCCAGGGAAGCATATTGGATATTTTTCAAAATGTTCCGCTCAAACAGGATGCGAACGGTCGCAGTAATATTTTGATTCTTGGTACTTCAGAAGACGACCCTGGTCATCAGGGGGCGGACTTGACCGACTCGATGATGATCTTGAGTGTGGATCAGAACAAGAAAAACGCATATATGATTAGTATCCCGCGTGACATGGAGGTGCAGTACAATCGCCCATGTGTCGCAGGCTATGCTGGCAAGATCAATGTGTATTACAGCTGTGTCCGTGAAGGTGAAGGCGTCGACGCCGACCGTGCGGCTCTAAAGAAGAGTGCGGATTTCGTGGGTGATATTTTCGGTCTGGATATCCAATATGGGGTCAACGTGAACTATACGGTCATGCGCGAACTTGTGAATGCTGTCGGTGGTAGTATTACTATCACAATCGAGAGTCGCAATCCGAATGGACAGATGGACAGCAATTTTGACTGGAAGTGTGGTGCTTACCTTGCAGAAAGAATCAAGCGTTGTCCACCGCGAGGACACTTCATCGACTACCCGAACGGTCCCGTGAAGCTGGATGCCGAGCATGCCCTTTATCTGGCGCAAGCACGAGGCGATAGAGCACCAACGTACGGATTCGAGCAGTCGAATTTCGATCGTGAAAAGAATCAGCAAAAAATCATCAAGGCACTCCGAGAAAAGGCAGTGAGCGTAGGTGTACTGTCAGACTTTAGCAAGGTTTCGGCAATTATAGACGCACTTGGCAATAACCTCAGAACGACGTTCGAAACCAAAGAATTCCGCACGCTCGTATCGTTGGCGCAGGAAATTCAAAGCGACGACATAAAATCAATCAGCTTGATTGACGGGGATGACCCTGTGATGAACGGCGATGGCAATCCAAGTGCAGGTAAGTATCAGTTCGATGAGATCCGTGCGTTTATCAAAAGAAGTCTTTCGAGTGATCCGGTCGTTCGTGAGCAGGCTCCAGTAGCTGTCTACAATGGTTCGGGCGAGGCAGGCGTGGCACAGACAGAAGCCGACAAGCTGGAGGCAGCGAACTACACGATAGCTCTGGTCGGAAATGCACCGACACGCAAATATCCCCGATATACGCTGTACCAGATAGGATCTGGCAACGAAGGGACTGCAGCCAAACTTCAGCAACGCTATAATATCAAGATCACAAAGGGTACTCCGCCGGTTTCTGTCGGTTCGTCGGTCAAATTTGTTCTCATCATTGGACCCCAGCCCACAGCAGATCAATAACATGCTATACTAAGGTTACTTATGGAATTTCTACGGGTAGTCAGACGACGGACATTGCTCAGTGAGGTGATTTACGTCTTGCTGAACCTGGCGCTTGCCGCTGCAGTACTTGTCTTGACCGTATCTACGGGCACGCCGTGGCTGGCATTACTGTTGGTGCTACTAAGCAAGTGGCGAGTACTGGCTGTCAGACCTCGCTATTGGTTTGCCCATGTTGAAGCCAACATGGTGGACATGATCGTGAGCATTAGCGTTGTGCTGTTGATTTATCTCGCAGGACACGCAGTAACAGGCGACGGGTTTGCGACACAAGTAGCACTTGGCGTGCTATATGCTGCATGGCTCTTGCTTCTGAAGCCGCGCGCAAAACGAAGTTTCGTAGCGGCGCAGGCAGCCGTGGCTATCGTAGTGGGCAGTATGGCACTGGAGAGTCTTTCGTATGAATTACCATCATCCGTAGTTGTTATCCTGATTTGGATCATTGGTTATGCGAGTGCACGTCATGTACTCATGTCGTATTCGGATAGCGAGACGAGGTTTTTGAGTCTTCTCTGGGGCTTTATTTTCGCAGAAATTGGCTGGGTGGCGTACCACTGGACGATTGCGTACACCTTGCCCTTTGGTAGTACGTTGAAACTGCCTCAAGTGACACTGCTGTTGCTTGGTATCAGTTTTTTGGCAGAACGAGTATATGCGTCGTATGTGGCTCATGGAAAAATCCGTCCTGCGGACATAACTCCGCCGCTTTTGTTGGTACTTGGTGTGTTTGTCGTATTGTTGGCTTTCTTCAATTCAGCAAGCATTGGTAGCGTCTAAGACGATTATCAGGTAGAAAAGTTAGAGTGGGAGTAGTATGAGCGAGCAAAAAGAGTCACAATCAAAACAGTCAACAAGTTATAAGGCTGTGAGCAGGCGACCACAGCTGAAGGCCAACAAATATACGACAGCAGTCATACTATTGCTTCTCGGTTGTTTTACCGTAGGTCTTGGTGGAGGCTTCGTCGGTGCGCATTTCAGTACCATGTCGTTGCAGGATCGCAGCACGGCTGCAGACGGCAATACGATTATTAGTGCGGAAGAAGAAGACATCTCTGCAGTTGCCAGTAAGGTTGGTCCGAGCGTGGTCTCGATATTGACGGAAGAGAGAAAACGAACATACTTCGGCGACCGTCTGCAGACCGATGCTGGTACGGGTATTATCATCACCAGCGATGGCTATATATTGACAAACAAGCACGTAGTGGCGGGCAATGGGAAATTATCGATTGTGACAAGTGATGGTACGGTATACGACGATGTTCGCGTGCTCGGCTCTGACCCATTAAATGACTTAGCGTTTCTCAAACTTGATGGCGTAAAAGACCTGACTCCAGCTGCTTTAGGCGATTCAAGCTCCGTACGAATTGGTCAAAAAGTAGTTGCTATCGGTAATTCGCTTGGAGAATACCGCAATACCGTGACGAGCGGTATTATATCCGGTACCGGTCGACCGGTTTCGGCGCAAGACGGAAATTCCATAGCGAATCTTACCGATCTGCTGCAAACGGACGCAGCGATTAACCCAGGCAATTCAGGCGGTCCACTCGTCAACCTGAGTGGTCAAGTAATCGGTATTAATACGGCGGTCGCGGCAGATGCGCAAAGTATCGGGTTCGCGATACCTATCAATTCAACAAAAGGTATTATCAAGCATCTCATGAATACCGGTGAAGTAAAGCGAGCATATGTCGGTATCAACTACATATCAATCACACCCGAAGTTGCCAAGCAATACAATCTGCCAGTCAAGAAGGGTGCGTACATAACCTCTAACCGGGATTCGGGCGTTATCATCGGTAGTCCGGCAGACAAAGCTGGCCTACTGGATAAAGATATTATCCTCAAAGTAGGTGACGCAGAAGTGGGTGAAAAGGGCAGCGTTTCCAGCCTGATTTCGGAGTACACCATCGGTGACAAGGTCGAGCTGACGGTCCTGCGCGGCGATAAAGAAATGACAGTGACCGTCACACTTGAAGCGTACAAAGAACCGACTAACAACTAAAAACCGTTATAAAACCTTCGGTCTTATCGTGTCGATAGCCGAAGGTTTTTGCGTGTGCAATGACAGCGGGGTGCTGCCTGGGGTCAGACTCTAATAACAAGTGTCCGCCATTTTGTTGCAGGTTAGCAGCTTGGCGAACGAGTTGTTTGATAAGCGCAAGACCTCCGTCGTCAGCATAAAGTGCCTCTTGCGGTTCAGCTTTTGCGTCTGCCGAGACTTCCCATGTGCTATCTACGTAGGGAAGGTTGGCCAGGATAATATCGACCGGCATGGCGTACCCATGAAGTAAGTCAGCTTTGACAAAGTGTACATCAGCAACAAGACGAGCTGCGTTCTCTTTTGCCAGGCTGAGGGCGTGGTTGCTGATATCAGTGAGAGTGACGTCGAGTTCCGGCCACTCCTTTTTGACAGTGATACCGATACAGCCAGTTCCGGTTCCTACATCGACGACGTGTAGCGGTTCCGGAAGGAGAGATAGATTTTGCGGGAGTATTTCTTTTACTATATGAATCATCGTTTCAGTTTCAGGACGGGGTATTAATGCGGCGGGTGTTGTGGTGAACCGTCGACCATAGAACTCCTTGTGACCGACGATGTAAGCGACAGGGGTATTGTTGAGGCGTAACTCCAGCCGTGCGTCTGCAATATCCTCACGACGCTGATCTAGGTGGTCGTCGCCATGGGCATGCAAATATGTCCGTGGTTTACGAATCGTATGTGCCAAAATTAGTTCGGCATCGAGACGCGCTGATTTCACGCCGGCTTCTTGTAGCAGGTTGGTTGCTTTTGTTAGCCATCGACTATATGTCGGCGTTTTTGACTGCGAGTTCTCGTTCATATGCTTGCAAATGCTCGATTAAGTCATCGATCTGACCATTCATGGCAGCAGGGATAGCACTCCGACTATAACCAATACGATGGTCGGTTATACGATCTTGGGGGAAGTTGTAGGTACGAATCTTTTCGCTACGGTCGCCAGTACCGATCAGCCCGCGGCGTTCAGCGTCAAGCTTGGCATTTTCTTCGTCGATTTTTTGCTGCAGCAAGCGTGAACGAAGAACGCTCATAGCCTTTTCTTTGTTTTTCAGCTGTGATTTTTCGTCCTGGTTTGTTACAACCAATCCTGAAGGGATGTGAGTGATTCG
The DNA here is from genome assembly GCA_964488555.1 of uncultured Candidatus Saccharibacteria bacterium. Lineage (GTDB taxonomy): Bacteria > Patescibacteriota > Saccharimonadia > Saccharimonadales > Saccharimonadaceae > UBA2112. The sequence continues at coordinate 34,675 of CAZAUF010000006.1, read as the reverse complement.
AACGGCACTATCAGTTGTGTTTACCGATTGCCCGCCGTGGCCACTGGCGCGAAATATATCGATGCGGAGATCATTTGGATTGATTTCAATATCAGCCTCTTCGGCTTCGGGCAGAACGGCAACAGTGACAGTACTTGTGTGGATACGACCTTGCGACTCTGTAGCCGGTACGCGCTGGACGCGGTGAACGCCGCTTTCGAATTTGAGTTGCGAATAGGGTGAATCTCCGCTGACCTTGAAGATAACTTCTTTGTAACCGCCGGTGTCATTAGCACTTTCGGACATAAGATCGGTTTTGAGTCCGTGTGATTCACAGTAGCGTAGGTACATACGGTAGAGCTCAGCGGCGAAGAGGCTCGCCTCATCACCACCAGCACCGGCACGGATTTCGATTATGACGTTTTTGTCATCATTGGGATCGCGCGGAGCGAGCATGATGAATAATTCTTCTTCCAGCGCGGTGAGTCTCGTTTCTGTTTCGGCTACTTCTGATTTTGCTAGCTCTGCCAGCTCGTCGCTGCCAGATGCCAACTCTTTAGCCTCGGCTAACTGCTGCTCGAGTGTATCGCGCAGACTAGCTTTTTCAATGATAGCCTCGAGTTCGCTGAACCGCTTGTTTTTGGCAGTGAAGTCAGAAGAGCTGTATGCGTCTGGCGATGCGAGAAATTGACCGAGTTCGGCTTTTTCGGCTTTTAATGCGTCGATATCTAGGCTAATCTTTGGCATATAATATGTTCTCATTGTACCAAAAAGAGGTCGCTGCTACGCGACCCCTTTTGTAACGTTCGCTATTTTTCCGTTGCAGAAGATTTTTTGGCAGCGGCAGCATTGACCTTCTTTGCTTTGTTGGCCAATTGCGCGCGGCGAGCTTCGGCAGCAGCTGCACGAGCCTTGAAGCGATCAACACGACCCTCGGTGTCGATGATTTTTTCCTCACCGGTGAAATATGGGTGAGAGGCACTACTGATGTGTACCTTGACGAGTGGGTATTCGTTGCCATCTTCCCATTTAATAGTCTCATCGCTTGCGGCGGTTGACTGGGTCAGAAAGGCAAATCCAGCCTGATCGTCGCTAAATACGACGGGGCGGTATGTTGTTGGATGTATACTGCTTTTCATATCCGGACTATTGTATCTGTTTTTTGCCGAATTGTAAAGGGTGACTATCTGGTGCGATTCTTGTCACGATCGCGACGAGATAGTGTGACGGTTTGTGTATGGCGAAGCATACGCACCGCAGCTTCGCGAATACCTGTGCGACGAGCATTTTCAGCTTCAATTTTTTCGTGCAGTTTATTGAGTGCGCGCACAGTGCTGGGGTTTTGGACCAAAAGCTTGAACTCTTTGTCTAGTTCGGCGAGCTCTAAATCACTCAGATCTTCCAGGCCGACATAGGTGTGTCGAGCACCCTTGGTCGCGCGGATGAGTTCGTCTAGCTTCAGCTGGACGGCTTTGCCATCACGGTTTTGCGTGTTCTGAATCAAAAAAACCATCAGAAAGGTGACAATTGTCGTGCCGGTGTTGATCACCAGTTGCCACGTGTCAGAATAATTAAACATGGGCCCGGTAACTGCCCAGAGGAGTACGATAGCGACAGCACCAAGAAAAACAGTGGCACTACCGGTCCAGAGAGATATACGGTTGGCTGCGATGCGGAATACGTTTTTCATAATGAGCTAAGTATAACACTAACGGTTTTTTCGCGTAACACTCGAAAGCTGAAAAGATCGAACATCTGTTGACTTGATAAGGCACCTCTGTTATAGTAAGCGAGTAATAACTTTAATGACACAATCGTTCGCATACTCCTGTCCGCTAGCTGGCGGAATCGGGACGGACGGTGAGGAATAAGGAGTAATATCATGGCCGTAGAGGTTGATATTAAACAGCTGCTCGAAGCTGGTGTTCACTTTGGACACAAAACGAGTCGTTGGCACCCCAAGATGGCGCCATACATTCATAGCAAACGTCAGGATAGTCACATCATCGACTTGACGAAGACTGTCGAGGCTTTGGACAAGACATTGCCATTTCTGACGAGCGTTGCTGCCAGTGGCAAGCAAGTACTGTTTGTCGGTACCAAGAAGCAAGCTCGTGATGCTGTCAAAGCAGCTGCTGAAAAAGCTGGTCAACCATATGTGACCGAGCGCTGGATTGGTGGTATGTTGACGAACGCAAACACGGTCAATCAACAGATCAAAAAACTAAAAGACCTGGAGCGTCGCATGGAAAGCGGTGACCTGGAGAAACGCTACAACAAACTTGAAGTACAGCGTTTTAGTGAAGAGATCGAAGAGCTGAACGTCAAGTATGGTGGTATCAAAAACATGAACGGTCGTCCTGGCGCAGTCGTCGTTGTCGATGTATTGGTCGACCACAATGCCGTCAAAGAAGCGAACGTCCTGGGTATCCCGGTCGTCGGTGTGGTAGACACCAATGCTGATCCTTCACCAGTCAGTCACGTCGTACCGGGTAACGATGATGCTATCAAGGGTATCCAGTTGCTGTGCGATTACTTCAGCGCAGCCGTAGCAGAAGGTGTAGGCAAAAAGGAGGCAGCATAATGTCAATCAACGTCGAAGACATCAAGAAACTAAAGGAGCTAACCGGTATCGGTTTGACGGATGCTAAGAATGCGCTTGTCGAGGCAGATGGTAACTTTGATAAGGCCCTTGAGGCACTTCGCAAAAAGGGTCTGACAAAAGCCGAGAAGAAAGGTGATCGTGAAACCCGCGAGGGTATCATTGACAGCTATGTTCACAGTAACCGCATAGGTGTGGTCGTGGAGGTAAACTGCGAAACTGATTTTGTGGCTCGTCTGCCAGAGTTCAAGGAGTTTGCGCACCAAATGGCGATGCAGATTGCCGCTATGGCACCAAAGTACTCAACGGTCGAGGATATTCCTGCCGAGGAGTATGAGGCAAAGAAGAAGGAGCTGCTTGAAAGTGATTCGCTGAAGGACAAGCCAGCCGAGATGGCGGAAAAAATCGTCGAAGGACAATTGAAAAAGCACTTTGCCGAGCAGGTTCTCAGCGAACAAGTTTTTGTGCTTGATGACAGCAAGACTGTCGGTGAGCGCATCAAGGAACAAATCGCGCTGAACGGCGAAAACATTCGCGTGTCTCAGTTCAAACGCATCGAGCTTGGCGTCAACGAATAATCGTTTCGCGACATAAAACGACCTTGACTTCAGCGAGGTCGTTTTAGTTTTTCAACGTCATGACGACAGGATAGTGATCGGATATGTGATCAGTCAAGTTGCTTTTGATCACGGAAACATTTGTACACAAATGACTGAGCTCGGGGGTGGTGAGGATGTAGTCCAGCCGAAGTGGAATGGCATGATCGTCGTCATCGTTTGCAGGTGTGGGGACGGTTGGTTCTGTGGTACGCGCCTGCGCGGCTACGTCTACAAAACCTGCTTCGGTCAAGCACGTGAGCTCATCAAAAGACAGCTGATTTGTGCCGAATTTCTCAATGTCGCGAGCAAGTAATTTGTTCAGCAGGTCTGGCGGATAGGAGTCTGACATACTGATGCTGTTTAAGTCGCCAGCCACAAGAGTATAGCCATTGTTACCGATAGCCGCGATGAGTCGCTCCACTTCTGCGATACGGTTCTGTGGCGTGCGAGGGTCCAGGTGAACATTCCATATAGACAGCTGCATGGAATCCCATGTCACGACGGTCTGCAGTGCTGAGTGCCAGAAGCCACTGGTGGCAGTTTGACTGGAGGCGATGGGCAGGCGTGAAAAGGTAATGAGATCAAAATCGGTGTTGCTGTGGCCAACACGCCATTCATGAAAACCTGTTGCTTGAGCGAAGGCTTCCACCCGTGATGGTGCTTTTTCGTTCCAACCGTTTGCTTCTTGAAGACATAAAATATCGGGTTTTTCGGCATTGATGAAAGTCACAAGGCTGTCGTACGTATCTTTTGCACCGTCGCGTAGATTGTAGCTCAGTACCTTTATCATGTACTGCTATGATAGCATGACCATGATGATTAAGGGTTGGTGAGCGCGCGCAGATCACTGGCGAGAGTGAGATCGAGTAGCTGCTGAGTTTTGCGGACTTTCAGATCATCAAGGGTGCGATTTTCGAATGCTGAGTCGAAGAAAAGACGGATTGCGCGCTGGGATAGGACAGTCATCATTTGTTCAGACTGGTGCTCGACAGAGTCGGCGGCATCAAGAAATTTTTCCATAAAATTCACGGCGAGAGAAGAGTCGTCTACTTTGGTGTACATCTGCGCATAACAGTAAGCGGCGTCGTAGTAGCGGGGCTTTCGCGCGCTATAGTGCTCGAAGTCAATAAACGCAAGACGGTCATCCGGTCGTACCAAAACATGTGCGTACGGCATGAGGTCACCATGGGCGTAGCGAGGCACAAGGTGGGGTTCATTGTTGGTGATGAGATCGATTGTCGCGTCGAGGTCGTCGGGGTGGAGAAGGCCTTTTTCTATGGGGTCTACCGCCCATTTTGGCATGCGTACCAGCATATTGTTGTACGGTGCAGAGTTCCACGGATCGTCCGGTGCCGAAATGTCAGGTTCAACCTGATCAATCATGGCGAGAAGGCGAGCCAGCTTGCCCAGGCGACGGTTCGTTTCGTCGATGTCATCAAACTCAGTTCCTTCCCTCAGAAGGGGCTCTCCCTTCATAAATCGACGGATAGACCATGTGTCCCCCTCGGCATACGTACGTGGGACGACGAGACCCCATTCAGGGTGTTCATTTGCGAGTTTTCGAAACGCATGCGTACCGACTGATTCATTGGCAAAGCCGCCACGTCGTCGTTCGAGTATCGAATCCTGCATCGTTTTCAGCACGGCTGCCTTTTTACGACCGCTTGGCTTGTGCCATTGAACGATCTCCACCTGGAAATCACCATCATCTCCCTGGAGGATTTCACCTGTCCTGCTATACGAATGCTCGACACTCATCTCTATCGCATAGACTGTACCGCAAACCGCAGAAAAGTAAAGCCTTACAGGTGTTAAGAAAACCTACAGCTCCTGCTATACTAGAAACATGTTTGATACGGATCCATATGAACTCAAAATGACAGCTGCTCTCGAGCATTTCGAGGGTGAGCTCCGCAAAGTGCAGACCGGTCGCGCGCAACCAAGCATGCTCGACGGTATAAAAGTTGAAGTATACGGCACCGTGCTGCCGTTGAATCAGGCGGCAAACGTGACGGCACCAGAGCCGCAGTTGCTTCAGATCACACCATTTGACCCTTCAAATATCAACGCGATCAGTGCTGCTATCCGCAACGATCAGTCTCTTGGTCTTAATCCGTCTGACGACGGTCGCGTCGTCCGTGTACCAGTACCGGCATTGACCGAAGAACGTCGTCGCCAAATTGTCAAACAAGCCAGCGAAAAGGTAGAAGAGGCTCGTATTGCTATGCGTCAAGTGCGCCAGGATGCACTGCAAGAGGCGAAGCGACAAAAAGACGCCAAGACACTGACGGAAGATGATTTCAAGGCAGTCGAAAAAGAAATCGATCGTCTGATGAGTGATTACCAGGGTAAGATCGACGCCGCATTCAAGAACAAAGAAAAAGATATCTTAACGCTTTAGTTTTCTTTTAGCGGACTGTATACTGGGTAACAATGGATATATTCGTGGGAATTATCGTCGGCGTGCTGGCCTTGACCGTGTTGGTCGTGCTACATGAATTAGGCCATGCCATCGTCGCTCGACGTAACGGTGTGGTTGTCGAGGAATTCGGCATCGGATTTCCGCCACGTGCATGGGGTAAAAAACTCAAGAACAAGATATTGTTCAGTATCAACTGGCTGCCTCTTGGCGGTTTTGTGAAAATGCAGGGTGAGCATGACGCGGCGAGCAAAAAGGGTGATTATGGTGCCGCGAGCTTTTGGGTAAAGACAAAGATTTTACTGGCTGGCGTGTTCATCAACTGGCTGACGGCGGCAGTGCTGTTTACTATATTAGCGATTACAGGATTGCCACAGGTTATCAATAATCAATTCGCCATGGAGGGTGACACGAAGGTCGTGTTGCAGCCAGTGCAGCTCGGTGCTATCAGTGATGATTATCCTGCTGCGGAGGCTGGCATGGAGTCTCGTGACAAGATTGTGCGCTTCGCTGGACGAGAGGTAGAAACACCGCAGGATTTCATAGATTTGACACACGAGTACAGAGGGCAAACAGTTGAAGTCATTTATAATCGCGGCGGGACGGAATCGACAACCAAGGTAACGCTACGTGAGAGTGGTGATGTGCTGTTTGGTGCGAGTCTTCTGCAACCGACAATTACTCAGTCCACATGGTCGGCACCAATCGTGGGCGTTGCGACCGCAGGTCAGTTTACCTGGGAGACATTCAAGGGCATAGGCGGTCTTTTGGGTGGGCTTGTGGGGGGTATGGTTTCTCAGTTCAGTCCTGATCCGGCAGTCCGCGACGCGGGTAGTGCCGAGGTCGCCGCAGCAAGTAACAGTGTCGCGGGACCGGTGGGTATATTGGCGATTATCTTTCCTGCTGGCGTTGAAAGCGGCTTTACATGGTTGATATTCCTGATCGCGAATATCTCACTGGCTCTTGCTATCATGAACATGCTCCCGATACCGGCACTCGATGGAGGCAGGTGGTTTACGATGACGGCATTTCGTCTGTTACGCAAGGAGCTGACGAAGGAACGCGAAGAAAAGATCCAAATTGCTGGCTTCATGACGTTGATACTACTGGTAATACTAGTGACGGTGGCAGATGTCGGAAAACTCGTCCAGTAAGAAGAGATACGGTCTTCCAAAGGCACTTTTATCCAGGGTGTCACGCTCCGGCAAGCGTCGCTACAATTGGCGGATGCTAGCCCTGCTTCCCGCATGGGTTACGGCGGCGTTCGTAGCGAGCAATCTGCTTGTTGCCGGATTGTTGATACTTTTAGACTGGCTGCACATGCCGGTGGATACTTTTTTGCGGCCGGCTATCATGCATACGGCCATCGCGACACTGATTTATACATTGACAATAGCCATCGTTATTGGCGTGCCGTATCTGGTGTATCGCAGGCAGTCGGCTAATTTGACGACATTAGGTCTGCAAAGACTTATTTCGTGGACTGATATTGGGCTATCGCCAGTGTTTTTCATAGCATATATGCTGGTCGTCGCAGTGGTACTTCAGATGGTTATATCACTGTTTCCTGCTTTTCCTGTAGACCAAGTGCAGGATGTCGGCTTCAAGGCGTTCGGCAGTCAGATGGACAATATACTGGCATTTATCACGCTTGTTGTCATGGCACCGCTTGCCGAAGAGGTACTGTTTCGTGGCTACCTCTATGGTAAACTAAAAACATACGTACCAGCGGTCGCTGCAGCCATTGTGACGAGTTTACTATTTGCACTGGCGCATTTTCAGTGGAACGTGGGCATAGACGTGTTTGTTCTGAGTCTGTTCCTTTGTGGGCTGCGTAGTTTGACTGGAAGTATTTGGGCTGGCGTGCTGGTCCATATTATCAAAAATGGTATAGCGTATTACTTTTTATTTGTCAGTCCGCTTGTCGGAGGATAGAGGTTAATCCATGAGACTTAGTCAATTATTTACCAAAACCAGCAAAACTGTTCCTGGTGACGAAACCGCACGAAATGCCCAGCTACTCATACAAGCAGGCTATGTGTACAAGGTCATGGCGGGCGTGTATGCCTATACGCCGCTAGGTCTACGTGTCGTCGAAAAAATCAAACAGATCGTACGCGAAGAAATGAATGCTGTAGACGGACAGGAGATCATCATGAGCAGCCTGCAGCGCAGAGAGACATGGGAGGGTACTGGTCGCTGGGATGACGAGGTGGTCGATGTGTGGTTTAAATCAAAACTCAAAGACGACACAGAAGTCGGATTTGGCTGGAGTCACGAAGAGGCGATTCTGGAAATGATGCAACAGTTTGTCAAAAGCTATAAAGACCTGCCGACGAGTGTCTATCAGTTTCAGACCAAGCTGCGTAACGAGTTACGCGCTAAAAGTGGCATCATGCGCGGACGCGAATTCGTGATGAAAGATATGTACAGTCTGCACGCCACTCAGGAAGATATGGATACATACTACGAGAAGGTCATCGAAGCATACAAAAGAAGCTATGAACGCTTTGGTCTCGGCGACAGTACCTTCGTGACGTTTGCAAGCGGCGGTGCATTTACCAAGTTTAGTCATGAGTTCCAGACAATTTGTGATGCTGGCGAGGATATACTGTACGTCAACGACGACCACACTGTAGCTGTAAACGAAGAAGTACTTGACGATGCAGCTCAAGAGCTGGGCGTCGATAAGTCGGAACTAAAACCGGTCAAGAGCGCCGAAGTCGGCAATATATTCAAATTTGGTACCGAAAAATCAGAACAGATGGGCGTTTACTATACAGATAGTGATGGTAAGCAAAAGCCGATCTACTTGGCGTCGTATGGCATTGGCATCACGCGCGTGATGGGGGTGATTGTCGAGAAATTTGCTGATGACAAAGGTATAGTGTGGCCAGAAAATGTGGCACCGTACAGGGTGTATCTCGTGCGGATTGGCGGAGACGAAGCAACCAAGCGTGCCGATGATTTGTATGAACAGCTGCAATCAAATGGTGTCGAGGTGCTATACGATGATCGTGATGAGCGTCCAGGAGCGAAATTTGCTGACGCTGAGCTGATGGGAATTCCTCACCGCGTGACCGTGAGCGATCGGCTGGTGGAGAGCGATACATATGAGTACACGCCGCGTTCTACTGGTGAAATGCTCACGTTGACACTGTCAGAGCTTCTTGCTAAACTGAGGTAACTGAAGACGAGTGAGGGTGTGCCGCTGGGTGTGGCTTATATCATCAAACAAGTACAAGGATTCAATTTATCATGAAAAAAATGTTTCAATTAACCGATGCTGGTAAGAAAGAGCTCGAAGCTGAACTTGCTGAGCTAAAAAGCCGACGCAGTGCTATAGCTGATAAGATTGCCGAAGCGCGTGACTATGGTGATCTGAGCGAAAATGCCGAGTATGATTCCGCGCGCGAAGAACAAGGCTTGGTAGAGAGCCGTATTGCTGAAATCGAAGATATCCTGCTTAATGCCGAAATAATCCCTGCCACCCGAAGCACGAGCGTGAAGCTTGGTAGCAAGGTTGAGCTCAAGACGGGTCGCAAGACGGTGACGTACCACGTGGTTGGTCCTGTAGAGGCAGACCCTCTCGCTGGCAAGATCAGCAATGAATCTCCGATCGGCCTAGCTTTGATGGGCAAGAAGATCGGTGATACTGCGACTATCAGTACGCCAAAGGGCGATATCAAGTACGAGGTCGTCAAAGTCGGTTAGCTACACCATCTCAAAAGATAAACACCCCTGATCAGGGGGTGTTTTCAATTTCATGAGCATATGTTTGTTTGTCGCCGCGCTAGGCTGCCTGTTCTTCATCTTCGTCATCAGCGAAGGGGTCGTACTTGACTGTACTGTTGTCGACTAGTTCGTCCTCGTTACTGACGCCTTGCTCAGCCATCTGCTCCAGAATCCTTAGACGCTCTTGACGACGCGAACGTTTTTCGCGGTAGTGGTCGAGGTCCTGCCGTTCTTTAGACGTCAATTCGGGAGCTTCTCCCTTATTGTGGCGTTGCTCTCTGACTGTCAGGTTGCTTTCGTCGATCACTTCGTCGAAATCATTATTAAGTGCCTTGTCGGTAATAATCTCTGCCTCGACGAGCGCGTGACTGAACGGCTTCGTGCCTTGTGATTCCTTAGCGATACGCAAGCCTTCTCTCCATTCCTGGCGACTACGTCGATTTGCTTCTTTGTATGCTGTATGTTCTGTATTTTCGACAGGGAAACGAGCATCGATAGTTCTATGAGCGAGTTCGTCGACTGTGGGATTATTACTCAGGGCGGCTGCATCCATAAGTGCGTATGTCTCGCGCATGCCGAGTGCTCCAAGTCCTTTGCGGAGACGTTCACTGGCACGATCTATATCAGCCACAACCTCTGGATTGATGGCATGCGCACCGAGCTCTTTGATTGTTTTGTGAAACTCATCATTGATGCGTTCAAGGAGCTTGGGGTCATCAATGCGTTCGCGCTGGACTAGTTTATGGAGTGCGCGTGTCATTGTACTGAGTCCTTGGCATTAAAAACACCAGACATGAGGGTCTGGCGGGCTAGGTAAGCAGAAGTCGTTGTGTGAGCGGCTGATTCGTTGGTTGATGATGTGATTGCGCTTGATACCATCTGTGCTATATTTACGAATTCCTATACTGTTCATTGTAACAAATTTCACAAAAAAAGTCAACACTTTTATACCATCCATGATTTACGAAGTTGTAAGAATGATCACACTGACCCCTGTTAGCACTCATGTATAGGGGTGATGGTGTATAATGCTTACATATGGCAACACTGCAGGATTACAGAGATGAACGGCTTCGCAAACTGGCCGAGCTGAAAGAACTTGGCGTCAATCCATATCCGGCCGACTCACATCGGACGCATATGACTGCTGACATAGTGAACAGGTTTGATGAGCTTGAGGGGCAGACGGTAACCGTGACTGGTCGTGTCGTCGGTCTGCGAAAGTTCGGCAAGCTGGCGTTTATCGTGCTGCGTGATCAGAGTGGTCAGGTGCAGTTATTTCTCCATGCGCCGGACGTCGCATCGCTCGATGCATCGAGAGGCATCCTTGGTATGAGTGAGCTGCCGCTTCTGGATAGTGGTGATTTTGTGGAAGCGACCGGAGAAGTTATCAAGACGAAAACCGGCGAAATCTCCGTGGGCGTACGGACACTGCGCCTACTCACCAAGAGCTTACGACCACTACCGGCCGAACTGACCGACAAAGAGCAACGTTTACGTCGTCGGTACGTAGATATGGCGGTCAACCAGGATGTCCGCGAACGGTTTGTCCGTCGTAGTCGATTCTGGAAAGCGACGCGTGATTTTCTGGTAGAACGTGGTTTCGTGGAAATCAACAATCCTGTTCTGGAGGCGACTGCTGGCGGTGCCGATGCGAATCCGTTCGTGACGCACATGGACGCCCTTGATCAGGAATTCTATCTACGGATCAGCCATGAGTTGCCACTCAAACGTCTGCTTGTCGCCGGGTATGAAAAGGTGTTTGATATCGGACCTCGCTTCAGAAACGAAAACTACAGCGAAGAGCACTTGCCTGAGCATGTGGCGATGGAGTGGTATTGGGCGTATGCCGACTGGGAAATGGGCATGGAAATGACCGAGCAGATGATTCGCTTCATCGTGGATCAGACGTGGGGTACGCGCAAGTTTACGTTGTCTGATGGCAAAGAAGTTGATTTTGGTGCTGATGGCGAACACTTTCCTCGCATCAGCTTTGTCGAGGTTCTACAGGAGCAGTATGGTATCAATGTGTTTGATTCGTCCATGGAAGATATCGCTGTCAAACTGAAAGAGAACGGCCTCGAGGTAGAGAAAAAAGATAACCGTCAGCGGAGCTTGGATAAGCTCTGGAAGAAGTACCGCAAAACGATTGCCGGTCCAGTCTTCCTGGTGGATATGCCGACGTTTATGCAACCACTCGCCAAAGTACAGGCGGATCGGCCGGAGTTGACTGAGCAGTTCAATCTGGTATTTGGCGGCAGTGAGATGTGCAAAGCGTTTAGCGAGCTGAACGATCCGATCGATCAGTACAACCGTTTCCTGGAGCAGGAAAAGCTGCGCGATGCCGGTGATGACGAGGCGCAAATGATGGATATCGACTACGTGGAAGCACTTGAGTATGCTATGCCGCCAGCGTGTGGACTCGGCTTTTCTGAGCGCGTATTTTGGTCGCTTGAGGGTGTATCTGCTCGTGAGGGCGTGCCGTTTCCAGCACTTCGCCACGAAATCGATGAAACCACGAAATCAATCTATCCTGACATAAAACGAGGGAGGTAAACATGGCAAATATATACGAAAAAGCCTATTTCAATCACGAGATAGGTGATATTAAGGACGCTCATTTGTCGGTCGCAAGTGCGGCGGTGCTTTATGGCTTGAGTGTTTATACGGTGTTTTATGTGCATCCCGACAAGAATCGCCACCGTGCTTTTCGTCTGGAGCAGCATTACAACCGCTTGCGCTCTTCGGCTAAAATCATCGGTTTGGACTTTCCGCAGGCACTTGATTTTGCGGCGTTCAAGAAAATCGTCAAGGATGTGATAGGGGCAAATGCACCCAAAGAGCCGGTGTTTGTACGGGCGACTGTGCATGCCGATGGTTTATTGCCCGGCACACGCACGCGCGGCGTATCAACTCAACTGAGTATTTTCGTTTATACGGCGGTACCTATCGTCAAGCCGACCGGCGTACGCCTCAAAACCAGTCAATGGCGACGCATTCCAGACAACAGCATCCCGTCACGTGCCAAGGTAAATGGTGCTTATATCAACTCGGTGTTGGCACATCAGGACGCGCTGGATGCTGGTTATGATGATTGTATATTCCTAGATCAATCGGGTCATGTGTGTGAACTAGCGGCCGCAAACATATTTATGGTCCGTCGCGGTACGCTTATCACACCTGATACGAGCAGTGATTTGCTAGAGGGTATCAATCGTCGTGCGATTTTAGACATGGCTATCGAAATGGGCATACCCGTACAGGAGCGGACAGTCGATCTGACAGAGCTATATATTGCAGATGAAGTGTTTGTATGCGGTACGTCAGCTTTCGTGGGCAGCGTAGGGGAGATAGATGGACGCAAGCTGGACGAGAGTGCTCCAATCACACAAAAAATCGCCGCGCTGCATGCCAAAGCGGTGCGAAGCGGCGATCTTTTGTAGTTTACTGCTGTGATTCGGCGTAATCACCGATGACAATGGCTTTGTTGTCGTCGATAATTTCCTGATAGTCAGGTACGTGCGCGGCGATCCACCTGGCGATTTCTTCCTCTGAAGCTTTGTCCTGCATATCGGCGAGGGTATCAACGTCATCGGGTGTGAGGGAAGATATAATCTCTTCACCCACTAGTTCGGCAACTTTTTCGTTCAGCTTGTCGGCAAGTTCTTGTAGCTCTCGATCGGTGCCTTCGATGCCACTGTTGCGCAGTTCGTCGATAGTGATGTAGTTTTCCATGTTTGTTTGCTCCTTGTCGTTAGGGGTTACGCTGCTTGCCTAGAGTTTTGGAGGTCTTTTGCGGCACGTTCATAGTATTTGAACGGGCTAGGGGAGGTGCTTTGAATGTTAGCGGTTCCAGGTTTTGCAACCTTGTAACGTAGCTGGACTGACTGTACGCGGCCGATTTTGCCAACGCCAGGCAGCGTAGCCTTTTTGCCAACCGTCAGGTCAAGACCGCCAGCGGGTAGGTCATAGGCTTTACCTGTTCGCTTGTTGATGATGTAACCATGGGCAAGACCGAACTCGTCACCATCCTCGTTGCGGATAATAGCCATATCGTTGCCGTCTATGAAATCTTTGGCATATTTGTGCTTACTGCCTTCACCAAGGAGGACAGAGTCTTTTTTGGTATCGAACAGGAGAGACATCTCGCCGTCACCGTACTGGATTTGCTTCATGTCCTTGAAGTATTTTTTTTCAGAGTGGTCGGATGCACTTGTGTTGAAGCGGTTGAACCGACCCATAATCTTGCCAAAGAACGATACATTGGCTAATCGACTGTTGCGTGCTCGTTCGCGACCTTTACTGAAGCTGTCTTTGAAGCTTTGCTTGAACGACGTACGATCAGCTTTACGCTTTTGGGCGCGATCTCTATTGAAAAGAGCGTTTTTCAGGCGGCTAAGACGACTTTCCTGGGGCAACTCAGACTCGGGCAGTTCAAGTGTGGAAGGGTTGTCGACGCGCTCATTTGCGGTATTGATGACATCGTCGAGAATATCGCCGATTTCATCGTCGCTGAGTTCATGGCTCCTCTCGCGCCCCCGTGCTTCATTGATGACACCATCGACAGAGTCGGCGATATCGTCATCGCTTTGGTTTTCGTAGTAGTTATCCCAGCGGTCTTGGATCTCTTTGTCGACAGCGTCTAGATCGTCCTCGGTTACTTCAGCGATTTGTTTACGGTACTCATCGAGGGTCATTTCGCTGTTTGTCGTGTCAGTGTTGGCCGACGCATTATCTTCGACAGCTTCAGGCTCACCAACCGGCACTTCGCTAGGCGCAGGCTCACTATTTTCAGGTACGATGCCGTATTCTTCGAACGTCTTATCAAAAGCGTCCATGGTATCGTCAAACTGCCTCTCGGCAGGAATGCTTGCATTCACACTCTCATTCATGGCATCGAGCGTCTTTGTGTACTCGTCTTCGATAGAGTAGACACGCTTGGCGTGCTTGCCGCTTTCGGCTGCGCGCTCATCTGCGATACGCTTGATAAGCGCGTCGACGCTTATTTCTTCTGGGCGTGTTCCCATTTCATGTTTGTTTCGTGGTGGTTGTTCGTGGCTGTGAGTCATAGTGTGGTGGTTATGCTTTCCTATCTGTTAAGATACTAGCATAAGTTTGATAAAAAGTCAATAGTATATCACTGCAAGAGTGATTAAGGAGATAGTCTGGAGCGCGTAAACATGCTACTATAAATCAGATATAGGAGGATGCATGATAGAAGTTCGCCACGTGACAAAAACATATGGCAAAAAGCAAAACAAGTTCGTGGCGCTCAAAGACGTAAGCTTCACGATTCCAAAAGGAGCCAGCGTGGCAATTCTGGGTAAATCAGGCAGCGGTAAGTCGACGCTGATGCATGCGATGAGCGGTTTGGACCGTCCGGAAGAGGGAGAGGTTATCATCGATGGTGAAGACATCTTGAAGCTGAAATCCAAAGCTGTCGACAGGTTCCGCGCAACTAAAATGAGTTTTATTTTTCAGTCGTTTTTCGTGCAAGCGAACGAAACGTGCTTCGACAACGTCAGTTTGCCGCTTGAAATCGCAAAAGTACCAGCGCGAGAGCGCAAGCAGCGGGTTATAAAAGCTCTTGAAGCGGTTGAGTTGGGCGACAAGGTCAAATCGAAAGCCAAAAACTTGTCCGGAGGGCAAAAGCAACGCCTAGCGGTTGCTCGCGCTATCGTGAATGAGCCGCGTATTATTTTTGCTGACGAGCCAACGGGTAACCTGGATAGTGTGACCGGTGACAAAATCGAAAATATGCTATTTGAATACAACAAGAAGCATGGCGTGACGCTGATTATTGTCACGCACGATGCGGATCTTGCGGCGAAATGCGACACGCAAATCAACGTGAAAGACGGCAAAATTGCGTCGATTCATCCGACAAAGACTGCTTCTACCAAGAAGCATCAATCAGCAAGGAGGACTGCGTCATGAGGATAAGGGACATTACGAGACGCGCCGGACGTAGTTTGAAAAACGCTAAGGCACGTACGCTACTAACGAGTCTTGCCATAGGGGTCGGTGCGTTTACGATCACGCTGAGCCTGGCAGCGGGTACAGGCGGCAAACAGTATGCAGAAGACATCGTGACAAGCAATACGGATGTGCGCGAGCTGTTCGTGCAGCCAAAGCAGGAGGGTCAGGCAGATCCATCGCAGCCGAAAGAGTATACAGATGAACCAATGCTTTCTTATGGTGGTGGATTTAACGTTAAGCTGCTTCAGCAGTCTGACATCGACAAGATAGCGGCAGTCGATGGCGTCGAAGAGGTAACGCCTATTTACAATGTGTCGGCTAAATATGTCACCCGGGAAGGGCAAAAACGCTATCAGGTGGGCGTCGAGGTGTTTACTGGGGCTATCAAGCAGGAATATATTGCCGGAAGCGGTGATGACGTGACTGGTAACAATGTAGTGATCCCTGAGGCTTATAGCGATGCGCTTGGGTTTAGCGATGCGAACGCAGCAATAGGCCAAACGATAGATGTCGTCATAGCCGCGACGGCACCGGGCATACCAGACAGAACGTTCACTTTGAATATCGTCGGCGTGACGAAAAAATCCGCTCTTTCATCGGTCGGAGTAGCTTCGGGCATCCAGGCGCACAGGGATGTCGTAGGTGAGATGTACAAGTACAACCAGCAGGGTACTCCCGTAGAAAATGCCTACATGGGGGCAACGGTCTTGGCCGCAACAGAGGAGGACGTCGAGAGCATCAAAAATGCCATCAATGACCTGGGGTATGAAGCTCAAACTGCCGAGGATTTGATGGGATTCTTGTTCCAGTTTATTAATGTACTACAAGGTATTTTGATAGGATTCGGCGCGCTCGCGGTGCTGACGTCGGTGTTTGGTATCATCAACACGCAGTACATCAGCGTATTGGAGCGGACACAACAGATCGGGCTTATGAAAGCACTCGGTATGCGCCGTCGTGATGTCGGTCGTCTGTTCAAGCTGGAAGCGGCATGGATTGGATTTTTGGGCGGTGCTATTGGATCGGGACTCGCATATGCGACCGGGGTGGCGGCTAATCCTTGGATACAGGACGTGCTTGCTCTAGGCGAGAACACGAATCTGTTGATATTCGAAGTATGGATGTTTGCGGTGGTAATCGTCGGACTGATGCTGGTTTCTATCGGCGCGGGTATTTTGCCTGCACGAAAGGCGGCGAAACTCGACCCAATAGAGGCACTGAGAACTGAGTAGCCGATCTGCGGTCTCGGCGCATCTTACATTTTTTCACTCCGATGCTCGACGCTGTATGTAAAATACAGCTTACTCCGCTTCTCGTGAAGAAAATGCAACCTGCACACGAGTCTGCAGATCGTGTTTACCCTGGACTGTATCTGATATACTAACAGTATGATTGATATCCGTTTAGTCCGCGAGAACCCTGAACTGGTCGCACAGAATGCGCGCAACAAAGGCTATGACATAGACGTGAACAAATTAGTTGCTCTGGACGATGAGCGACGCACGTTGCAGCAGCACGTTGATGAATTGCGTGAAAAGCGCAACCAAAACGCCGCCAAGATGAAGGGCGGCAAGCCGGATCAGGCACTGATAGATGAGGGTAAACAGATAAAAATTGAACTGGCTGAGCGCGAAGAGTATCTGACAAACGCTGACAAAGAATATGCAGACCTGCTTGGACAGCTCCCGAACATGGTACTTGATGATGTGCCAGTTGGCGGTGAAGAAGACAGCGTAGAGGTAAAGAAGTGGGGTGAGCAGAATACCGGTGGTCTCGATCACCTCGACTTTGCAGCTCAACGTGACTGGGTGGATTTTGAGCGTGGTGCCAAGGTTGCTGGCGCGAAGTTTTACTACTTGAAGGGAGATTTGGCATTGCTCGAAAATGCCATCACGCAATATGCCCTCTCGGTATTGCTCGACAAAGGATTTACCTACATGACTGTGCCGCATATGGTAAATAGTCGCACGGCGACCGGTACCGGGTTCGCGCCTCGTACCAGCGACCAGTCTGACGAGTACTATATAGAAGGCGAAGATTTGTCGCTTATCGCGACGGCAGAGATGCCTCTGACCGGCTATCATGCTGATGAAATTATCGATGAAGACAGGCTGCCGCTACTTTATGCTGGCTACAGTCCTAGCTATCGCAAAGAGGCGGGTACGTATGGCAAGCATACCCGCGGACTGTTCCGCGTGCATCAGTTCAATAAGCTCGAGATGTATGCGTTTACGACGCCAGAGCAAAGCCAGGAAGTGCACGAAAAGCTTCTCGCTATCGAAGAAGAAATCTGGCAAGCAATTGGTATCCCGTACCACATCATCAATATTGCTACCGGTGATCTGGGCGCGCCAGCAGCTAAGAAGTATGACATCGAGTATTGGTCGCCCGTCGACGGCATATATCGTGAGCTAACGAGCTGCAGTAACTGTACTGATTTTCAAGCGCGCAATTTGAATATTCGCGTCCGTCGCAAAGACGGCAGCGTGGAAGTACTGCATACGTTGAACGGTACGGCTGTGTCGTTGGCACGTTCACTGGTAGCTATCATCGAACACTACCAGCAACCGGATGGTACACTACAGGTGCCGGAAGTGTTGCGCTCATATCTTGGCGGTCGCAGCACTCTGTAACCACGTGATGTACTGATACAAACCATAAGAGGTGGGAGGAGATGGCATGGAACTACCGAAAAACAACGAGCATATTGGCAGTAATGACAGAACCCTCATGACGTATGAATCTCATATCACAGAGTATGTCGAGGGCACGCCTCATGAGGTGACTGGTGCTATGAAAAAATGGCTTGATGCGACCGTAGAGGGTTTGAGCACAGATGACCGCATACTGGAAATCGGAAGCGCGTTTGGACGCGACGCTGACTATTTGGAAGGTCAGGGATATACCGTTGAGTGCACGGATGCCACACGAGGCTTTGTCGATTTGCTAAAAAAAGCGAATTTCAATGCCCGCGAGCTCAACATTATCAAGGATGACATCGATGAAAGCTATGATTTGATACTAGCAAACGCGGTATTTCTGCATTTTACCCCTGAAGAACTCGCTGGTGTGTTGCGCAAGACCCACGATGCACTGAACGATGGTGGACGGTTAAGCTTTACGATTGCCGAGGGCGAAGGTACTCATTGGTCTGATAGAAAAGTGGGCGGCATGCGGTATTTCTGCCATTGGCAACAAGATGATTTGAAGCGTGAACTCCAGGTCGCTGGGTTTTCTGCCGCAGATATAGAGGGTGGAGAAGGCTGGCTGCACGTCATCGCAGAGAAATAGTGCTGCGATATATTTTGGTCCGAAAATGATCGCTAGGCGGCGGTCATTTTTGTGCGCCATGCACGAATACCGCTTGTGCGGTATAATAGAAGTACAGAGGAGGGGATGCATGATTAACAGAATCTCCATCACCGGCGTCAAATACGATGTCGATGACGCGACCAAAAAATATGTCATCAAAAAGATAAGTCGGCTGGATCGCTACTTGCCGCGACATGCGCGCAAGACCGCGAGTGCGGAAGTTATATTGAGAGAGGTCAATCGATCACACGGCAATAAGTACGAAGCGGAAGTCGTACTGCGAGTACCCAACAAGGTCATGACCGCAAAGGATTCGACCGTCAACATGCTGGCGGCACTCGATATCGTGGAAGCAAAACTCGCTGCGCAGATGCACAAATACAAGACCGAAACGATCAAGCACACTGGTCGACGTGCGGTCTTGGCACGATTCAAGCGGGGTTATCGCCCTGAAACTGCTGAAATTTGACGAAAACAAGTGTTTTTCGGTCAAAAATACGCTATAATAATAGCTAGTTATTTTCAGCTGTGACGGCAGGAGTAGGGCTTTTTATGGTTAATCGACAAACAGTACTAACAAAGGTATTCGGAGATCCGCAGAAGCGGATTATCAAAGGGTTGGAGAAAAAGGTCGGCGCGATCAACGCGCTTGCTGACAAGTATCACAAAATGACCAAACCGGAGCTGAAAAAGCAAACGGAAGTCTTGAGAAAGCGGCTGGAGAAAAAGGGTACGAAACTCGATGATATTTTGCCCGATGCGTTCGCTCTAGTTCGTGAAGCAAGCGATCGTGTGCTCGGTATGCGTCACTTCGACGTGCAGTTGATTGGTGGTATGGCACTTCATGATGGCAACGTGGCCGAGATGAAGACTGGTGAAGGTAAAACACTCGTCGCCACACTGCCGGTGTATCTGAATGCTCTCAGCGGCAAAGGCGTGCACTTGGTGACCGTGAATGATTACCTGGCACAGCGTGATGCGGGCTGGATGGGCGAGTTGTATCATTTCCTGGGACTGTCGACCGGTGTCATCGTCAATGATGCGTCGTTTATCTATGATCCTGAGTACGACAATGAGAATCATGACGATCCACGCATGCGCAAACTCCGTCCTGTCACCCGTAAAGAAGCCTATGCTGCTGATATCACATATGGCACGAACAACGAATTTGGCTTTGATTACCTACGCGACAACATGGTGAACGAGCTGGAAGAGGTGCGTCAGCGCGAATTGAACTTTGCAATCGTGGACGAGGTAGACTCTATCCTCATCGATGAAGCTCGTACTCCGCTTATCATCAGTGCACCTGCTGCTGAAAACCCTGATAGCTACTATCAATTCGCAAAAGTCGCCTCCAAGCTGGTTCCTGCCGACTATGTACTGGACGAAAAGCGCCGCACCGTTGCCTTGAGTGATGAGGGCGTCGAAAAGGTCCAGAAAATGCTCGGTATAAAAAACTTGTACAGCCCTGATTATGTCCGCTCTGTGTATCACATGGATCAAGCATTGAAGGCACAGACGTTGTTTCATCGCGACAAAGACTACGTGGTTACCAATGACGGTGAAGTTATCATCGTCGATGAGCACACTGGTCGTCTGATGCAGGGTCGTCGCTACAATGAAGGCCTTCATCAGGCAATCGAGGCAAAGGAAGGTGTACCAGTGCTTCAGGAAAGCATGACGCTCGCGACGATTTCGTTCCAGAATTATTTCCGTCTCTACAATAAGCTATCTGGTATGACTGGTACTGCGTTTACGGAGGCAGAAGAGTTCCAGCAAATTTATAGTCTGGATGTTATCCAGGTACCACCGAACAAACCAATTGCACGTGTGGATCATGACGATCTAATTTACAAGACTGAAGCCTCTAAGCTCAAAGCTGTGGCGCAAGCGATAAAGGAGTATCACGAGATTGGTCGTCCGGTGCTGGTGGGTAGCGCGTCGATCGCCAAGAACGAGCTGATCGCTAACTATCTGAAAAAAGAAGGCATAAAATACGAGATATTGAACGCGAAAAACAATGAGCGCGAAGCGGCGATTATCGAAAAAGCCGGTGAAAAGGGTGCGATCACACTAGCAACGAACATTGCCGGACGTGGTACGGACATCAAGCTTGGTGATGGCGTCAAAGAACTTGGCGGCCTGGTCGTCATTGGTTCTGAACGACACGAGTCACGTCGCATCGACAATCAGCTACGCGGTCGTGGCGGTCGTCAGGGTGACCCGGGTGACACTCAGTTTTATGTTTCAACGCAAGATGACTTGATGCGTATTTTCCAGGGCGAACGTATTGCGAAGCTGATGGATCGTCTGGGCGTTGATGAAGACACGCCGATCCAAAACAAAGCTGTGTCAAAAACGCTTGAGGCTGCACAAAAACGTGTCGAGGGTTACAACTACGACATTCGAAAGAACGTCGTGCAGTATGACAACGTCATCAACCGTCATCGTCGCGTGGTGTACGTAATGCGTCGCAAGATTTTGGAAGGTGACAATATCAAACCTGAAATTGAGCGTCTGATAAATGAGAAATTAGCGGATTTGACCGCTTTGCCAGCCAAGAACAATCCGAAATTTGCAGAAACATTTGGCGCAGCATTTCCTGTAAGTGATGTCAAACTCATGAAAATCGGTGCCGAAAAGCGCGACAAGACTCGTCTTGAACTGGCAAAAACTGAAGTGATGAAGCTGTATGCGGCTAAAGAAAAGGAGCTGACTCCGGAGATAATGCGCAAAGTTGAGCGCGACGTGTATTTGCAGGTACTAGACTCACTATGGATGCAACACCTCGAGAATATGCAGCATCTGCGCGAGGGTATCCACTGGCGTTCGGTCGGTCAGCGTGATCCGCTGGTAGAATATCGTTCAGAAAGTGCCAAGCTATTTGATAGTTTGCAGGCAACGCTCCGTGATGAAGTTTTGGGGGCGATCATGCACGTTCACAGGACCGATGTTGTAGCAACTGCCGAGGAAGATTACGAAACTGAATTGACTCGACTTGCCGAACATTCAGTTGAGCGCGGTGTCAATGAAATCACGAGCGGTGAGCAAAATCGTGACGGTGATTTTTCGGTGGCTAAGAAGCAAAAAGATGAAAACAAGATCCGCAATCAAGCGCGCAAGAAGAAAAAGGCGCAACGTCAGAATCGTAAAAAAGGCCGTAAATAGGTAAGTCGTCATGAAGCATACCGTTGAAGAGGTAAAGCTCCGTAACGGCGCGAAAGGGCTCCTCATCGATGTCCCCGGTGCGACTGTCATGAGTTTTCAATTCCAATTCCGAGCCGGCAATCGCTATGTGAAAAACAAGAATGTGTACGAAGCGGCGCACATCATGGAACATATGGCCTTTGGAGCCAATGCAAAGTTCAAGGATGAGCATGAGTTCGAGGCTGAGTTTACGAAAAATGGTGCGTATCACAACGCGTATACCAGCGATATGAGCATGGTTTATCTGGCTGACTGTGCTGATTTTGAGTGGGAACGGATATTTGAGCTGCAACGGCTGTCGATTTGTCAGCCGCGATTCAATTCGACAGAACTAGAGGCAGAAAAAGGCAATGTAAAAAGTGAGCTGACAGGCTTTTTAAACAATCACAACCGAGTGCTGTGGCCAAAGGTGCAGCAGCTCCTGGGCGAAGACGTTTTGACGTTCAATCAACGTTTACGTACGATTCCCAGAGTGAAACTTCACCACATCAAGGAACATCACGCTCGTACACATACTGCTGCCAACATGCGTTTTGTGATTTCAGGTAGACTCCATGGGCGTAAGAGCGAGATCAAACGCCGCCTCGAAGAATGGGAACTGCCGCGCGGAGAACGATTTGCAGCACCTCAGGATGAGTTTCATAGTGGCAGCCCGACGCTGATCAGGCGCAAGGAAGCTTCGAACCTGACGTTCGCATGGTCTATGATTTTACCAAGAGAATTAAGCGAAGAAGAGTCCGATGCCATGAACTGCCTGGACCATATTTTGACCGGTACGATGACGTCACGTATCTACGGTGCGGCGCGCAAAAAGGGCTTGGCGTACGGCATGTTCAGCGATACATCCGTCGGATTTCATGATTCATCGTGGGATTTTGGCGGGCAGGTAAATCTGGAGACATCTGATGCGTTGTTTGACATCATCGTTCGTGAGTTGACGGCCGTACTGGACGGTCAGATTACTGAAGCGGAGATCAACGCTGCTAAATCATACGCGTTGGGGCGTCATCAGATGGGTGCGCAGACTGTTTCGCAAATCAGCAACTTCTACACCAATCGCTTTTTTGCCGATGACTTTGTGAAAGAATACGAAAAAGTACCAGACTCGATTCGTAAAACGAATCGTGACTGTATGATTGCGACGGCGCGCGAATTTATAGCGCACAATATTCATGTGTTGGCTGGCGTAAGCAGTGGCGAGCGCAAGGAGTTGACTCAGCTGAACAACAAGTTGTCGGTGCTGTTCGAAAGTGCGAGCAGCTAGTATACTGACCATATGAACATAGCGATTCTTGGCTACGGCGTCGAAGGCGAAAGCGTCTATAAGTATTTTCGCGCGAAGTTTCCCGATGCGACGTTTACGGCTTACGACAACAAGCCAGAGCCAAAAAATCCGTTGCCAGGCGACATGAAGTTTGTCGGTAACGTGACAAATTTCAAAGGGATCACTGCTGATTTGACCATCAAAACCCCGGCTATACCGCCATGGGAAGTGGATGTGGCCGGTGAGCTGACTACTGCCACTCGTGAATTTTTGCAGCATTGTCCGGCTCCTGTCATCGGAGTGACGGGGACGAAAGGTAAAGGGACTGTTTCGAGTATCATCAAGTCAATTCTGGACGCGTCAGGTAAGAGAGCCTGGCTTGTAGGGAATATCGGCGTGGGCGCGCTCGATGTTCTTTATCAAGTGAAGCCAACCGATGTGGTCGTGTATGAGATGAGTAGTTTTCAGCTATGGGAATTAGATATCAGCCCGCACGTGGCTGTGGTACTCGGCGTAGAGCCCGAACACTTGGATGTCCATAGGGATTTTGATGACTATATAGCCGCTAAATCGAACATCACAAAACACCAAAAGCCCGAAGATATAGTGATATATCGAAAGGGCAACCCATATGCGGAACAGATAGGGAATCTCTCTCCTGGCGCGAAAACGGCATACCCTGACGAGAAGGGTGCGCATGTGAAAGAAGGTGCATTTTACTATGGTGAACAACAATTGTGTTCAGTCGGCGCGCTTCGCCTCCCCGGTCAGCACAATCGTGACAATGCCTGTGCTGCCATCGCTGCAGTGTGGCCGTGGGTTAAAGATGGCAATGATATCGAACGAGGTCTGAAAGCTTTTGAGGGATTGCCGCATCGATTGAAGTTCGTGCGCTCGGTCAACGACGTGGAATATTATGACGATAGTATCGCGACAACCCCGGGTAGTGCTATCGCGGCACTAGCAGCATTTGAGGCACCAAAAGTCATCATACTTGGCGGGTCCGACAAGGGTGCAAACTATGATGAGTTGGCACGATTGGTGATGGAAAAGAGCGATACTATACGCAGAGCACTGATAATCGGAAGTGAAGCTTCGAAGATTGAAGCAGCCTTTAAAGAGCTCGGATTTGCGCGCTATACGAACCTCGGTTCGTCGGTGACGATGGAAAATATCGTTAAGACAGCCGCCGCCTCGGCAGAAGCTGGCGATGTGGTTATCCTGAGTCCTGCCTGCGCGAGTTTCGACATGTTCCGTGATTATGCCGATCGAGGCAATCAGTTTATTCAGGCAGTACAGAATTTATAGAAAGCAGAGAATCCAGTCGTGCGCCGATAGCATCGGATGGCTCGAGAACTTTTATATGGGGCCCGGCGGCCTTTTGTATGCGCTCCCTGAGCCAGTGATAGTGCGTACAGCCGAGTACGATAATATCGATATCCCAACGTTTTAGTTCACGTATGAATGTGTCTATGTCGATGCGATCAGCATCACCGCGTTCGATCATGCTTGCCCATTTCGAGCAGTCTGGTTCGATGATTGTTGTGCGTGGTGCCCAGCGAAGTTTTAGCTCATGATAGCGATTGCTTGTGAGCGTACTGGGTGTCGCCAGTACAGCGATCGTACCTGTTTTGGTCATCTGTGCGGCTGGTTTTACCTTAGGTAGGATACCGACGAAGTGGGTGTCAGGATAACGCTTACGCAGGTCATTTATCACGTTGGTGGTTGCGGTGTTGCAAGCGATAACGATAGCATCGCACTGCGCATCTATGAGTGGTTGCAGTGCGGTCTCCGTGAGTCGAGCAATGTCAGCTCGGCGCCTTGAGCCATAGGGGACATTTGCGCTATCGTTTGTAAACAATATTTCTACTTCCGGAAATAGCTTCTCAAGCTTTTGGGCTACAGACAGCCCGCCGATTCCAGAGTCGAAAACGCCGATTTTGGTCATATGCCTCAGTGTATCACGAACAGATACGGTACAATGGGACTATATGCAACCGCTAGAAAAACGGATACAAGCTCTCAGAAGTGACGTCGCTGCCGCGTACGAGCAGTTGGCAATTGATGATAAGGCCGAACAGTTGTCGAGACTCGATGCCGAGCTCGCGGTGCCTGAGGTGTGGAATAATCCCGCTGATGCACAAGCGAAGAGCAAGCAGCAGGCGGCACTTGCTGCCATGGTGCAGCCATGGCAAACATTGAAAAGTCAGGTAGACGACATTGTGGAGCTGATGAGCATGGGTGATGACAGCCTGGTGGCCGAATTCGAGGGGCAAATAGACGCACTCGAAAAAGAACTCACGGAACGGAAAAAGGAGCTGCTATTCAACGGCAAATACGATGATCACAATGCGATTATCCGCATCAGTGCCGGAGTGGGCGGGACTGATGCGCAGGATTTCGCCGAAATGCTGGAGCGCATGTATCTGCGCTGGGCAGAGAAATCAGACATGACGACAAGTACCGTCGAACGGTCGGCGGGCGAAGAGGCTGGTATCAAGACGAGCGTCATCGAAATCACCGGACCATATGCGTATGGCAGGTTACGAAGCGAAAACGGCGTGCACCGTCTGGTGCGCCTGAGTCCGTTTAATAGCGACAACCTGCGTCAGACCAGTTTCGCTTTGGTGGAGGTGCTGCCGCAAATCGATACGCCGGATGAAGTGGTGATAGATGACAAAGATTTGAAAGTCGACGTGTATCGTGCGGGCGGCCACGGTGGTCAGAGTGTGAATACGACCGATAGTGCCGTGCGAGTGACGCATGTACCTACGGGTATAGTGGTGGCGATTCAGAACGAACGTTCGCAGCTGCAAAACAAAGAAACAGCCATGAAGATTCTTCGTTCCAAGCTGGCGCAGCTGCAGATGGAGCAGCACGCCGAAAGCGTCGCGGAACTCAGAGCGGGTGAGTCAGCGAATTGGGGCTCGCAAATTCGTAACTACGTACTGCACCCATATACGCTCGTGAAAGACACGCGGACGAAGTATGAAGAAAAGGACCCTCAAGCAGTGCTGGATGGCAAAATTGACGGGTTTGTTACTGCATACCTCGAAGCAAATCTAAGCTAACTGGCAGATAAAACAAATCACCAACTCTCGTCCGTGGCGCATAAAACTTATGCTATAATATGCATAACAATGATTTTGTTAGATAGGGTTACTAAATCGTATGGCAAGGACGCGAAACCGGCACTCAACCGCATTAGTTTGCATGTTGAGCCGAAAGAATTTGTCATCATCGTCGGCACCAGTGGTGCAGGCAAGTCGACCCTGCTGAAGCTCCTGACTCGAGAGGAAAAGCCGACCAGCGGCAAAATCGTCGTCGGTGGTATCGACTACGATGACCTCAAGGATAAGCATATTCCGCTACTACGCCGCAAAATTGGCGTGGTTTTCCAGGACTTCAAGCTGCTGCCACAGCGAACAGTATACGAAAACGTCGCGTTCGCACTGGAAATAGCTGGCATGACGGGGCGCGAGATTAAGAACACGGTACCAAAAGTCATCGAACTCGTCGGGCTTACGGGCAAAGAGGACAAGTTTCCGCACCAGCTATCTGGCGGTGAGCGTCAACGTGTGGCAATCGCGCGTGCCGTTGTGCGTCAACCAAAGATTTTGATAGCCGACGAGCCGACAGGTAACCTAGACCCGAAGCACAGCTGGGACATCGTACGCTTACTAGAGAAGATCAACAAATACGGTACGACTGTGCTGCTGACCACGCACAACGTTGAAATAGTCAACAAGCTGAAGCGCCGCGTGATTACGATGGAGCATGGCAAGATAACATCGGACCAGGCGCAGGGGAGCTACAGGCAATAATCATGGGCAAGAACTCCGAACCGAAAGCACTCGCACAAGGCCGCCGCACACGACGTAAATGGTTGACGTTCGTACGTATGTGTCGCTACGGCATCAACAACTTCAGCCGCAACACATGGCTGACAATTGCCGCGACGGCAGTAATGACTATCACGCTGCTTATTATGTTCGTTACACTGGTAGCTCGCCAGGTGTTGGTAGATACTGTCGACAGCATCAAGGACAGGACTGACATGTCAATTTATGTCAAAACCGAAACTAGCGATGAAGCCGCCAAAAATATCCAAGGTGAAATAGAAAAACTTCCAGGTGTAAAAAGCGTCAGATACATCAGTCCTGAGCAAGCGCGTACGGACTTTGCCAACCAAAACAAAGACGATGCGCAGACGCTGGAGGCGTTGAACGAAGCAATCAACAAATTCCCCGGTACATTTCGTGTCAATATCGTTGATATCAACGATCCGTCGCAGCTTGATCATTTCGTAAAAACGAACGAACTGTATAAGGAGCATGCTGATCCGAATCGTGAACCATCATTTAGCGGTGAGCGACGGAGTGCGATACAAAATATCGGTCTTGCTATCGAGTTCGCACAGAATGCCGGTCTGATCGCCAGTCTGGTGTTTATCGTCATCTCCTCATTGATCATTTTTAACACCATACGTATGGCGATCTTTAATCGCAAAGAAGAAATTCAGATGATGAAGCTCATCGGTGCGGACCGAAGCTTTATCCGTGGACCATTCGTGGTTGAGGCAATCGTGTACGGTGTCATCGCTGCGTTTATAGCAACCGCGCTAGGAGTAGGTGGGCTGTACGCCATAAAAGATGCGTTGGCGAGCTACCAGATTGCCATCGATGGTATTGTGGACGGTGTGACTGTCTATATCGGAGTTGTACTGCTTGGCATGATAATCGCAGGCGCATTGATTGGTATCGTTTCTTCATTGCTGGCGACCCGAAAATATCTCAAGATTTAAATAAACGTAAGCTTAAGCGTATTGACGTCATAGCAAAGGGGTATTACCATGGGGGTACATATGAAAAGGATGTCCGCCACATCTTCTAGGAAGCGACGCGTTCTGCTCACCAGGTTAAGCCTGGTCAGTTTGGCGTTTGTGCTTGCCGTCGCAACACCACTCGCACCGGTGCAGCAAGCATTGGCCGACAAATGGGACAGGCAGATAGCATCGCTCCAGAAAAAAGCAGATGAGTATCAGGCACAGGCGAATGAACTCCGGGCAAAGGGTGATACGCTGCAGAACAAACTGAACCAGATAAATGCACAGATAAGAGCACTTCAGACACGCATAAAGGCGAATCAGCAAAAACGAGACAAGCTACAGGCTGATATAGAGGCAAATCAGAAAAAACTCACCAGCTCGCAGGAGGTTTTGGGTGAGATACTGGCTGATTTGTATGTCGATGACACCATCTCTGATGTGGAGTTGTTTGCGAGTAGCAATAATATCGGCGACTTTGTGGATAAGCAAGAGTATCGTTCGTCGATTCGCGATCAGCTCAATACCGTCATCGCGGATGTCAAAAGAATCAAAGAGCAGCTGGAAACCGACAAAAAAGCAGTTGATAAAGTGCTGGCCGAGCTCAAAGTTCAGAATAATCAGCTCGCTGCACAGCAGAATGAACAGCAGCGTCTTGTCGATCAAACACGTGGTAAAGAAGCTGCGTACCAAAGATTGGTCAGTCAAACAAAGGACAAGATTGCTGCAGCGGCTGCGGCGCAGCGAGCATACTTGGCAAGTCTCGGTGGCAGTGGCGGTACGGTTGGCAACTTCCACTTCTGGGGCTGGAGCGGCAATCAAGGCTGTGGCGGCGGCGGGTATCCGTATTGTGCTGGACCACTCGACTATGGCGTTGACCCGTGGGGACTGTATACTCGCGAATGTGTCAGCTATGCAGCGTGGGCACTCGCCAAGAAGTACAACAAGTACGTCGGTCACTTTAGCGGAAGCGGCATGGCTCATGAATGGACATGGAGCGGCCCTTTGTATAGTGGAGCTTATCGAGTAAGTAATCCTCAGCGCGGTGACGCGGTTGTGTTGCCGATCATCCCTGGTTTTGCAGATGTCGGACACTTGATGATGGTAGAAGCAGTAGACGGAGACAACGTATTCGTCAGTCAGTACAACTTCGGTGGTACTGGTGAATACAGCACGATGTGGATCAAAAAGTCAGGCGTCGTATTTCTGCGATTTCCGAACGCATAATTTTCAGACGTCATCATCTGGACAAACCATTACGCTTATGCTATAATCACAAGTGACATGAAGCGATGGTCCACCACACCGGTCGTAAACATAAAAACATCCGTCAAACGAACAAGTATCATTGCGGTGACGATACTCTTTGCTGTCATGACGCCCGTGCAGTTGGCGCAGATTTCGCAAGCGGATAGTTTTGACGAGCGTATCGCGAAGATCCAAGCGCAAATAGATGCATATGAGAAAGAAGCCGGTAAGCTAAATGCTCAAGCTGACTCATTGCAGAAAGAGTTGAACGCACTAACAGCTCAAAAGAACGTCATACAAAAACAAATCGCACTGAAGCAAGCTGAGCGCGAGCGGCTGGCACAACGAATCGCGGAGAATGAGCGTAAAATCGCTCAGGACCAAGAGACGCTGGGTAACACGATTGCTGATTTGTATCTATCGAACGAAATTTCGCCGCTTGAAATGCTGGCGAGTAGCAATAGTATTGCCGACTATGTAGATAAGCAGGCGTATCGAAACAGTATTCGCGACACATTAGTGAGCACGATTGCGGATATCAAAAAAACCAAGAAAGAGCTGGAAAAGCAGAAAAAGGATGTCGAACGAGTTATCGCTGAGCAAGAGCTTGCACGTGATGCCTTGGCTGCCAAAGAAGCTCAACAGGCTCAACTGGTAGCGCAAACGCGCGGTCAGGAGGCTGCTTACAAACGACTGGTCAACGAACGCGAAAGCCAAAAGCTGGCTGTCCAGCGTGAACAGCAGGCGGCTATAGAAGCCGCTGCACGTCGTGCCGGTGGTCCTATCAATATCTTGCCAGGTGACCCGAACAAGGGCGGTTATCCATGGGAAGCCGGTTGCTATGTCGACGCGAATGCATGGTCACACGGCGGCACCTACGGCGATGGTACTGATCCACTAGGATATGGTTGTCGTCAGTGCGTTAGCTACACGGCATGGAAGGTCGGAGAGCGAACGGGTAACTTCCCACGCTGGTGGGGTAATGCCAATATGTGGCCTGCAAGTGCACGTGCTGCTGGCTACCAGACAGGTAGTACGCCTCGCGTAAATTCCGTCGGTGTGATTTCTGCCGGTCAGTACGGTCACGTGGTTTGGGTAGAAGCGGTGAACAGCGACGGTACGGTTGATGTGAGTCAGTACAATTACTACAACGCCGGTGGTCCTGGATGGGGTCACTACAGTAAGATGCGTGTGTCAGCCGCGACGTATGATACGTATATTTACTTCTAGTACATGAAGATATTTCTACAATGTAATCACGATCTGATTGCTATTTATAAGCTTGAGCGAGTATAATAGGATGAAGTGAAGAAACGAGAAACAGAAAAAAGGTGGAGTTTCACCCCGAGTGCGTTTGTACTGATTTTGTCTCTGGTGTTCGTGGTGGGCTATGGTGCTGGCACGCGCAATGACCAGATCGTCGGGTTCGTGGGGCCTGCACTTGGCTTTAAAGTGGAGACCGGTACGCTTGATTTTTCGAGTGTACAGACGACGTTTCGTCAACTGAAGCTGAATTTTGACGGCAATATTGACACGAAAGCACTGGTAGATGGCGCAAGCCGCGGACTCGTCGCAGCTGCGGGTGATGACTACACTGTGTACATGGATAGGCAGGAAGCGGAAGAGTTTAACAAAGACCTGAACGGCGACATAGGTGGTGGCATAGGAGCTGAGATTGGCAATAGAGGAGGTCATCCGACGATCATACGGACGCTGCCAGATACGCCCGCTGCAAGTTCGGGATTGTTGCCAGGTGACGTGATTGCGGCAGTCAATGACCAGTCGGCCGCAAACTGGTCGGTGAGCGATGCGGTCAACAAGATTCGAGGAGAGATAGGCACGACAGTCAAGATATCGGTACTTCGCGGTGCGGATGTCAAAGAGTTTACCATTACGCGAGCAAAAATCACGGCACCAAGTGTTGATAGCAAAATACAGGACGATATAGGGATTTTGACCCTGAACCGGTTTGATGATACAACCAACGATCTGGCACGTCGAGCGGCAGAAAACTTCAAGAAACATAACGTCAAGGGAGTCATACTTGATCTGCGCGGCAATGGTGGCGGCTTGTTAAGTGCTGCTCAAAGCGTCGCAGGTATATGGCTGAACGATGAAGTTGTAGTGAGTGAGCGGACGCAGGGTGAGGTGGTGGACGAACTACGCTCCACGAGCGATCCCATCTTGGATGGGGTGCCGACAGTAGTACTCGTCAATGGTTCAAGCGCGAGTGCCAGTGAAATCGTCGCAGGAGCTTTGCAGGATCACCGGGTGGCGACACTCATCGGTGAAAAGACGTTTGGCAAAGGCAGCGTGCAGAAACTGATAGACTTGCCAAATGGTGCTGTGCTCAAGGTGACCGTGGCAAAGTGGTATACGCCAAAGGGTAAAAACATTAATCATGAGGGTATCAAGCCTGACAAAAAGATTGAACTGACCGCCAAAGACGCCAGTGCCGGACGTGACCCTCAGCTTGAAGCAGCTAAGGAAAAGCTCAACTAGTGGACGAACCGCAAAGTGTGTAGTAGTATAAGCGTATGCAAGATCAACCGGAAGCCCCAAAAAAGAAAATCCTTCTTGTCGAAGATGACATAGCTCTAGCGGCAGTTTATCGATCTCGACTTGAGCTGGAAAATTTTGAAATTTACGAGGTAAATAACGGCGAACAGGCGTTACAGGCTGCCAGAGAGTTTTCTCCTGATTTGATACTTCTGGACGCCATGATGCCAAAAATCAGTGGTTTTGACGTGCTGGATATACTTCGCAACACACCAGAGACCGCAAATATCCGTGTCATTATGCTCACAGCACTGAGTCAGCCCAAGGACAAGGAGCGTGCCGAATCGCTTGGAGCCGATGATTATTTGGTGAAGTCACAGGTGGTAATTGGTGACGTCGTCGATCGTATTAAGCACCACCTCGGCATACCGGAGTAGAAGAGTAAAGAAGTGAAATATTGAGCAACCTCGGTACCGGGGTTGCTTTTTTATTACGTTTATGCTAAAATATAAACATAACAACACGTAAACAAACATGAAACATAATCACTCTTTGCCTCCGAGCCCTTATGGTGCTGGTACGACGTACACAGGTCGCGAGAAGCGAGTTGTTTCCCCTGATACGCAAGCTGAGCGGATATCGCCGAAAATCGCCAAAAGTGCTGGTGCGGTTGCCGTGGAACGGACTGTCATGCCACCTCGTATAGCCAGAGAGGTGCAAACGACAGATCACGAGCAAGAGGCGCACTTAAGACGACTATTCGCATTTCCTGACACCGCTGATGATCGAATGTATATGCGAACATCGGTGACGAAAGAAAGTATAAAAGATGCCTTGGATGCGTATATTGCGACAGATGATGATATCAAGGAAGTTATCAATAATCTTACCGACGGCGGATACATGCGCCAGCAAGAGGTCGCCGAAGTTTTACGTAGCAATGACGTGCTTCGGTTTGAGCTAGGCAAGCATTTATTGACAAAGCTCGATGCCATGCAATTTTTGCCGTCGCGTTTGAACAATGATACGGAAGTAAAGAGACCCAATGTCCAAGGGTATGATGAGCCGATGACAAGCAAGGAGTATGCAGTGCTACTGGCACTTTCTATGCTGGATGGCACATACAAGGACAGCCCTGGCGACAAGATATATATTGATCGTTACAGAGACGTAAAAAATGGGCAACATCGCTATGCTGCCCAGGAATTACTTGGTATAGGCAAGATTGCCCGTAACAGAGAGTACCAGCAAATTACTTGACGATAACTTGCGTACGCGGCACGGTTTTGCCGGTAAATTTGGATTTTTTCACTTTGGCAAACTGCACGACACCATCGACAGCGGCGTGAATAGTGAAGTTACGGCTGATGTATGTACCGGGACCGGCGATTTTGGTGCTGCCAGTTTGGCGCACGAGCACTTCGCCAGCACGAACCTTCTGACCACCGAAACGCTTGACGCCAAGGCGTTGACCAGCGTTGTTGTGGATGTTCTTGCTTGAGCCACCTGCTTTGACGTGTGACATAGATAAACTCCTTAGTTGCTATTAACAATCTGGCCCATTGTAACGGAAAAAACGACAGACGTCAACCCCTGTTGAAACGAAATGAGACATTGACCAAATTCCATATATAACGTATAATATAGCACAACATTGGAGCCGATCGGAAGGAAGACCAATGTCGCAATTACATAAGCGGTCACGGATGACTGCTGCTGCGACGGTGGGTTTGGCGGTGTTATTGTCAGGCATTGGCGTGGCATGCGCAAACAACACTGTGTCGGGTGAACCGCAGTCTATGCTGCAGAACCGACTAGAGCGATTGTATGAACGCGTCGAGGCTGCTCACACACCGGAAGCCAAGTACTATGCGTACTGGAGCGACGTGTGTGACACGACGCGTGAGTTCGAAGACAATCGTCCGGCCTACATCGAAGAGTGGGAGCCGGATGAAGTTGCTCTACGATACGACCAGGCTGTCTTTGAGTACTACAAGCAGCTGATCGATTATGATCATGTTGGCAAAGACAGTCAGTTGCCAGACATGGCTGTCGCACATGATCTCAATCGGTTTCTCATGACTCCTCGAGGCAGCGAGACCCGCAACAGCTTCGTCGTGTGCGATTTCATGCGCGAATAGTGAAACGGTGACCGTCGCGTATTCGTCGGACCGGCCATACCAAAAGAGGTGTGGTCGGTCCGACAAAACCGAGCCCCAAAGGGCTTTTTATTTTGCATAAAAAATTGACAAATATGCAAAAAATGTATACCGTAAAGGTGACAAAGGAATTCTACGGAGTGGAAGGAGAATCCGATGTCGAACCTTTCGAAAAAGCGCACAAAAATAGGAAGCACCGGAATGTCGCGACTGTCTGTCGCGATGATTGTGACCTTGCTACTTGTCGTTGCTGGCATGACTGGCTATTTCGGTCATGCCGCTGGCGTGCAAAACGGTAAGCAACAGGTGCAACCTGTACTGGATCAGACGCAGCAGCAATTGGTGGAAATGCAGCAGCGTGTTGATGTCATGACAAAGCCGCTGCCCGGGGTTGATCCGCTTGCTCCGCCTGAGCATGATGGCAAGTTCTATGCCAAGCAGCTCACGGACAAGGTGGACAAGGCCGACTCTCCTCAGAAAAAAGAAGATACGTTCTGGGAATCGGTGTGTACCACGCAACGTGAGCTCGTCGGTGTGCCGATGTCCGTTTTCTACGGCGACCGAGCAGATACCTTCCGGGAGTTCGGCAGGATTGCCGGGCAGTACTACACGGTACTCATTCTCAGCAAGAAGGTGTCGTACCACACGGAGAGCGCGCTTGAGCTGGTGATTCACGTGCAACAGAAGATGAGCCACGCAGATTGCTCGTAGCTCATACTTCACACGGTGGGCAGGCTGCCACCCGGCCGCCGGCCCCCCCCAAAACCCCCCCCTGGCGGGGGGCCCGCGGGCGCCCGACGCCAGCCGCGACTCCGCCTTGCCCTGGGTGACGGAGAACTCGATCTCCT
>CAZAUF010000005.1:0-90015 GCA_964488555.1 uncultured Candidatus Saccharibacteria bacterium | reverse complement strand
TTGAAAACCAGCTTTCAAGAGTTTATTCCCGTCCGAACTGTCACTGGCAGTTCTCACCCACGACACCGCTAAAGCGGCCCGTCGTGAACTCAAGCTCACTAAATCTCTGCCAAGCAAAAAGCCGACCAAATGGTCGACTGTTTGCTTGGAGGGCCAGGTGGGGCTTGAACCCACGACACCCTGCTTAAGAGGCAGGTGCTCTAACCAGCTGAGCTACTGGCCCGCGTCGAATTGAGTAGGTACACCAACTTTTCACAGCTGGTTAGAACACAGTGCTCGAACATTTGCGTTTCACGCAGAGCTGAGCTACTGGCCCGCGTCGGCGTTCGCTTGTAGCGAATTGACTTTGGTTAGGATAGCACTTTAACTGCATATTTGTCAATGATTCCAGTACTTCACACAGAGGTCGAAACGACAATGTGTCAAACACCGCATATGTATGTGAAATACATAACAGCGCAAAAGCCACAACCACCATACTATGGAAGAGTTAACTAACGTAAAAGGAGGGTTGTATGAGCTACCAAGATCTCATCGACAATATGCAACAAAAAACTGGCTTTTCCGACACGGAAGCCGAGGATGCGCTTGACCTCATGGTCGAGAGTATCGCCGAGCGACTCGAGGATGGCGAACGCAAAGATTTCGCTAGTCAGCTGCCTATGGAGCTGCAAGAGGTCGCACTAGGTACGGAAATGGCAGACGCCGAGGAGCGTCAGCAAGATCTCATCCACGAGTTTATGGATAGAGAAAACATCGAGGAAGACCGTGCTAAAAAACAAATTATTTCGGCATGGGATACGCTCAAATCGTTTATCAGCGAGGGGCAGATCCAGCACATTCGCGCGCAACTACCTACACGTGCAGCCGAACTGTTGCACTAAATCCTAAGATATGAAAAGGGAGCCGACCCGTAGGTCGAGCTCCCTTTTGAGGTTGCTCCTGATCAATCCATGATCTTGCGCATCTTGGGTGGTTTGCCCATAAACGGCACCGGACGTCGAAACGCCAGTTCCCAGCCGTCAAATGCAGTACTCCGCACGAGGACAAACTTGCCGTCCAGACTATGAGCAAAATCTTCGTGCACTTCTGCCTTGAAGCCAGCTTCACGCAGGATTTTGGCTGCAGCCGCTGCTTTCTTGCGCGGATTCCACGCGGTCAGCGATAGCGCGCACGGACCAAAATGCGCTGGCAGTTTGTTCGCTGCTTTCGTGGCTACGCCATTGCGACGGATTTGCATCAGCACTGTCTTGTCGTCATCAAACACCGTCTGCACCACGAAACCCGCAGTGGATTCCATGTCAAACGTGTAGCGTTCTTTCAGTCTGCAGAGGCCCAGTACTTTGCCTACTGCCACAGCAGCGTCTTCGTTCGGCACGCTGTAGCATCGGTGGCCACGATCACGTAGAGGTATGGGG
The DNA here is from genome assembly GCA_964488555.1 of uncultured Candidatus Saccharibacteria bacterium. Lineage (GTDB taxonomy): Bacteria > Patescibacteriota > Saccharimonadia > Saccharimonadales > Saccharimonadaceae > UBA2112. The sequence goes on along the minus strand of CAZAUF010000005.1, from coordinate 88,597 downwards.
AATGGACTCCGCCATACCAGTAGTAGTACCGCCGCCAGTAGAGCCCACGGCAGCCAATCCATCAGATTCATGCTCTTACCTCCAAGGTGCGTCCGCCGTCATGGCAGCATGTAAAATACATTATACAATGTTTATCCACTTTAGTAAACACAATTAGTCTGTCACTGCCTGGTCTGGGTTGATAAACGTCATACCTGTTCCCGTGACGGCACATCGCTCAGGGTATGACTCCTGCACTGGATATCCAGCCTTTACACATTCCGCATACGAGCGTATCTCGGATGGTTCAACTTTGGGTGGCTGTGACAGCAGCGCAAATACGAATGCCAAAGCCGCAATCACGATAACTATCGCGCAAATTGCCAGCGAGACCGGCTCCGACAGTACGTTCGCTCTCGTCTTCTTGGCTCTGGATTTCGTTTTAGCATGAGCTTTTACCATGGTTGAATAGTAGCAAATACTTCACCAAAGAAATAGACCTAGCCACAAACTAGGTCTATTTCTTTGGTACACCCGGAAGGATTCGAACCTACGACCCTCTGTTCCGAAGACAGATGCTCTAATCCACTGAGCTACGGGTGCTCGTCGGCGTTCACTCGGAGTTCTCGCTTCCGATTAAAATCGCAAGCTGGCACTCCTCCGTTACGCCTCCTCTCACATCCTCAAACAGCACAAGTGCTTGGTTTGAGTCTGTGGGTCGGGCTGACGCCCGATGTGAGACGTGAAACGCGTATCTGTTATTGTACCATTTTCGCGCTCTTAAGGCTATAATCATGAGGAAATGAACGTTCAGACAAACATTCCCCTCAGTCAGCTCACCACCATGCGCCTCGGTGGCAACGCCAGCTATGTGGCGCACGTCACCACGCGCGAGGAGCTGCGGCAGATCTACCAAAACGCCCGCCAGATGAGCCAGCCGGTCTATATCATCGGTGGTGGCAGCAACCTCATCGCACACGACGAAGGATTTCCGGGTGTCATCGTTCATATGCAGATTCCCGGCATGGAAGTCACCGCCGATGGCGAGGACTCGACCATCATCCGCGCCGGTGGCGGTGAAGTATGGGATGACCTGGTGAAGTTCAGTGTGCTACGAGGTCTCACTGGTATAGAGGCTATGTCCGGCATACCCGGCACAGTGGGTGCCGCACCGGTGCAAAACATCGGTGCTTATGGTCAGGAGCTCGCCGACACGTTCGTATCACTCGAGGCATATGATACCGCGACCGACCAGTTCGTCACGCTCACATCCGAAGATTGCGGCTTTGCCTATCGACACAGCATTTTCCGTGGCGAAGCTCAGGGGCGTTATGCCATATACAGCGTCACGCTCAAGCTCTGGAAAAAGCTTCCCACTCCTCCCTTTTACGACAGCCTACAGAACCGCCTAGACACGCTCCATATCACCGAGTACACGCCGCAGGTTATCCGCGAAAACGTGCTCGCCATCCGCGCCAGCAAGCTCCCAGACCCCTCCAAGCTGGCCAATTCCGGCTCGTTTTTCAAAAACGTCATGGTCGAGGAGTGGCAGGTAAACAACATTCGCGACCAAGTGGGTGATGTACGAGCGTTCAACCAAGGCGACGGCATGTACAAAATACCCGCTGGCTGGCTCATAGAAATGTGCGACCTGCGCGGCGAAACCTTGCACGGCATCAAAGTCCACGACGACAACGCCGTGGTACTCATCAACGAATCAGCCCAGAGCTATGCCGACCTCGCTGCCGCCAGACAGCAAATCATAGACACCGTCCTGGGTAAGTTCCAGATTACACTCACCCAGGAGCCGCTCGAGCTCCCATCTCCACAGCAAACATAAGCATATTGCACCCTGCCCACACTTGTCATATCATAGGGGCATGCATATCATGTCGGGTGGCACGCGCAGACAGCATGGTTTCACTATCGTCGAGCTTTTGATTGTCATTGCGATTATCGCCATTCTCGCTGCAGTCGTGTTTGTCTCATACACCAACGCTACCGCACGAGCCCGAGATGATTTCGACCTCACCACCGCCGTGCAGCTACGCAAAGTTGCCGAGGCAGTCAACGCAGACATGGGTAATTACCCTACCGGCACTAACGATTCTTCGCTCACCGCATCGTTTAACTCCAATTCCAGCACAGCTCGCATACCCGACGGCGTGACTGTCAAGTACGCTGCGTCCACTCTCAATAACGACGATTACGCAACCGTCCTCTCCGACGGCAACAACCGCATTTACTCTGTAACCGTGTGCTCCGGTGGGTTAAATGTCTATTACCCACAGCGGTCGAGCAGTACTGTGCAGGTAGCCAAAATCGGTGATGGTTGCTAGCACAAAAGCACTTGCAAAACGCTTATGCACATAGTAGACTGTTGCATAGAACCATTTAATTTAAGGGGGCATCAATTAAAATGAGTCTTTCTAACATCAAAAAGATGAAGGACGAACGAGGCTTCACCATCGTCGAGCTTCTCATCGTTATCGTTATCATCGCCATCTTGGCTGCTATCGTATTCGTAGCGTATTCAAATATTACTCAGCGCGCTCGCGTTTCGGGATATCAGTCAGATGCAGCAAGCATTGTCAAGGTTGCCGAGGCTATCAATGCCGACGGTACTTCCGGCTACCCTGAGACTGCAGATGAGTTTAGCGCAACAATTGCAAAACTTCCGAGTAATGTAAGAGTGAGCACTGCTCCACTTACTACGTCTCCCGCTGATGCTGACGCTGTCGCGGTGAATGAGTCCGGCGGTAACAAGACTTATGTATGGAAAGAGTGTGATGGTGCTGGCTTGGTGGTTTACTATCCAGACGGTTCAACTGTCAAAAGCGTTGTCGCAGGTACCTGTACACCTTAACTACGAAACACGACTCAAATCACCCTCGGATACCGAGGGTGATTTTTATTGTGCCATCTGTATTAGTGTTTATTTATAAGATATTGGGATGGTTTAGTTGTAAATTGGCTGCTTATCAAACCCGAATCCGCCGCGTAGTAGCGCGTCCTCTACTGGGTCCTCACCCAGAGTCACAAAGTCATCCATACCCACGAGGATAGCCGACCAGTCATCGTGATCACCCGACGGGTTCAGCCCCTCCGAGTAATCAACCAGTGCAAACTGCTCACTAAACTACTCATCATCCTCTGGGGGGTACGCGGACCTTGCAAGAGCGGAAATTGCGATATGATATGTTTATTTATATGCTATTTGTCGCTTGGTAACGGAAAATCCTGCACAAATGCCTGGACTTCTGTGCGGAGTTTGGCGAGTGCTTCATCGTCTTCGCGAGCGTCGATGGCCTGCTTCATCCACTCGGCGATCCGCGCCATATGTTCCTGCCGTAGACCGCGTGTCGTGATAGCTGGCGTACCCAAGCGTATGCCGCTTGGGCGAAACGGTGGCAGTGGATCATCCGGTACGCTGTTGGCATTGAGCGTCAGACCTATTTTGTCTAGCGCGACTTCGGCTGCTTTGCCATCACAACCAAATGATTCGTATATATTGGCGAGTAGCAGATGATTGCTCGTGCCGCCGGTCACGAGCTGGAAGCCCCGACTCTGCAACTCGTCAGCCAGTGCGGCGGCGTTTTGGACTACTTGCGCGGCGTACTCTTTGAACTCAGGCTTCAGTGCTTCGCCGAATGCCACGGCCTTGGCCGCAATGACGTGCATGTGCGGACCGCCCTGTATGCCAGGAAATATAGCGCGGTCTATGAGGGTAGGGATGTTCTCTATGGTCTTTTCCGGTGCTTTGAGCGGATTGCCCACGGTGCCACGGCTCAATATCAAGCCGCCACGCGGACCGCGAAGCGTTTTGTGTGTGGTGGTCGTGATGACATGGAAGCCATCGTCAAACGGATTCCTTGCCACACCACCAGCGATCAGTCCAGCGATGTGCGCCATATCAGCCATCAAAAGCGCGCCGACCTCCTGGCCGATGGCGGCAAATTTGGCATAGTCCAGCTCGCGCGGATAAGCACTGAATCCAGCTAGGATGATCTTTGGCTTGTGCTCGAGTGCTAGTGCACGTAGCTCGTCGTAGTCTATCTCTCCGGTAGCAGGGTCTTTCATCTTGTAGCGCACGAAGTTGTAGAGCTTGGCACTACGAGTCACTGGTGCACCATGTGTCAGGTGTCCGCCGTGGCTCAGATCCATAGCAAGTACCGTGTCACCCGGCTCCAGCCACGCGCTATAGACTGCCTCGTTGGCTGGCGCGCCGCTGTGCGGCTGCACATTGGCATGGTCCGCGCCAAACAGCTGCTTGGCACGGTCGATAGCTAGTTGCTCCACCTGATCGGTGTATTCCTGACCGCCATAATAGCGTCGTCCAGGATAACCCTCGGAATATTTATTGGTAAACACACTACCCAGAGCGGTCAGCACGTCTCGCGACACATAGTTTTCGCTCGGTATCAGCTCCAATCCGTCGCGCTGGCGTCGTTCTTCACCCGCTATCAAATCGGCGATTTGGGTATCCTGCATGTTTCCTCCTGTCATTTGTTCATAATTATAGCATTTACCCGTGGTCAGAGGTGCTTTGTGAACGAAAAACGCACGTCCATATGCTATAGTGGTTCCAGTAATTAACGCAATCTATGCTTATACCCGATCAATTCATACATGAAATCACGCGAACGTTCCTGCTGAGCTTTGCTGCGTTCATGATCGCCATGCTCCTCACGCCTATATATACCTATCTCGCGTATCGATATAAGTTTTGGAAAAAGGAGCGTACGCATACGACCACGGGCGAGACATTGTCTGTCATATCCAAGCTCACCACACGCAAACACGTGTTTCCCACCATGGCTGGCGTCATATTCGTACTAGCTGCCACTATAGTGACCGTATGGTTCAACCTCGATCGTGAGCAGACCTGGCTGCCACTCGCAGCACTCCTCGGTGGTAGCGCAGTCGGGCTCATAGACGATATCATCAATGTCCGTGGCAACGGACAGGGTGTCGCGGGACTGCGCGCGCCTATCAAATTTGCCATGATTACACTGGTCGCAGCCATCGGTGCGTGGTTCTTCTACTACAAGCTCGGTTACTCGACGGTACACATACCATTCCTGGGTGACTTGGCTCTCGGATGGGCACTGATACCGCTATTTATACTGGTCGTCGTGAGCACCGGCAATGCCGTCAATATAAGCGACGGTATGGACGGACTAGCTGGCGGACTGCTCATGAGTGCGTTTAGTGCCTTCGGTATCATTGCCGCTTTGCAGGGCAATCTAGGTATTGCTGGATTTTGTCTGACTATCGTGGGTGCACTGCTCGCCTATCTGTGGTTCAATATCCCGCCCGCCCGGTTCCAAATGGGCGATGTGGGTTCATTTGCCCTGGGTACATCCCTGGGTGTAGTAGCGATGCTCACGAATACACTGTTTCTGCTACCGATCATCGGCTTGGTATTCGTGCTCGAAGCAGGTTCCAGCCTCGTCCAAATATTGTCGAAAAAGCTGTTTCACCGCAAAGTATTCATCGCTGCACCCGTACACCACCATCTGGAAGCTGGCGGCTGGCCCAAGACAAAGGTCACCATGCGTTTCTGGGTCATCGGTCAAGTATGCGCCGCCGTGGGTATCATCCTGGCACTTACCGGCGGACACATTTAAGCTAGTCGCGAAAAACACAAACGTGTTGACTTTATATCATAGATGATATAATATAGGAGGTATATGACATCTACTGACTACAAAGCAAGAATCGGTCTTTTGATCCAGGAGAGTCGACTCCACCGCGGTTATACCCAGGCACAGCTTGCTGATGCTCTCGGCACGAGCCAGAGTGCCATCAACCGTATCGAAAAGGGTGGTCAAAATATCAGTCTTGAGATGATAGCTCGTATCAGTGACGTGCTGGCGCACGACATTATGACATTGAATCACACAGGCAAACTCAACTTTCGTGTGCAAGGTGGCGGAAAGCTCAGCGGCAGCATAGAGGTAAAAACCAGCAAGAATGCTGCGGTCGCGCTCCTCTGCGCGAGCCTGCTCAATCGCGGCAAAACGACGCTTCGCCGAGTCGCCCGCATCGAAGAAGTCAATCGCATCATCGAAGTACTCCAAAGTATCGGCGTGAAGGTCCGCTGGCTCAATGATGACAACGATCTGGAAATCATCCCTCCGAAAAAACTCAATCTCGCCAATATGGATGTACAAGCGGCAAAACGCACGCGGACGGTTATCATGTTCCTCGGTCCGCTCCTTCACCAGTACCATAACTTCAAGCTGCCTTTTGCTGGTGGCTGCAACCTAGGCACACGTACTGTGGAGCCGCACATGGTCGGCCTCGCACCGTTCGGTCTCAATGTCGAGGCACGTCCTGGCACGGACTATTACCACGCTACCTCTCAGAAAACTACTGTTGACAAGCCCATCATCCTGACAGAACGTGGCGACACGGTGACCGAAAACGTCATCATGGCGGCAGCACTGTATGACGGCGAAGTTGTCATACGCAATGCCAGCCCCAACTACATGGTGCAGGATCTTTGCTTCTTCTTGCAGAAACTTGGCGTCAAAATCGATGGCATCGGCACCACGACCCTGAGGATTCATGGTCTCAAAGCAATCGACGAAAACGTCGAATACTTTCCTAGCGAAGATCCTATAGAAGCTATGAGCTTCATTGCTGCGGCGGTCGTAACCGACAGCGAGATCACCATCAAGCGCGCACCGATAGAGTTCCTGGAAATCGAACTCGCCATCCTGTCATCGATGGGACTTCAGTATGAAATGAGTGACGAATACAAGGCCAACAACAAACACACTCGTCTTGTGGACTTGAAAATCCTGCACTCCAAACTCATAGCAGCCAAAGACAAACTGCACGCGCTGCCGTTTCCTGGCATCAACATGGATAACCTGCCGTTTCTCGGTCTGATTGCCACAGCGGCACGGGGCCGAAGCATGGTTCATGACTGGTCATACGAAAACCGCGCGATTTACTTTACCGAGCTGACCAAGCTCAATGCAAATATCGAGCTCCTCGACCCGCACCGCGTGTACATCACCGGTACGACCAAGTGGAAACCCGCCGACATCGTGGCACCGCCTGCATTGCGTCCATCGGTCGTGGTGCTCCTTGCCATGCTCGCAGCACCAGGCGAATCCATCCTGCGTGACGTGTACTCGATCAATCGCGGCTATGAAGACTTCGCCAACCGCCTAAACAGCATAGGCGCTCACATAGAAACCGTCCGCGAAATCTAATCTGGCATGCGTGCTCGGCGCAGTACTGCGTTAGCAGCTCCAGTGCTCGCTTGCTGTATGTAAAATACAGCTTTGCTGCGCGCTTCGCGCTGCCTTGTGCTGCATCCAAGCACACAATCCAGATGACTCATAGTCAGGGTAGCGTTACCCCCGTAAATATGCTACAGTAGGGTCTAAGATAGTGCACTTGAGTGTAGTACAAGGCACTTCTGAGGCACGGACTGAGCCGTACAAAAAGTACGGTGAAGGAGTACCACAAGAAGTAACGCAGTAATACACCAAGAGCTTGTCGGGTGGTCGGCTCCGCCGAACAACAGGACAAGCGGTGCGCAATCTTAGACGGCGGGATTAGCTCAGTTGGTTAGAGCGTCGGGTTGTGGTTCCGAAGGTCGTGGGTTCGACCCCCATATCTCGCCCCAAGCAATTATCAAAAAACTCCGCAGCAACGCGGAGTTTTTTGCTTTTACGGCTGTTTTTATTACCACCAATAGCCACTTTTGTACGTGTGCCAGTTGTACTTTGGTCCCACACACACTGTTCGCCAGTGGTGCCCCTTATTCATGTACACCCACCAACAGTTGTTTTTCCACTTGTATGAGTACGTTTTCCAACCCGGATACCACTTCTTGGCCCAGTTTGAAGCAGTCCAACCATTGCCATGCCATTTGTTCCAATTGTTCCACTTGTTGTTATGGTGATGGTTACCCCAGGAGCGGACGTTCGAGTAATCATGACTGTTTGTATAGGTGTGTGAGTATGTTTGCGGCACATTGTAATACGCCACCATGATGATGCACCTCCTTTACCCACTCCTCGTCAAGCCCGGGTGGATCCTTTCCGAACTATTTTTATTATGCTACTGTCAGTGATTTCGAGTGGTAAAAATACTTACAAAAATATAGCAGCAACAGTGATCTAGGCGTATGGATTGTAGCCTTGCGGCTTGGGGCGCTGCGACGGCTCGATGAAACGCTGACGACGCTCGATCGATTTGGTGTCTATCTTGCTGCGGTCTTTTATGCCGCCTTGCTGACGATTACTCGTGACCGCACTGTCGCTCAAAGTGTCGCTACTTGCATCATATACCTGTCCACGCGTCTGATCAGCAGTCCGAGCTTTCGATGACGAGCCCTGCCTACCCAAATGTGAGTATCGATACGCACCCACGACTCGCGGTTGGTTCAGCAGCTTACGACGCTGCTCCATAGACAGTCCGCCCGCTCCACCACCACCCGCAACAGCACCATAGCCATTCGTGTGCGCGACATCGTCTGCTGAAAGTCCTTTATTGAGAAAATGATTTAGGTCTGCCATGTTTATTTTGTAACCTTTATGCTTATAGTATCTCACATTTCTGCTATAATTTCACTATTGGGTTACGTACATGGATGCAATGCAAGGCAGCGGTGAAGCGCACAACAAGCCGTATATACAAATACGGCGCAGTGAGCACTGGAGCCAGCTAACGCAGCAATGCGCCATGAGCGACCGGCGCAGTCAGCCGTGCTGACTGGCAGGGTTGCGTTACGCAAGCCAAGAGTTAGCGGGCGTCGTATAATGGCTAATATACCTGCCTTCCAAGCAAGTGATGCGAGTTCGATTCTCGCCGCCCGCACCAAAGTAAAAATCCATGGACGACCATGGATTTTTACTTTGGTTTGGTCGGACGAGACCGAACTCGCATCAGGGTTTGTAAAACAAACTGATGCCGCCACAAAATGCTACAATAACCTCATATGTCAAAGCTCGTCATCCGTCACGGTCTCTCTCAGGCGAACAACCGCGAAAACTACGGTACGCCAGCATTTGGCAGTGCTGACGCAGGACTCATGGACGAGGGTGTCGTGCAGTCTAGAAATCTAGGACATATCCTCGCCCAAAATCATAAGATTGACGCCAGCAGTACCATTGTTGCCGTTTCACAAATGCGCCGCACCTGGGAAACAGCAAACTTCGCAGGGTTCCACACTCTCCGACCATATGAATCACTCGACGAAATCACCACTAATTTATCGTACGAAGACATACGACACATCAAGGTTGCTAGGCAGCTGCCCCGCATCGCGCTCCAAGCTGCCGAAACCGTCCTAAGCAATCCGCCTCAGGAAAACATATGGTTCACTCACGGACTGCTCATCGCCAGCATGTGTAAAGTCCTCGACATACACCAGGATTCAGACGCCAGACTCATCCCCCGCTTTTGTGAAATCAGAGAACTACCGGTATAATTCCATATGAAGCGTTGCGCTTCGCGCGCCCTGGTAGCTCAGCTGGATAGAGCAGAGGACTTCTAAGCCTAAGGTCGCAGGTTCGAATCCTGCCCGGGGTACCAAATAAATAAGGTCACTCAGTGGCCTTATTTATTTGGTAGATTCGTGACACGAATCCGAACCGTCAAGGTTCGCAAACTGTCAAATCTCCGATTTGCACAGTTCCTAGTTGATGGTTTGGCTAGAATAGCCATACCATCTTGCGTCATCCTGCCCGGGGTACCAAAATGATTATGCTTAGAATCTCCATAAGAGAGATTTTTTGTTATGATTAAGCTATGAAAAAACAAATAACTAATCTTGAAAAAACCACTGTAGCGTTTGGCTACGGACTTTTTGCACTCTTCTTTACTAGTGTTATATTAACGACAATTTTTCCAATGGTTTCGACCTTTTTTAGCCCATCAGTACGGCATTTTAACGTCATAGTATTCATGATTTCCATAACCGCTGGTGCCATTCTGCCGACACTTCTTTCTTATTTCATTGGAGATTGGGCCACTCATGCAAAAAACAGACTAATCCACCACTTCAACGGTGTTCTCTTCGGTATCACCGCCTTCTGGATCTCGCTACTCATCAATTACTTCGGTGTCGACACAGTTACATGGTTAAGATCTATATTCCCAGACTCCTTGGCTCTTGTAGTAAATAGCTCGTGGCAAATAGCGATCCCTGTACTTATCATGGCAATTGTTGCAGTGGCATACTCGCGTCAACAGAAAATAAGATCTACCGTATTGGAATATAAACCATATCAAGCGATATTATTCGGCAGCATCATCATTTCTGCCATCGGAATATTGGCTAACGCGCTCGATCCAGATGCATTCTTTATAACCGTTCTCCTCGCAATTGGAATCCCCCTGCTACTCATTATTTTGTCATATGTTGCTTTACTGAAACTACCTCTCTCAAAATTGACACGACTTACTCTGTCCGTCGTATCAATGAGCTTTGCACTTATAGCAACCTATATTGAGAGCACATTATTTTCCTACATGACGACACATAATAACTTTTTGCTACTAACACTGATCACAGGTGTTGTTGTGATGTTAACGTACCTAGTGCTCATACGAAGACGAGTTTAGTACTCACCTCGTACCCACTTAGCCTTTCTCATGCCAGCTGTTAGAATAAGCAGTATGGCAACCAAAAAAGAATACCATCTGCTCAACAATTCACGCTTCTATATTTTGGTGTCATCGCTATTGCTCAGCTTGGCTGTTGTCGCATCTCTACGACTGGCAATACCAAATGACCAGGTATTTTATATTCGCTCACAACAAGTATTCGGTCTTCTCTGTATTTTCTATTGGTATGTCGCGCTTGCTATTTCACCCATAGGACACGTTATCGGCAAGCATCGAACCAAAAGACTGGAGTTTGCCAGGCGAGCTATTGGTGTGTCGGCGTTTTATTTCGCACTACTGCATACCCTGATCGCGCTTTTTGGACAGCTAGGCGGCTTTGGTCAACTCGCATATCTACCCGACGTATTCAAATGGTCGCTCATCGGCGGACTAGTAGCACTGATAGTCCTCTCTTTGCTTGCTATCACGTCATTTGATCGTGTCATAAAATTCATGACATTTCGCCGCTGGAAATGGCTCCACCGATTTATCTACATAGGCGGTATTTTGGCCATGCTACACATATGGACCATAGGTACGCACATGGTTTATGGCGGTGTACAGACCGCTGCGTTTTTGGCCCTTGCCGTCCTGGCTGGTCTGGAACTATATCGCATCAGCAAACTCATCAACGACAAATATCTACGCCTGAGCAAAACCGAAGCACTGACGATGTTCGTCGCTATCTGGTTGATTGTTGTCGCACTCATCATGATCACACCATCATTCATCAAAAACTATCATAGTCGACACCATTCACATAGCTTGCAGCAGGAAGGGTCTAGCCGGTGAAAAAACTGTTCGCGCTTGTCGCCATCATCCTTGCCGCATCATTCGGCCAAACTGCTCAGGCCCATGTGATGGTGACGGATGACACCAAAACCAAGGGAGCGATACTACACATAAATCCAGACGATAATCCTATCGCCGGACAGCCTTCGACGCTATTTTTCGATATGCAAAGTGCGTCTCTTGATCGAAATGTGGTAGTGAAACTGACAATCGACGGTGAAGGCAAGCGACATGAAGTCAAAGCAAAAACAAATGGTACGCTCGCGACATTTACTCATACTTTCCCTACTCAGGGCGTCTATACACTCACCTTTCTCGCAACCACAGACAATCAAAAATACACATTCACGCAAACGTGGCGTGTCTCACGCGGTACAGCCACAAGTGCAATCAATATGCCGCATCATGCATGGGCGCAAGTCGTACTTATAGGCAGCGGCGTTGGACTCGCCGTACTGGTCGTTATCATGCTAGGCAGATGGCGGGACATCTGGCACCAGAGTACATTCTAGCGTGGTACAATGATATGCAGTAACTAAGCATAAGCTACAAGGAGTCCATATGGGGTCAGCTATTAAAAAACTGTCAGCACTTTTCGTGTTCGTAAGTGTATATACGCTTATACTTAGCTCGTCAGCTTCTGCGCATGTCGTCGTCAGACCGGCAGAAGTAGTGACAGCTGGATTCCATACATTCACTGTGGGTGTCCCCAATGAAAAGAACATACCAACCACGAAAATCAAACTTATAATACCTGATGGTTTAGAACACGTATCGCCCACACAAAAAAGCGGCTGGAAAATTAGTCTGGAAAAAGAAGGTGCTGGCGAAAACGCAACGGTAAAATCTATTACATGGAGCGGGAGTAAGATTGGGGTGGATCTGCGCGATGAGTTCACATTCAGCGCAAAGACACCGGAAAAGACCACAGAATTGCAGTGGAAGGCATACCAAACATATGCCGACGGAACAGTGGTATCGTGGGATCAAGAGCAGGTGGAGGGGCATGGACACGGTGGTGACTCAGGACCATTCTCGGTGACGCAGGTAGTAGTCGATACCGAACAAGCCGCGGCTATCAAAAACGTTGACCAAGTAGCTGCCGACGCAGAAAATGCAGCCAACACCGCACTCTATGTCGGTGTCGCTGGCATCATCGTTGGCTTGATTGGCATATTCCTCGCCACTCGCAAACAATAACTATTTGAGGCATTTTATGACTGCAGCAGACCGTCAACTCGCAGGTGATCACACGTCGAGAAGTAAGGAAATTCTCGAGTTACAACCAAAAGAACGACTCGTCCTCGCTATTGATACTTCTGACTCTCATGAAGCAGAGATGTTGGTAAAAATTGCACGTAATAACGGTGCGCATTTGGTGAAATTCGGACTAGAATATGCCACGGCGACAAGCTGGCATCACTGCGCAAAGCTAGCCAAAAAGTATTCGATCGATTGGATTGCAGATGCAAAGTTGGATGATATCCCAAACACCACTGAAAAAGCAATCACCAACATACTAAATACTCAACCTCAACCAATCGGCATAACTGTCCATGCCAAATCCGGCACGGAAACTTTGCGACTTGCCCAACAAGTTGCAGGCAATTGTATCATCTTTGGCGTCACTGAACTGACAGCAATCCCAAACCAAGAAATAAAACAACGCTATGGCATGAGCCGCAACGAACTCATCCAGGTACTCACTGCAGATATCGCATCGACTGGCGTAAAAGGCATTGTCGCGTCCGGACTGGAATTGCCTCAGATCAAATCCAACGCCGCAGCAAAAGACCTCGTTACACTAGTGCCGGGTATCCGATCAAAGGCGGTGGACTCAAATGATCAACACAACGTCACGACTCCAGCTCATGCAATCGCGGATGGCGCGGATCTTGTCGTCGTGGGACGGCAAATTACGCAAGCCGATGACGCATTCGAAGCATACACACAAATTGTCAAAGAAATCGAGCACACTGACCACGCCTTTTAACCTTCTCCTTCAAACCATGTACTATAGAGCTTATGAATGTACTATTTATTTGCCAAGCAAATGTGGGACGCAGCCAGGCCGCCATGGAACTCTACCGTCAAAAAGGTGGAACTGCCGACTCAGCAGGTACGAAAGTCGACGCTCCAGGAAAGACACTTGCAGAACGACCAGGTGCTGCTAATATTGTGCAGATTATGCGAGAAGACCATGACATCGACATGATCGACAACGTGCGCACCCAACTCACCGAATCTCTAGCAGCTCCGTATGACAAACTTGTTGTCATGGCGGAACTAGAAACATGGCCTGAGTGGCTCAAACACGACGACCGGGTCATCCACTGGAATATACAAGACACTAAAGGGCAAGATGTTCCTACCACGCGAAGGCTCGTTGGCGAAATCTATGAAAAAATCAAAACGATTATTTAATCTACCGAGTGCTGACAATTACCCGTTATGGTTGATGTATTGACATAATAGTAAAAAAATGGATAATGATAGTTACACTATGTCGGGCGAAAAAATCTCTTTCGGCAATGACCCAGTTGAACTCAGTCCAACGCCAGTTTTACATGACCCGGAACACCTATCTGCCCTACCTGTACGCGACTATGAATGCGCGCCTCAACGCGTGCAGGAATTTTACCGCGACAATCACACATACCAAACGTACGAATCCGCTCGTGAGATGTGGCAAACGTACGCGTCGCCTGAAGCCAGAACGCTTGAGGCATCTATGTGGGATGTGCTGACTGCTGTTGGTCAACTAAAAGATGAAAGTGATCCTGACGTCGAAGATCCGCAAATCGTCCATGCATTTCAAAGTGCCGAAGCAGTCCGGCTAGACGGAGGTCCACGCTGGTTACAAGCTACGGTCCTCGTGCATGACGTCGGTAAAATTTTGGCCACGAATCTGTTACCTGATCGCACGCCGCTGCCACAATGGGCAGTCGTGGGTGATACATTTCCACTTGGCTGTAAGTTTGACGAGCGAATTGTGTTATCAAAGTATTTCAAACCTCAGCCACCCGAACCCCATAGCGACAACCCGATACTTCGTGCAGGCTGGCCGGGTAACCCTGATGTCAATCACGAACAATACGGTACAGAACTAGGTGTCTATCACCCGGGCATCGGTCTCGATAATCTCACCGTATCTTTTGGCCACGATGAGTACTTGTATCAAGTTCTAAATGGAAACTGTAAGCTACCGGAAGGTGCACTCAAAATGATCCTCTACCACTCTCTGTACCCTGTGCATAACGCAGGCGCGTATGATGAGTTGCTAACTGACAGGGATCGCAACATGCTGCGAGGCGTCCGACACTTCAATCAGTTTGACCTCTACTCCAAAGTCGAGGAAAAACCAGACATTGACGCGCTCACGCCGTACTATAAAGAGCTCGTCGAAGAATATTTTCCATACTCGCTGAACTGGTAAACCCATTCACGATCGTCATAAATCCTCGAGAATAAAACAGCACACACAGTAGGTGTATCACACTTCGCGCTCTTGCTTGCCTCGTAGCCATGCGATGGCTTTCATGTAGTTTTCAAAGTACCGAACCTGTCTACCCCTCCCAATGGCCTGGATCAGCAAATTTGCACCAAGTCGCATAGCCGTGCCACGACCGACAACAGCGAACCGCTCGAACTCTCCTTTCCTTACGAGGTCGACGACGCGTTTTCGCGCATCGAACGGCAGGGAGCCGATAAAGAAGAGGTTGTCTAGGAGCAATTGAGGCTTACTATCAGCACGTAGCTTGCGCAACAACTTAGTGGCATCGTCGCCCATAGCCTGCACGGAATCAACAGTCTGGTCACCGTTGACGACTATTTCAACCACATCATACTCATTAATGAAAACGCTGTTTTTACTCATTTCTATAACTCGTTTGTACTATTGTAAAGAATATATACATATATTGTCTAGTCTTATGCAATAAAAAAGGGTAGTCGGCTATTGATTTTGTGATATAATTATAGTATGGCTATAAGTCCACCGCGACGAAAAAACTCGACACAGGCCCCCGAATTAGAAAAACAGCTCCGTGAAACAATTCAACGATACGAGCTGATATTTAAGGCAACCAATGATGTATTGTACGATTTGGATTTAACGACTGGCGTTGTTACATGGAATGAAGCTCTTTATACTCAATACGGCTATGCCAAAACCAAAGCCACCAACACATTGGAGTGGTGGGCTGGACACATTCACCCGGATGACGCGCTACAACTCGAAGACAAAATGAGTGCTTGGCTCGAGGGTAAGACCGATACATGGCACGCTGAGTATCGTTTCAAAAAAGCAGATGGCAACTACATCTACGTCAGCGATCGTGGTGTTGTGCATCGAGACCCGGATGGTACACCCCTCAGAATCATCGGCTCGTTTCTGGATATCACGGAACAAAAGCAGCTGGCACGCGCCAAGGACGAGTTTATCTCACTTGTATCACACCAATTACGCACGCCACTATCGGCGATTCGTATTTATAGTGAAATGCTAGAGAATGAAATGTTCGGCCCCATGGACGATAACCAAAAAATGCCCCTTCGACACATCGCGGACTCGAGCGTCAAACTTATAAAATTAGTTGACAATATCCTGAATATTTCGCGCCTGGAGTCAGGGCACATCGTATCGGAACCTGAACCGCACGATATCAATGCGCTGCTTCAAGAGCACGTCAACGATGTCATGCCGCTCGCAATCGAAAAAGGCGTCACAGTTACATTCACTCCGGATACATCGATCAAGAAAGTCCCTATCGATACGACAATTTTAGGACAGGTGGTTCACAATTTACTCACCAATGCCATACGGTATTCAAAACCAGGACAAGGTATCGTGGAAGTCACAATCGCACACCAGAATGATGGTTATTTACTGAGTGTCCATGACAACGGCATAGGGATTCCACGGTCGGCACGACCGCAGATATTTAATCGGTTTTTCCGCGCAGATAATACGACAAACCTCAATGAGCACGGCACGGGACTAGGACTTTACTTGATAAAACTCATGACAGAAACAACGGGCTGCAATATTTGGTTCGAAAGTAGCCGCGGCAAAGGCACGACGTTTTTTGTGCATATACCAGCAGACGGTATGCGTGCCGGCTAGCTTTCCGGAGCGACCTTCAATTCGTTTTCTACGATAGTTATGACGTCTGCCGGGCCCAAATCTGATTTGACTACATGACGATGCGCACCAAGCTGTAACGCTTCCATGACCTCTTTGCCACCAGACAGATTACTCATGATAACGATACGGGTTTTGGGAGATTTTGCCGCAAGTGTCGCTTGGCGCAAGAAGCCCATACCGTCCAGTACTGGCATCATGAGATCAAGTAATATCAAATCGTATGTGTTTTGTTGGCATAGCTCCAATGCCTCTTTGCCGTTAGTGGCTGTATCGACCTGATAATTATCGCTGGCATTCAGTAAAATCGTGTAGGCATCACGCAAAATTTTTTCATCTTCAACCAATAATATCTTAGGCATGACGGCTTTCCTGCATATAATAGCTTGTTCTACCTCTTTGATTTCGCAATCTATTTAAATTAGCATACCATATTTGGCTATAGTTGTCATTTCCAGAATGTGATCGATAATCGCTGCCCATATGCTCCTCTTCTTTTTATTATACTCCGGTCGACGCAAGAAAAGTACTGCTTATAGTACGACTCAAGACGAAACTGACTCTTGTAATGAAGAGGTATCGAGCATTTGCTGAACTTGTTCCAGCGATACCTGAATGACAGTGCCGGGCGGAACGCTCCCTGCAAGCATTTGTTTGGCGACTAGATTCTCAACCGCACGTTGCACGACACGACGCATCGGACGAGCACCCAGACGCGGATCATAACCCTTTTCAACCAAAAAGCCTTTGGCGTCGTCGGCGACATTGACGCTAATTTTCTGTAATGCCAGCTGCTTGTTAATACCGGCAAGGATGAGATCGATGACTTGAATGAGTTCTGGTTTTTCAAGAGGACGAAACACGACAATCTCGTCAAAGCGATTCAGAAATTCCGGTCGGAATTGGTTGGTGTTTATCAGCTCATCGACAAACTTTTGCTCGAACTGCTCCAGCTTGAATCCTCTCTCGATATATTCACGAATGCGATCTGCTCCAGCATTACTGGTCGCAATAACGATGGCGTCGCGAAAACTAACTTCACGATTCTTGATATCACGGAGTATACCTTCATCGAGCAGCTGAAGCAGCGTGGTCAGTACTTGCGGATGTGCTTTTTCTATCTCATCGAGTAACACTACAGAGAACGGCTGCTTCATGACTTGTGCCGTCAGACTAGTAGGATCATCGGCACCATCAGCGATCAACCGTGCCACATCTTCAGTCCTCACATACTCATTAAGGTCAAGCCGGATCATCCTATCCTCGCCACCAAAATACACATCCGCAAGTGCCTTTGATAGCTCAGTTTTGCCCACGCCGGTCGGTCCCAGAAACAGAAATGTGCCGATAGGACGACCCTCATTGCGCACTCCGGCACGGGCACGACGCAGCGCGTCACTTACCACTTGCACGGCACGCGTTTGATTGATCATGCGCTCATGGATCTTATCCTCTAAATTCAGTAGGGTTTCACGCTCGTCTTCGCCACTTGCGACACCGACCTTGATATTCATCGTTTGTTCTATGGCTTGCTGCACGGAATTGCCAGTGACAAAGCCATTTTCGGCATATCCGGCCGCGCTCTCCAGGAGCTTGAGGGCTCGTCCAGGCATCGCCAGATCGTGCACATACCGTTCACTTAATCTATACGCTTCGGCGAGTGACTGATACATATAGGTGACTTTGCGGTGGTATTCAGTAAATATCAACTGCTCCTGCATGACGGCAATCGTTTCTTCACGAGTCGCTGAAGTAATACTGATGCGATTGAGTGCGTTTATCAGACCAGGATTACGCTGCCCTATCTGTAAGAACCGCTGTTCATCCATGGTCAGAATGACACGCAGATTGCCAGCCTCAAGTATTGGCAACAGTACATTCGTCAAATCAACCGAACCGACCCCCTCTTCGAAAAACAATTGGGCATTATCCAGGCAAATGATGACGTTTTTGGCACTATACGCTTCGCTCAACACCTGCATGATAAGCCCCTCTAGCTCACCACGACCGGGTGCCGCCGCGATGAGTGCTGCTGAATCGAGCATAAACACCTGGCGGAACTTGAGAGTAGAAGGAATCTTCGCCTTGGCATCCAATATTCGTTCTGCGAACGCGCGCACGATGGTCGTCTTGCCCGTTCCCTCTTCTCCTACCAATGCTGCATTTTGCCGCCCGCCGCTTCCGAACGTATCAAGCAGCTGATCGAGTGCTCTGCGGTGTGAATCAATTTTTACATCCGTGCGCCTGCTGACCGATTCAGACAAATTCTGGCCGAATCTTTTGAGAAGTGGAATGTATCCAAAAGAAAAGTCGCGCGCGATGCCACCGGTGCGAAGTGGTTCTTTGGTTTTGTCGATCATAGTACGTAGCTGCTCATACCATCGCACACCCGCCAATAGGTCTTCCATATCTAGATGCATGTGCGCCAGTAGCTTGTCGTGGTCAGGAAAACTTCTGAGTAATGCGACTGCCAACACCGCACCATTGAGATGTTTCGCGTCAGTCTGGGTTCGAATCTCCAATGCGTGCTGCCAAACGATTTCGGTGTCTTCGGGCTTGTCACTCGTGATATCGTTGAGAAAGTTTTTCGTGATACCAAACCGAATTGCAAAAAACTGTCCACCTCTCACGGACGCTGCGGCTGCAGCTAAATCTTTCGGGGTCGGATTGCGCGTGAGCTGACCCAGTATGTCTCCTGCGAGCAGTCCATCCACCGAATTCGTCGTGACCGGAGGTTGTGTCAAATCACCACGATGCCACGCATAGAGCATAAACGGCATTGCCGCCAGGCCTATGAGGAGCCAACCCCAACTACTATGCAGGACAAAAAGCACTGCGATACCGCCGATTACGAGGAGGCCTATCAACAAGATTAATATTGCTTGCCACATGGTATTGAGACGCACACCAAGACGTGACTTTGCCGCGCGCACGCTACTGTACTTATAAAACGTGGAATTCATCAGAATGCCGGACCTTTCAGGCTCAAAACGACGCCGACAATTGGAAGTAGTGGCAGTAACGCCCAGCCTAACAAGACAAGTAGCCCAATCAAGACCTGCAAGGTGATCGCGACCAGACCGACAGCCATGATCAGCATACGCACAAACGCACCGATGATACGCGAAAACAGTTTGTCCACCATGGCGCGGAGCTTGACACCCAGAGGTCCATCAACTCGTCCGGCAGATATCTGGCGAAATGGCGCAAACAGTGTTTTGAGCAACAAATCCATCGAGAAATAGTCAATCATTCCGTCAAGCCGGAGAGCAACGCGTTTCGCGCGCTGACGCCACCCATCGGTGTACCACCAGCGGAACAACTCTACTACCAAAAGCATAAACATATTGTATCACCTCGTCCTCTGCTAAAATAGAGGTAATATGTCAAAACCTTACAGCGTATTGATGGGCAAGGCCGTGCGTTATATCGCAAGGTTGCGCGGCGGCGGCTCTGCCCTGCCTGGTCTGTTTGTTGAAAAGATCGATCGACACTTCGTCAGAGATACGTTGGCACAACTTCACTACGGCGTCGTCCTGGTAAGTGGTACGAACGGCAAGACAACTACCACCAAGATGGTTGTCGAACTGCTTGAAAGTCAAGGACTAAAGGTCTTTACCAATCGCACCGGCAGCAACTTCAGTCGTGGCGTTGCGGCGGCTCTGCTCGGCGAAGTCGACCATCGCGGGCGACTACGGGCAGACATTGCCGTACTGGAACTGGATGAGGCGCATGCTGTACATTTCGTGGAGCAAATCCCACCGAAATACAGTCTGCTACTCAACGTCATGCGCGACCAGCTGGATCGTTTCGGTGAAATTGACACGACCGCCGGTATGCTCGCTCGCATTGCCCAAGCAACCAAAGATACGGTTGTCATCAATCGCGAAGATCCGAGGCTACTTAAAGTCGCCAGTCTGTTAAAAGATAAGCACGTGGAGTTTTTTGGTCTGGACACCAAACTACGTGATACGTTCCCGAGCGACGACGACATGCACGGCAAAGGCAAGGCACGCACAAAACTGCCTAAAGCCGACGTACTGCTCAGTGCACTCGGCGAAAGGGCCACGTTTACTATCGACGGCAAACCCGTCCAGACATCTCTCAAGCTACAAGGTATATATAATGTCTACAACGCAGCAGCAGCACTCGCGCTCACCCGCGCGATCATGGACGGTCAAACTCATCAGCAAAAACTATTTGAGTGTCTCTCCCAGATTACACCGGCGTTTGGTCGCGGAGAGCGACTAATCGTTGATGGACAGCCCTGTGAGCTGGTGTTAGTCAAAAATCCGAGCGGATTCCGGCTTGGTCTGCGCTCCTTTGATCCGAAAGGTTACGCCACAATGATCGCTATCAATGACAACTACGCCGATGGGCGTGACATGAGCTGGCTATGGGATGTCGACTTCGGGAGCTTGAGAAGTGGCGGCGTCACGCAAGTCAGTGGCGTCCGCGCATACGACATGGCACTCCGTTTACAGTACGATGAGGTAAAGGTAGATAGCGTGGATACTCATTTGGCCAAAGGTCTTCGTGACTTTTTAGCAAGCAGTACCGAACAACCAAAACGTATTTACTGCACCTACACCGCCATGCTTGCGATCAGGCGAGAGCTCGGGAAAATCACGAATGTCGAGGTAATATCGTGAGCGGTAAAATATTGACTATCTTGCAGCTATATCCGCGAGACATGAATATCTACGGTGATCATGGCAATTTGCTTGTATTGGCACGACGCGCCAAATGGCACGGCTACACACCGAAACTCGTTCGCTATAACCCTGGCGATACGTTTCCGAGTGACGTTGATATCATCATAGGCGGTGGCGGACAGGACAGCGGCCAAGACAAAATCCAGGCAGACCTGCTCAAAATCGGACCGAAACTTCATGAACTGGCTAATCGCGACACGCCGATGTTGATGATTTGCGGCTTGTATCAGTTATTTGGCAATTACTTCAAGACGCAGGACGGACACATCATTGAAGGCATCAAGCTGCTCGACATAGAGACAATTGCAGGGCCAGAGCGACTGATAGGCAACATTGTCACGCACAGTGATGATTTCGGTGATATCATAGGTTACGAAAACCATAGCGGACAAACATTTCTCGGAAGCAGTGTCGCTCCATTTGGCACAATCGTTCGCGGTGCTGGCAACAATGGACAAGATAATTCAGAAGGTGCACGATACAAAAACATTATCGGCAGCTATCTCCACGGCGCGTTGCTGCCAAAGAATCCCGCTGTAGCAGATTGGTTAATCGAACAGGCAGCCACCAATAAATACGGCAAATTTACACCTGCTGTCATCGATGATCATTTTGCCATGCTCGCTCGCAAACATGCCGCAAAACGCCCCCGCTAATCATTGTACATATCTAAATTTCATGGTATAGTTATCGCATCCATTACCCACGAAAGCGAGAGGAAGTACATTATGTCAGCAGCTCTCTGTCTGCGCGACGTCGAGGCCCTGATACGGCAAATGCCGTCGTTGCTCGACCAAGATTACGATGGCCTCTGCGAGGAGGTCCACGTCGGCAACGGTCGCAAGATTATTACCGCCGCACGTCGGGTCTATCATCTTCACTGTCTGGGAAGCAAATCGTTTCTCGGCAATGATCGTGAGATCTTGGACGCACGGTTACAACAAGCTGCTTACGCCTTGAACGCGCTCATCGATTGTCACGACAGTGAAAGCTGTAGAGTCGATGCTCACATCATCAAAAAAGCGCGTGAGCTGTTCGAACGCGTCGCCGTGCAACTGGGTACAAACGCGCTCGTCCTGCAGCGTGCATGTGTCTGAGGCACGGCAAAAGCGCGGAGGAATTTCCTCCGCGCTTTTTCACGTCCCGATGACTACGCAGCTTGAAGCTTTTGGAGTTCAGCAGTCACTTGATCACCGTGTCCGAGCGGAGTAACTCGACCATAGACTTTACGCACCATGCCAGTCGGATCTATCAGGAAGGTTTTGCGAAGTATTCCTTCTTTGCCAAACATTTTCGTACCCCACGCGCCGTACTGTTCAATCACTGAACCGTCCGCATCGGTCAGTAATGTGAAGTTGAGCGCGTGCTTGGCTTTGAACTTTTCATGACTGGCGGCATCGTCTTTACTGATGCCGATGATCTCCGCGTCAAGCTCTGCTAAATCATCGCGCGCATCACGCAGACTACATGCCTGAGTAGTACACCCCGGAGTGTCGTCCTTCGGATAAAAATACAGCACCACCCATTTACCGGCAAACTGATCAAGACTAACCTGGTTGCCCTCTGAGTCAGGCAGTTGAAATGCTGGTGCTTTGTAGGGAACGGCTGGCATTGTCATATATACCTATTATAGCCCAACCAGCGATAAAAACGGCGAGAGAGTATATAATGGATGGCAATGTCCAAACCCGAGAAGAGGAAAATACCGAGGATCGTTACGTTCGATGTCATGCGTGGGTTTTTCCTGATCGCGATTCTCGTCAACCACATCTATTTCTTCCCGAACTATCTCGACTGGCTCGGTATGCGCGGCGCGCTGCTTGTTACCACTGCCGAAGGATTCTTTCTACTTTCCGGCGTCGTACTCGGCGTCGTACGCGGAGCCAAACTGGTAGACGCGCCTTTCCGTGACGTTGCGACGATTGTGCTCAAGCGTGCATTACAGCTCTATATCACCTACGTTATTATGGTCATCGCATTTACGCTCATCGCTTGGAATTTCTATATGGACAATCCCGGGTTGAAGTGGGGTGTCATGACAGACCAATCTCTACTCAGACTGGTCTGGGAAACTATGACTTCACAATATACCTACGGATGGGCTGATTACCTGCGGTACTACGCCTTTTATATAGCCGTCAGTCCGATTGCACTATGGCTGCTGAGAAAAGGTAAGTGGTATCTCGTCCTTGCAGCGAGCTTCGTAGTGTGGCTACTGGCACCGGACTTCAGCACTATGGAGTGGCATGACATCGAACTGCTCCAGCCAATTCCATGGCAAATCATCTTCTTCAGCGGTCTTGTCATTGGTTTCCATTGGCCAGCAATTTCAGACTGGTGCACAAAACGACGAAAAGTACTCACACGATTCGTCGCCATACCGCTCGTCACCATAGCTACGCTCACGTTCGCCTGGAACATCTTTTCTGTCTTTGCCGTCGAGTTTATAGCAAACGCCTGGACTCAAGCACTTCACGACAGTGCCTATAGCTTGCGGATGGATGAATTCGACAAAGAGCAGATGCCACTGATTCGATTCGCGCTCTTCATGCTGTGGTTCTGGGCATGGTTCCTTGTTATCGAGTGGCTACAAAAACCAGTCGTCAAGTACACCGGTTGGCTACTCATACCATTTGGCACGAACTCACTTTATGTCTACACGCTCCATGCCGTCATCGTCTTTTTCATACATCTTTACTTCAGCAGCACGACACCGATTCTCAACTTCATCATCACGGCTGGCTCTATCGCACTCATTTATCTTGCGATTCGCAAACAGTTCCTGATGAAAGTTATTCCGCGCTAAATAGCGTCGCCTTAAGAAGAGGCTTGCCTGATTTTCTGTCATCCACGACGACAGATTTGATGGCTTGCCAATCTTCACGTAGCGGCGTTACCTCACCGCCGCCACGGATATTACCGATCACCCAAAACAGCTTATTGGTCTGCGTAAACGTGTCGATATCTTTGATCTTGAAGGTATCGTCTTCTTTGAGCATGAGCAATGAGCCAAACTCATATCGTGTATTTTCGTCCACAAAATATACTTTCGATATTGACTGATCGTACACGACTGCTTCGTAAAATAGCCATACTGTATTCGCGATAATCGGCACATTTGGACTCGCACTCCGGGCAGCATCGACAATTTGTCGCGTCATGTTCGACTGTTCGCTTGACTTGTTATAATTGCCAATCTGCGCTTGATTGTAGATGCCTATCGCAAACAGTGCGACCACAAGTACACCAGCGGCAAGACGCACGTGCGTCGACAAGAACTCTCTCGACTTCTCCAGGCAAAGTGCGATAAAGAGCGGCATAAATATGACGACGCTCATCAAATATCGATCCACGAACACTGACTGCAGTGGCGGCATAGACAACAGCACCAGCATGACAACAGGTGCTACAATCAGGCAAAGTACTAACAGGTAGGATTTTCGTTCTTCGTCTCGCAATGTCTTCAACACTCGCACACTCATGTAAACAAATACTACAAGCAACGCGTAAAAGCCGACTGCTAGCCAACCGCTCATCTCGCTCGCTGACTGAAATATCAAGAATGTTGACAAGAAGTCAGAGAGAGTAACGGTCGTCACTGGACCGACCCAAAAACCATTACCCTGAACGTTCACAACCTGTGCAACAAAAAACGGCAACCAAGGCAAGAACACAGCAATCGCGACGACATGCGCGATCACCCACTCTTTCGTAAATAATTTTTTGATGGTTTTCTTAAACTTTTCACCATGCGAGCGTACTGTCATATAACGCCATACCCAGTGGGCTATCCATACGAGAGCCGCAAAATACTGCGTCAACATACCAAGTGCCACCAACACGCCATACGCCACCCATGCACCCAACTTCTTCGTTTGCTGTGCATATACCAATACATAGGTTGCCGCAACAATAATAGCGGTCAACAATGTATACATCCTGGCTTCCTGACCATAGCGTACAAACATAGGAGAAAGAACGAGGAAAATCAGTGACACGTACGCCACGCGTGGTCCGAAATAGCGAAGTACGAATAGAAATGCCAGCACTATGGTCACCACACCAAAAAAGATACTCATGGATCGTAAGCCAAGCTCTGTATTGCCAAAGGCTGAAGCCCATATTTTGAGCAACCAGTAATACAGCGGCGGGTGCACATCGTTGGCCGTATACCGCGTCAGCGAAGCGAAGTCGAATCGAATAAGATATGAACCGAACGCTTCATCGAACCAGATAGAAAATTTCGTAATCGTGCTCCAGGCCAATCCGACATAAATTGCCAAGCCTGCGAAAAGTACCGAAAAGTCGCGCCACGAGAAGGTAGGCAAAAATTCACGTTTTTTTCTAAAAAAGCGTAGCATAAGCCCTATTTTATCATTTTTTACGAAAGACAACCCGACTATACCACAGATAATTCCAGATGAAACTGAAGCAGGTCGCAACAAGCTTCGCAGCCAACAATGCGGTGGCTTCATGCAGACCCGCTGACTGCAGTACCTCCAGTGCGACGACTATCACACTGCCCTGCACCACCCATAGACCCACCAGCGTCACAGCGACAAACAGGGCAAACTGACGTACGTTATTCGTACTGGTACTTCTGAAAACCGCTTTTTTGTTCAGCAGGTAACTTACGCTCAGTGCTACAGAGGTCGAACCGATGTTTGCCAGCATAGAGGGCATACCCAGGCCCACCGCTAACAGAAAGAGTACCGCGAAATCGACTGCGGTATTTACCACACCGACCGCGCCAAAGCGAATCTTTTCTGAACGGATCATTTTGTTATTTTTCCAAGCATTTTGCATTGCCTTTTAGTATACCACTGGTGATAATCACGAAAATACGTTATAATCTATCGTTGCACACCGGGGTGTGGCGCAGTTGATAGCGCGCTCGGTTTGGGACCGAGAGGTCGAAGGTTTGAGTCCTTTCACCCCGACCAAAATAAAATAGCCGTCTTGGACGGCTATTTTATTTTGGCCAGGCTGGCAGGAACTCAAACCTTCGATCCAAACTTTGCCCCGGCAAAATTTGAAGGTCGAGGTTTGGTGGAGCATGTGAAATGAAAGAAAGCGCGAAGCATTTTCTTTCATAAGCATGCGACAGTGACTTTAGTCACCGCCCTTTCACCTCGCCATTCTTTCGTCCCCCTCATGCTTGCCTCCGCACACCCCCTCGCGTACACTAGTGTCTACATGGAGCGCCTAACATACTCACATGTCTCGGGGGAGAAATCACATCAAGCTGCCTGTCCGTTCTCGGACAGTGATGCGGAGCGTGAAATCGTGCTCTCTACCAACAACGCCTATCTACGGGAAATGCGTATCAATCCGCTCGCACCCGCGTCAAATTTTCGTCGCATCACTTCACCTGGCGAACGGCCCGGTGAGGGAGAGCGATTCATCCCTTGGTTTGACCCTGATGACGAGCTGGCAACAGCAGTCACATTGCGCAAAGAAATCTTTCTCGCCAACCAAGATCAGGTATTTTACCCGGGCAAGAAAAAGCGTCGAGCTGCTGTACGGACGGCAGCGCAACAGTTACTTGAACTGCAATCCGATTATTTAGTGGAGCACTTCCCCGACCAATACGGATTCGAAGAAGATGCTGAGTACGGTCGACTTATCGTCAACAAAACGACTGACGACAAGTTTTGCGTGCACCCGTCCAAAAATGACTGGCATCCACTTGTCATTTGTGGCTTGCTTGGACAAGATGACATATGCGTCGTAGAGCGACAAGACGATGGTCGCCAGGTATTTGTCGCTGGTTTCCTCGCCACGCCGACCAACTGGAACCTGTCTGGTTTTGTCAATCGCGACATGGATGATATTCATGTAAATGTGGGCGGGTATCACACGCCAACTACCGGAAGTAAGACTCGGCTAAAAGACGTCGTCGACCGTTCTCTCGAAACCCTCCCCGAATATCCTGTGCGGCAAATCGCCCGCAACAACATCTTCCTCTCTCGTGATCCGTCACTCTCACAAGACCCTCAACGATCGACATCATTCACTCCAGACCGGATGCGAAATCCCGGCAATCAAATATTCCTTCGCAGCGAGCGTGAGTCTCTGACCCGTCTACCTGCGACCGAACAATACCCGGACAACGATCGTTTCATCATCTTCACTATCAAACCGAATGTCTTCTCGCTTGAGCAGGTTGCCTACGAGCGACGAGAAGAGTTCGCATCGGCACTACGCACCAATGACGTTCTGCGCACCAACAAAAAACTTGCCAAAAAAGCACTCGACTACCTCGATAGCTTCGCTCTTCATCAGGATTGATACCGCTCGACGAACCGACGCAATATCTCCGCAGGAACGGTTACGATTTCTTTGTGTCCCATAGCAATCAATTCTTCGGCAGCTTCTGGAGGGAAATAGCCAGCGTTTCTATAGGTATCGATGCGAACTTCTAATCCGTAACTATCGAGTTCAGGATGAAACTGCGTCGCATACACGTGCTCTCCCACACGGATCATATGCACCGGACATGTCGCGCTGCTGGCTAGTAGTGTTGCCTGCGGCGGCACACTATCGCATGCCTCCTTGTGTCCCACGAACGCCCGAAATTCGTCCGGCATACCCGCGAGCAACGGGTCTTTTTTGCCCGCTTCCGTCAACTTCACTGTCACCGCACCGACATCCTCATGATACGTCGAACCTACTTGCCCACCCAACGTATCCGCCAAGATACCAAGCCCATAGCACTCACCAAAGTACGGAAAGTCGCGGTCTATGACCTCACGGAGAAGTTGCTTTAACTTCGGCTCAAAAACGTTTTGATACTCATACTTTTCATCTGACGGACTACTGACGTTGCTCGGACCGCCACCAACAATCACACCGCTATACTCATCTAAGTCAACGCTTGGCAAACCGTGCTCCATGCGGATACGTGTCAGTTGTGAGTCGGTGAGTCCTGTGCTGCGTAAAAACGCCTGATACTCGTCGTCTGCCGCGGCGTCTTCGGGTCTGAGCTGCAAGAGAAGAAATGGCTTTGTCATACGACCATCATAGCAAGCTTCGTCGAGACCGACGAAAAATGCACGCGCTAGTGGTGATGACGATGATGCTCGTGTATGATGGCGTGACCCTTGCCACGAGCTATCAACCAGCGATTCACCGGCACGGTCACCACGAATGCTACAGTCAGCGCGACAGCAAGAGTACTCCAGAAAAGCGGATCACCCAGGTGCGTATCCATGGCACCTGGCACTGCCAACATGATGAGATTGTCTACAATTTCCATCGTTGCTATCGACACAGTATCCGCGAGCAGTACGATACGAACCGCTGGTCGAAACGGCACGCCGTTTTTCAAAACCGACCACAGTGCCAGTGCGTAGCCGAACAAGAACGCTAACCCGACCGCCAGCACGACAGTCGCAAGATTGGACCAGCCCCAGGCGGTACCAAGTACCATACCCAGCACTTCACCAATCGCACAACCAAGCAAGCAGTGCAGCGTGGCTTGAACTGCCATTCTGGTGAGATTTTCACGCTTCATATTCTCATTATAACTGGGCCTGGGACAACGGCAGTGGACGGCGAACCCTGGCAGCTCGCGTCAGCTCGTCACCCATATGCTCAGCGAGTAGTGCAATGCCGCTTTTCTCGTTGCCTTTTGCAAGCTCACGTGCCGGAGCGCGCCTCACGGGACACCCGGTCGTAAACGAACGATCTGTAAGTCGTTGCCTAAGTGCGTGCGAACCGAGCCGATTAATGGTATGTGTTTTGTTTTGCTCACGTAGTTTTTCGTAAAGCTTTTTCATAATGCGAGGGTTCAGTTGATACGATCTTGTTCCATCTTCATTGCGCACGACATGCACTATCCTAGCGACAGGCGACACACCAAGACCTAGGATATTGCTCACGACAAAAGACATATCTTCACTCAACATAGCTTTTTGCACCTTGTTTCCAAGCACGCCAAAGCCTGTCGTCGAAAACGTCTCGAGTACTTTATGAAACGACGGGTTATGCATAATTTCCGATATGCTATCGTAAAAATCAGCAACAGACTCCGATGATTGACCGGTACTCTGGTATGCATCATACGCCAACCCCAGCGATACCCTGCAAGCAAATTTGATGCCATCACGCGTATGTTCTTTTATCGCGCGGTGCCAGTTAGACGATTCGCCCAGCATATCGTCCGCACTTGTGTAATATTTGATTTGATCAGCCGAGTCTATCAGTACACTCGTACTTTCGGCACCTTGTGCTTGATTGGTTTCAAGGAATTTGTCGGAAAAGTCTCGTGCGAAGTGTGCAAGTCTATCGAGTATCACTGGCTCCCGAGTGTTAGCGTTTGGCTGCAGACCATCATAGTTGTCACTCGCGTTAGTGTTGTGCTGTTCAATCAAACTTACCAGCCAGTTGTGGTACAGCTCTCGCCCATCTGTGGCCATCCACTGACCACGCGGTGCTCGTTCTCCGTGCAGGTTCATTATTAACTACTATAGCATATTTTGTATAAAATTGCAATATACGCTGCTATTTTGCGAATTCGATGGCGCGGGTCTCACGGATGACATTCACCTTGATCGTACCAGGATACTGCATGGTCGATTCGATCTTGTTGGCAATATCACGGGCTAGTTTGATAGCACTCAGATCGTCGACATTTTCTGGACGGACAATAACTCGCACTTCACGGCCCGCACTGATGGCGTAGGACTTATCGATACCCTTGAAGCTATTGGCAATGTTTTCCAGATCTTTCATGCGCTCTACGAAGTTTTCGGCACTGATATTGCGCGCACCTGGACGAGCAGCTGACAGCGCGTCGCAGACACGGACCACTAGAGCTTCCGGCGTGGTCGCGTCAATATCATCGTGATGCGCTTCGATGGCATGGACAACGTCGTCTTTCATGCCATACTTGCGCGCCAGTTCGGCACCGATATGGTGGTGCTTGCCTTCGACCTTGTGCGTGACAGCCTTGCCGACGTCGTGGAGCAGGGTAGCGATCTTGACCGTCCGGACATTGGCACCGATCTCCTCGGCAATCATACCGGCCATGTGTGCCATTTCGGTGCTGTGCATCAGCACGTTCTGACCGTATGAGGTACGGAACTTCAACTCACCCAGCAGCTGCAGCATTTCGCGTGGGATGCCCGTAACGCCAACTTCGCGAGCAGCATCCTCACCAGCCTGTTTGACTTCTTTTTCGATTTGCTTATGAGCTTTGGCTACAACTTCTTCAATGCGACCCGGATGAATACGGCCATCCTTCATGAGCATTTCCAAGCTAATGCGCGCAACCTGACGGCGCACTGGGTCAAAACTGGAAAGCACGATCATGCCTGGCGTATCGTCCACGAGAATATCGACACCTGTCGCACGTTGCAGTGCCTGTATATTACGGCCTTCTTTGCCGATGATGCGACCTTTCATTTCTTCGTCAGCTAACTTGATAGCGGTGACAGTTCGCTCTGCGGTCACTTCGCTGCTCATACGTTCCATGGCAGTCAGGATAATGGTCTGTGCACGCTCTTCGGCATCGTCCATCGCATCTTTTTGTAATTTAGACACTAAGCCCATAAGGTCGTTTTTGATATCGCGCTCGGTCATTTCGAGTAATTTTTCGCTGGCTTCTTTTTTGGTTAGCTTGGCGATTTTTTCTAGCTTTTCCTGCTGTTTTGTACGAAGATCACGGATTTCGTCCTTTAGCTTCTCAACTTCATCTTCCTGAGAGCGTAGCTTCTCGGTACGTTTATCGAGTTCGTCCAATTTCTTGTCGAGTGTGGTTTCTCGATCAGCCAATCGATTTTCAATCTTTTTAAGCTCTTTGCGTCGTTCGTTTTCTAGCGCGACTGCTTCGTCCTTAGCCTTCAGAACGATCTGGCTGGCCTTTTCTTGTGCCTTGGCGAGAGCCTGTTCTGCTTTGTTTTTGCTGGCCTCTGTGCGACTACGGCTGTAAACAACCGTCCCTGTCACACCACAAAGAGCACCGACCGCTACGGCAATAATGCTTTCTATCATCGTGTATCCTTCCTGGGTCCGCTCGCCGGTTTCTCTGAGTATCAGTCGTAGTATCGGGGGCGAACGCCATGTTTTCAGTAATTATCAGAGCTTGTTCGTTTACAAACTATACATATTGTAGCGTCTCGCATAGACCCCGGCAAGGTTATTTCCGTGGTGTTGTAATATGCGCATCAGAACTATAAAAGGGTAGGGCAATACGATCATTTTCACCCTGTTTCAGTCGCACGAGTGCTGTCGCCTGCCAATCATGGCCCGTCACGCCGACAATAGGTATATCTAAGCTGTCGGCTAGTGTATTTAGTATTGTCAACCCGATTCTCAAACCAGTAAAACTGCCCGGCCCAGAAAACGCACCAATTGCCACTACATCCTGCCATGTCTTGTTTTGCTCTGCCAGCTGCTCGTTCAGCCAACCCAGCATACCTCTTGCCAGTTGACGATCCGCCTGCCACTCGCGTTCCACACGTACATCACCATCGATAAGCGTCAGTCGACACACCGGTGTAGACGTATCGCACAGTAAAATCATGCCACCGCCTCCATGAGCTTCGCACTTTTGTCACCGCCTGACCGAAACTCGAGCTGACGCGTGCCTTCACCAGTGCTAGTGATAACAATTGTCAGCCGGTCTTCTGGCAGTGTTTGCTCCACAGTGTCGGCCCATTCGATAACCACACTGGCGGCATCGTCGCTTATCGTCTCGGCAAGCTCATCACGCATAATACCGGGGTCGGTCAAGCGATAGAAATCATAGTGCACCAGCCGTCGCCCGCCCGCAGCGTCGTAAACCCGGCTAATCGTAAAGCTGGGACTCTGTACTGTCTCATCAACCCCCATGCCGCGCGCAATGCCCCGCACCAGTGTCGTTTTGCCTGCACCGACGTCACCCACGAGCTCAACCACCTCACCACCAGCAAACAGACGCCCTAGGCGTTCGCCGACTTCCTGCATACTTTTGTCACTAGTTACCTCTGTCACTGATGTCATTATAGCTTACTCTGCTCTCTGTTAGAACTCGAACCAACAAGTTCGCGTCTTATCCTGGTAAGGCTCTGGCATTTTATCATCTGTTCCTTTACAATAAGAACGAGCATTATGCATATATCGGATGGGACATTGGAGAAGCTGCTCACGCAGAGTAAACGCTTTACCAAAAGTGATATTGCAGCCCTCAAAAATGAGAGCTCTCGTTTGCGTAAGCCAATGTATCAGGTGGCACTCGACAAGAAGATGTTTGAAGATGCCGATCTGACAAAGCTGTTTGCTGAATATAGCGGCCTCCCCTACATCGAAATTGACGCCAAGGATATACCTTCTGACATCCTGAATAAGATCCCTGAACGCATTGCCCGTCAATACAACGCAGTCTTATTCAAGGTGGACCCTGATGGTATGCAACATCTTGCCATGGAAGATCCCGATGACGTACAGGCTGTCGACTTCATCCAGAAACAAATCGGCGAGAATGTCCGGACGTATATTGCACCGCACGCCAACATCCAGGCAGCACTGGAAAACTACCGCAGCAACGTCGACAAAGAACTCTCAGATGTTATCGATATTCAACGTGAAGAAGACGAACCGCAAGAAGAAAAGGTCAGCGATGAGGACGTTAGCGAAAACTCCCCCATCGCTCAAACTATTAACCTACTCCTCGAGTACGCTATCCGTAGTAACGCCAGTGATATCCACATTGAGCCGCGTGAAGATTACGTCCAGATCCGCTATCGTATCGACGGCGTCCTCAAGGAGGTAAACCGGTTACCGCGTAATGTCCATGCCGCTCTTATCAGCCGTATCAAAATCCTTTCCAATCTCAAAATTGACGAGCGTCGTGTCCCGCAAGACGGCCGCTTCAAGGTGACTGTGGCGGGTAAGCAATATGCTCTTCGTGTCAGCACGCTTCCCATCACCGACGGCGAAAAGATTGTCATGCGTATCCTCGATGAGTCCAATCAAGCCGTTGGCTTGGATGAGCTCGGCTACTGGGGACACTCTATGGAATCAATCACTGAAGCTATCAGCGAACCCCACGGCATGGTCTTGGTAACGGGACCGACCGGTAGCGGTAAATCAACCAGCTTGTTTAGCGCGCTCTCACAATTGAACCGTCCTGACGTCAACATCAGCACCATTGAAGACCCGGTCGAATACCGTATCTCAGGCGTCAACCAAACCCAAACGAACGATGCTGCTGGCATGACCTTTGCGCACGGTCTGCGTGCATTGCTGCGTCAAGACCCGAACATCATCATGGTCGGTGAGATCCGCGACACCGAAACAGCCAATCTAGCGGTGCAAGCAGCTCTGACCGGTCACTTGGTTTTCAGTACGCTGCACACCAACAACGCCGCGACCGCTCTGCCTCGTTTACTCGATATGGACATCGAGCCGTTTCTCATCGCGAGTACCGTCCGTGCCATCGTCGGTCAGCGTTTGGTGCGTCGTCTCGACAAAGAAACCAGACGACCCTATCAGCCGACCGAGGAGGAAAAAGACGCTATCGTCCATATGTTCAATTTGCGTCCAGACCAGGATTTTCGCTATATCCACGAGCTCGAAAAACAAGCGGCTGCAGCTGGCGTAGGCGGCAACGCGCCTCTGAGCACCGATCCAAACGGTATCAATGTACTCTACAAACCCGGCGAATTCGAAAACGAAACGGGCAAACACGATGGGTTTAAGGGCCGTATCGGTATCTATGAAGTGCTCAACAACACTCCGTCCATCCAAAAACTCATTACCGCAAACGCCACGAGTGCTCAATTGCAAGCGCAGGCTATCGCAGATGGTATGATAACCATGCAAGCAGACGGTCTGATCAAAGCATTGCGCGGCGAGACGACCATTGAAGAAGTACTGAGGGTCACGAAAGAATAAACCGCCATGCCGACATTTGAATACGTAGCCACGTCCGATGTGACGAGCAAAATCACCAAAGGGACACTTGAAGCCACTGACGAGACAGTGGTCATGGAGGCACTCAAAAAGCAGAACCTTCGTCCGCTCAGCATTACCAATGCCAAAAAATCATCACCGACCCTTGGAAAATTTTTTAATTCCAACAAAGTCAAGTCCGACGACCTTGTGATTTTCACGCGTCAGCTTAGTGCCATGGTCAGCGCAGGCGTGCCCTTGCTCCGATCGCTCAATTCACTCGAGCAGCATAGCGAAAGCAGTGCACTTAAAAACATCCTGGTCAATGTCATCAAAGACGTGGAGGGCGGCGCGGCACTCGGTGATGCGCTTGCCAAATATCCGCGGACATTCAGCGATGTCTACATCAATATGGTTCGAGCAGGTGAAACCGCAGGTATTCTGGATGAAATCCTAAAGCGCCTTGCCATCCAGCAGGAAAAAAACGCGACCATCCGCAAAAAGGTCAAAGGTGCCATGACATATCCGATGGTTCTGCTGGTCATCACTATACTCGCCTTTTTCGGACTCATGATGTTTGTCATCCCTCAGATTGGCGATATTATCAAGCAGATTGCTGGCGATGATGCCGAGCTGCCCCCTCTTACCCAATTTATGCTTGGTATCAGCTCCTTCCTGCTTTCGTATGGCGTTTTTGTCATCATAGGCATGATTGGTGCCATCATCGGTCTTGTTCGATATATCAGGACTCCCCCCGGTCGCAAGCTATTCCATACCATCGCACTGCGCACGCCGGCGGTCAACGGCATTATCCGCAAAGTCATCGTCGCCAGGTTCGCCCGTACGTTTTCGGCACTTTCCGGTGCTGGCGTATCGATTATCGAGACGATGACCGTCACCGCGCACGCCCTCGGTAACGCAGTGTACGAGGAGTCGCTCCTCAACGCCGTCGACAAGGTCAAAAATGGTGAGCAATTGTCACGCGTCCTCGAAGATGATGGGCTCTACCCGGCCATCGTGTCACAGATGCTCGCTGTCGGTGAAGAAACCGGACAGACCGACGTTGTGCTCGTAAAGGTTGCTGAGTTTTACGAAGAAGAAGTCGACACTGCTATTAGCAGCATCAGCTCAATCATCGAACCAGTCATGATTGTCATCATGGGTAGTGCTGTCGGTCTGATTGCGGCCAGCGTCCTTGGACCGATCACCGGACTTGCCAATCAGATTGAGTAAAGGGTAGCCATAAGCGGTGTTGGCGTGATACAATTAACACCGGAAAACCGCGTGGGCATCATGACGAAACTATTCTTCAAAGACAAACCTCTCATCGGTCTCGACATCAGCAGTACGGACATGAAAATAATGTCCATTGATATTAAACGCCAGTTCGTCACCGGTTACGGCGCGACCGATCTCGACCCGCTACAGATCAAAAAGGCACTCGATGGCGAAGGCAACTACCTACTGACTAGTTTGCAAGTACTTTTGCAGAAAAAACTCGTTGGCAATTTAGTCAGCGACCAAGTGGTTTTAGGTATTCCCACGGCTCGCACGTTTTCACGTACATTTACCGTCCCCGCTTCGGCAGAGCGTACACTCAAAGAAGCTGTCGCCATAGAGGTTGGTCAGTACATTCCTCTACCTATCTCACTACTCTATGTCGACTACGACGTCATCGAACGTAACAACGACGTTATCACCGTCATCATGAGTGCTGTCCCGCGCAAACTGGTTGATACGGCACTTGCTGCCTGTGAATCAGTTGGTCTGACAGTAGCCATGATCGAGCCAGCTATCAATGCTGTAGCACGCGTCCTCAAATCGACCGAGGAGGGCTACTTGCCAACCGTCATCGTCGATATCGGTGCTGCCAACACTGACATTGCTGTCCTCGACGGTTCAGTCCGTATTACCGGAGGTATCGCAACTGGCGGCAATACGTTTACGTTAGACATCGCCAAAAAACTAGGCGTCACACTTGAAAACGCTCACCAGCTCAAAGTACTCAACGGACTATCCTCCGGACCAAAACAAGCTAAACTCGCCAGCGCGCTCAGACCATCCCTGCGTGCTATCATCACAGAAACACGCAAGGTTATCCGTTACTACAATGAACGACTCAGCAATGACCGTCGACTTGAGCAAGTGCTCATCGTCGGTAGCGGTAGCAACGTGCCGGGTATCGGCGAATTCTTCACGAATGAACTCGTCATGCCTGCTCGCGCAGCAAACCCATGGCAGGAGCTTGACTTCGGTGCACTGCCGCAACCAGCCAAGCAGTTCCGTTCACGTTATATCAGTGTTGCCGGACTCGCCAACGTTCCGAAAGGAGCGATGTGGGAATGATCAATCTTTTGCCAGACGAAACCAAGCGCGACATCCGAGCAGCCCGGATGAATGTCATACTGCTACGCTACAATCTGTTGGCAGCTGGTGCTGCCTTGTTCTTGGCACTTGTGTGCCTCTTGTTTTATGCGATTCTTCGCGACAATCAATCACAAGCTTTGAGTGCGACCACTGACAACAACTCGAAGGCAAAGGATTACAGTGAAACCCGCAAAGAAGCTGAGGAATACCGCAATAATCTCGCTATAGCCGACAAAATCATCGACAACGGCATAAGCTATACTAATGCCATCATCGCAATAACCAAACTCTTACCCGAGGGGGTCATTTTTGATAACCTCAACTTGAACGTCGGTGCATTTGGCAAAGATACTATGTTCGCCGCCCGCGCCAAAGACTACAGCGCGGCAAACCAGTTAAAGACCAATTTTGAAAAGTCAGATATATTTAGCGATGTTCACTTTCAAAGCATTTCTATGAATGAATCAGAAAGTGACACGTCCGTACCGTATCCGATCACTATAGCTATCAGTGCAAAATTAGACAGGACGGCCGCAGAATGATTGAAAAACACGTACGTAAATTGACTCCGACCAAACTGAGACTCGTTCTCTTCTGTATGATAGGATTAATCCTTATCGTCTGTAGTGTCGGCTTCTGGCTCTACCACGAGCGTATGGTCGAATATGCTGCACAGATCAACGCGGATAATGTCGCTGCTACTGCCAGCAGTGAAGACATAGCGACGCTCCAGCGACTCGAGAAGGAACTTCAGGAAAATGAAGTAGCTGTCACGAGAGCAAAAAGCATCGTAGCCGACAGTCAGTTTTATCAGTATCAAAATCAAATCATGAAGGACATCAACGCTTACGCGCGTGACGCTGGAGTGACTGTTATTGGCTACATGTTTGACAGTGCTGACGGGTCTGCATCTGGCGGGCAAGCACAGCCAGCCGACAGCGAGGCTTCTGCCGCCCTTACTGTACCGGGCCTTAAGACCACGTCTGTTTCTATCAGCCTTAAAAACCCAGTCAGATATAAGTCGTTCATGAAATTCCTCCGAGCCATCGAGCTAAACCTCACAAAGATGGAAGTCAAGGGAGTTTCTATCCTCAAAGATCAAAAGGACCATGACATTCGAGTAAACCCTATTCAAATTGAGGTATACACACGATGACACCACAACTATACATGATTATCAACAGTTTACGTCGATTCTTCGGACATCATCACCCTGTCATCTTCATATCAATAGTCGGTATCCTAATCGCAGTTGCTACACTCTCACTCTATCAAGTTTTTTCTCTCGCTACCGATACGGAGTCCAGCAACACAAGTAGTACTATTGGTAATTTCAACAAAGAGGCTATCGACAAAATCAAACAACTTCATGACAGCACCAATGCGAACACCTCGATTAACCTTCCTCCTGCGCGACCTAACCCGTTTGTTGAATAGAGCTACCACGGTATACTGAAGATATGTTAGTTAGCGGATCTGAATTGATTGGGACACCTGTCATGAGCCTGCAAACCGGCAAGGAGCTGGCTGTTACGAGCGTCGCTGTTGTCAATCCGCACAATCTTACAATCATCGCATACCGTGTCGCGGGCCCACACCTTGATCACGATCCGTCATACTTGCGAACCATCGACATCCGTGAGATGGGCAGTTTAGGCATGATTATCGATAGTAGCGATGAATTTCTGGAGCCTGACGATATCATATCTGATAAACATATTTATGAGATGGCTTATGAACTCATTGGCAAACAGGTTATCGATGACCACAAGAAAAAAATCGGTAAAGTCAGTGATTACGTCATCGATATCGACAGCTTTGTCATCCAGCAATTAGTCGTCAAAAAACCGCTTCTCAAAAGCTTCAATGACGACGAGTTACTCGTTCATCGTGGTCAAATTGTCGAGGTTAACGATACTTCAATTGTCATCAAGTCTGGTCGAGTCAAAGACACAGTGGCAGCAGGCGCGAGCCGTCATTATGTCAATCCGTTCCGTCAGACCACACCGCAACCAGAAACCGCCCACATCGAATCCGACGACCATTAATCATCAGCGAGTGCGTGCCTAATGTCATCATAGGAAAAGCCTTGACGAGCAAGATATTGCAGAAACTTTTGTTCATCCGGATAACGAGCGCGTTTTTTGATGATAATTTTTTGCAGCTCGCTCATGTCACTACGACTTGACTCACCTAGTAGCTTTTCGACTATTGATCTCTCGACGCCTTTTGCAGCTAGTTCCGCCTGAAGCTTGCGCATACTGGTGCCCTTGCGTAGATTACGATTCTCTATCCAAAACCGCGCGAATTTCTCGTCGTTTATATACCCTTTTTCGACCAACCGGTCGTACACGCGACCAGCCACTGCCCGACTCACGCCCGGTCGCTCCACTAGCTCATTTTGCAACTTTTTACCCCTGTTTAAGGATGAACCTTTTTTCAGGTATTTTCTGCTGATGGTTTTGCGGTAGAGATAGTCGCGCACCTCACGGGCACTGTGCGGTCGCATCAGGCAGTATTCCAGTGCTCTGGCGTACAGCTTGCCAAACTGACTTTCGGTCTCTAAATCAGCAAGTTCTTGCTCGCTATACTCCCTCCCTACCTTGATACCAAGATCGGAAATCTGAAAAATATCCAAGCTAAATCGGAATTTGCCGTCCACCATCACATTAACGCGATTTTGGTCTTTTTGTTGAGTGGTCAGTGCGGTGATTTTCACGTTATTCGTTTTGAGATGAATCTTCTTGCGACTCTACGTTCTCGCTCTCAACAAAGCTTTCTCTGAAAGTTCTCCGACGCATGTGCCATCCGTGACTGAAAATACGGCCCGGCATGTATGCGACCGGTATATGAATAAAGACTGCATCCGTTTCGCGATCTTCCTTTTGTGCAGCTAGAGCTTCCTTGAGATTTTCGTCCTTTATCCCATCAATTTCATCAACTGGAATTTGCGTTTGAGATGGCAAATCTATAGGACGCTCAACCCCATACATATCCAAAACTTTTCTGGCTAATCGAGGGTGACGACCATTGAAGTAATCTTCTCGACGGGGATCACCCCAGCGGTTGATCCAACTGACCGTTTCGACTTTCTTGGTCGACATTACGCCTCCTCTTCGGCTACCTTTGCGCGGACTTTCTTTTCAATCTCCGCGAGGACTTTCGGATTTTCTTTCAGATATACCTTGGTTTGCTCACGACCCTGACCAATCTTGGCATCAGCGTAGTCAAACCATGCACCCGCTTTGCCAACGATCTCGTGCTGCACAGCGAGGTCGAGCACGTCGCCAGTGTTGGAAATACCTTCGTTGTACATAATGTCAAATTCAGCCACTCTAAACGGCGGCGCGATTTTGTTTTTGACGATCTTTACCTTGGTGCGGTTGCCGATGATATCTTCGCCGTTTTTAATCTGGCCGATGCGACGAATGTCGAGACGTACGCTCGCATAAAACTTCAGCGCGTTGCCGCCGGTCGTCGTCTCGGGATTGCCGAACATGACACCAATCTTCATACGGATTTGGTTGATAAAGATGACAGTCGTCTTGGATTTGTTGATAATACCAGTCAGCTTACGCAGTGCCTGGCTCATCAGACGCGCCTGCAGCCCCATGTGGCTGTCACCCATGTCACCGTCGATTTCTGCTTGCGGCACCAGTGCGGCTACGGAGTCAACGACTACCAAGTCCACGGCATTGCTACGCACAAGCGTTTCCGCGATTTCGAGTGCTTGCTCGCCGTTGTCCGGCTGGCTCACAAGCAGGTTATCAGTATCGACGCCAAGCTTTTTGGCATACGCAGGGTCAAGCGCGTGCTCGGCATCAATAAATGCTGCCGTGCCTCCCGCTCGTTGGACTTCAGCGATCGCGTGAAGCGTCAGCGTCGTCTTGCCGGAGCTTTCCGGTCCATAGATTTCGATGATACGCCCCTTTGGATAGCCGCCTCCGAGTGCTAAGTCAAGGCTCAACGCGCCAGATGGAATCAGCTCCACGTCCACCTTGTGTGCTTCGCCCAGTTTCATGATCGACCCGTCGCCGAACTGTTTGGTAATCTGGTCCATTGCCAGGCCGAGTGCCTTCAGCTTGGCGTCATTTGACGCGCCGGTATCAGTCACGGCTGCTTTTTCTGCCTTTTTAGCCACTTTCTTCTCCCTCCGGAATTAATAACTATTACTATTATAACCCAGTTTTTGCTATAATATGCCTAATGAACGTCAAGCAATATTCGCGTGCGCATGGCTTCACCGTCATAGAGCTGATTGTGGTTATAGTCGTACTGGCGTTTGCCGGTATTCTCGTCTATAACCAGATGAATAGTCTGAAAGTTGCCAACCAGGATGCTCAGCGCAAAACTGCTATAAACGCCATGCACTACGCGCTAGAGGAAGTTTACTACAAGCAACATAAGTCATATCCTGCGACACTGACAGCAGAAACCCTACCTTCGGTAGATCCTGCGCTCTTTACTGACCCTGACGGTTTCACGCTCGGTAAAGACATGCTTAGTGAAGAAGAGCTACAGAAATTGATTGATAGCGGCGACACGAGCGACGACGTAGAAAAACGCCTGGAAGCACTCGCTTCTGGCAAAAGTCAGAACTATCATTACGATGCGACAGACTGCGACAATGACGGTAACTGCAAGGGCTACACGCTTCGCGCTGATCTCCAAAGTGAAGCGCAATACGTCAAAAAGAACCGATCTCACTAAACCTAAAATA
Organism: uncultured Candidatus Saccharibacteria bacterium; assembly: GCA_964488555.1. Classification (GTDB taxonomy): domain Bacteria; phylum Patescibacteriota; class Saccharimonadia; order Saccharimonadales; family Saccharimonadaceae; genus UBA2112. The sequence continues at coordinate 47,370 of CAZAUF010000005.1, read as the reverse complement.
CTGGCAATTAATCGTTCTCTACGGGACGACCATGCTTGAAAGCTTCGACTGCATTGTTAAGCAGTGCTATCTGATGCTTCGGATTTGAAACATAGTGGAAACGATACGTCGTTTCGTCACCCTCGGTGCTCAATCGTATGGAGCCGTACCCAAACAATACCTGCACTATACCGCTCTGGGTATAACTGGCATCTTCGATATTCAGCAAACTGACCGTCTGTTCGTGGTGTGCAAACAGGCTGGTTTGGATTTCCTGTATCACGCTCTCATTGGTTAAGAAAAAGCGGTTATTCAGATATACCCATACGGCGATATACACACCGAGACCTATCAACGTGAGAAATAGCGCGGCAGGCAGTAGTAGTGACTCAAATGGAGGATTGCCATTTGGTACAAGCACGGGATAACTCACAAGACCAGCAATAACGAATAGCACCAAAAATGCTCCGACAAACACCGGCGTCAACAATCCTATCCAGTGACGACGCACAGCACTGATCACATACTCGCCCTCGCTGAGATTCAAACGTGGGTACTTTGCGACAGATTCTTCATGGAGACGCCTCGTCTCCTCTGAAATCTGCGGTTTCACCGGGTCGATTGAGCGAGCCACGTGAACGACCTGTGATGACGCCTGCTGTCCTAAATCTTTGGGTGGGTGCGCATAAAGGGGTCGACCATCCTTGTCGTAGGCGACGGGTTGACTGTAGTCAGGTTGCTCCTTGGAACTCATGACAATTATTATATCACTAGGAGTGCTCGTTTTTCGTTACAGTAATTCTCGCTGTGGGTGTGTCCCGAGATGTTTAGCAGCCTTCATGGTCACCTTACGTCCACGTGGTGTGCGCTCAACCAGACCAATTTGCATCAGATAAGGCTCATGAAAATCTTCGATTGTGCTGGTTTCGTCCCCGGTCAGTGCTGCTATGGTGGTAAGCCCAACAGGATTATGCCCATAATGCTCAAGTACACTACCCAGTAATCGCCGATCTGCAGGGTCGAGTCCCAACTCATCGACCTCGAGCAACTTGAGTGCGTCGGTTGTGATGACCGTGTCAATGATACCGTCGCCGTTGATATCCGCGTAGTCTCGAACGCGTCTGAGCAGACGATTGGCTATACGCGGCGTCAAACGTGATCGCTCTGCCAGCATCGCGGCGGCTTTCGTATCAATCTTGCTACCCAGTAGTCCTGCAGCGCGAGTGATGATTTGTTGAATTTCATCAGGAGTATAAAATTCCAATCGATGATGCATACCGAATCGATCGCGCAGTGGTCCCGCAAGTGCTCCCGCGCGAGTCGTCGCGCCGATAACCGTGAACTTCGGCAAATCCAGCCGCACGCTTCGCGCCGCCGGACCTTTGCCGATCACGATGTCGAGTTTGAAATCTTCCATGGCCGAATACAACACTTCCTCGACCGTGCGACCCAGGCGGTGAATCTCGTCAATAAACAATATGTCGCCGTCCGCAAGGTTGGTCAGTATGCTCGCCAGATCACCTGCACGCTCGATGGCCGGACCGGCCGTCACGCGAAGACCGGCACCCATTTCATTGGCGATGACCGTCGCCATCGTCGTCTTGCCAAGGCCCGGCGGACCATATAAAAGCACGTGATCGACCGGCTCACCGCGTTTTTTTGCCGCCGCGATAGCAAGCTGCAGATTCTTCTTCAGATGCTCCTGCCCCACGTAGTCAGCGAACGTCTGCGGTCGCAATGTCAGTTCGATTACCTGTTCGTCATTGTCGTCATCATGTACGGACGTATCGACGATTCGTTCTATAGCCATGCCATCATTATCCCACACCGCTCTGTCTAAAGACAGCCTTTGAATTTACGATGAGGTGCCGTGTGACTTGTGCAACAGTTTGCGAATACGTTTGGCAGCATCACGTCGTGCATCGTGACTATCGCCCACGCTATGTTCTTCAAGTACTTCGATAATTTTACGATCCAGTTCGATATCCTCATTGACCTGATGCGCTAACTTGCGGTCACTGCTAATCAGTAATTTCAGCTGTTCACCTGTCTCTCGTACCTCACGCACCGCTTGTTCGGTCAATTGCTCCTGCTTGACGATCGACACGCTTTGTAGCGTCGTCAACAACAATGCCGCCGCGCTTATGATAAACGCGATTAAGCCAAAAGCAGTCTGCGAAAGATCTTCACCGACATTCGCAACGACAAAAACACCAAGCCCTAAAACTGCCAAAATAATGACCAGTCGTGCCAGTAAAAAGTATCGTGAAGATACTCGTCTGTAATTCATGTTTTTATCATACCCTACCATAAGCACATTGAATACGAAGATCGAACGAATTGTGGAGCCAACTACCTTTGAGACTATAACCGACTTACCCTTTTAACGCCTGTGTGACGCGGTCGGCTGTCGATAGCTCGGTCGGCACGCCTTCAAGTGCTTTGGTCGCGTCGGCGAGACTATAACCAAGTGCCATGAGTGCTTCGAGTGCCTCATCGGTATGCGTCATCGGTTGCGACACGCCGGTATTGCTCGTATCGTAACGGAGCGGCGAGCCAACCTTGTCGGAAAGATCAACAACCACGCGTTCGGCGATGCGTTTGCCGACGCCGGACGCCTTGGCGATAAACGCGCTGTCGCCGTTCGCGATGGCATTTCTGACCACCTCGCTGTCACCGAGTGACAATATCGATTGTCCCGCTTTTGGACCGACTCCCTGCACGGTAATCAAAAGTTCAAACAGCTTCTTCGCCGCGAGCGTACTGAATCCGAACAAATCCTGTGATTGCTCACGGATATGATGATACGTATAAAACTTGATCGTTTCATTCAGCGATGCACGCTCATAATCACTCGTCGCGACATTAACTTCGTATCCGACCCCGCGAACATCTACGATGACTGACGTCAATAATTTTTCTGTAACCGTTCCCTCTACATGTGCAATCATACTGCCATTATGACACACTTATTCACCGGGGTCATCGTTGAACCACCCCGGCCGACTATGCTATAACAAATAGAGAGATAAACGGAGAATCGTCATGCCAAGCAAACCCAGTGCAAGCAAGAAAAAGGTAGTCGAAGAAAAAGCAGAAAAACTTGTTCAGCCATCAAATGGACTCGCGGTCACGTCAATGTCCGTCGGTATCTTCGCCTTTCTGTTCGGTTGGGTACCGTTTCTCGGCGTCATGCTCGGTGCTGTCGCTTTGATTTTCGGTATTGTCGCGCTTGTTAATCAGCAACATAAAGGCATGGCAATTGCCGGTATAGTTCTGGGTGCACTCGCATTGATGGCATCGTTTTTCATCGTCGCACTCGGCTTCGTCCTACTAAGCTACCCCGAGGCTTTGAGTATGCCGCAAGCTGGTCATGATCACCACTTCTTCTACGATTCAGGTCGTTTTTAGCTAACCGCGATCAAAAAATCCGCGACGCCCTCTATTGTCATCATCTCTTGATCGCGTACCGTTTCCATTGCTAATGGTGTAGTTAAGTGATTTTGTTATGCTGTCAAACTGCGATGAATCGTCTGGCGTAAACGTTGCAACGATCGTATGCGGACCAGGAGACAAGAACGGTGTAATAATCGACGCGCTGCCACCTGACACCTGAGGCGTACCGAGCGTTTGATCACCATCCATAAATGTCACTGATCCTGTCGCTGCACTATCAGAAAGCGTGACTGTAAATGTGACTGGCGTATCCTGAGGTGCACTACCGCTAGGATTGGCCGATAGTGTCATCGACAAGTTCACATCATCGTCCGGTGTTGCCGATTTGCTCGGACTTGGTGATGGCGACGAACTCTTCGCGGAACACCGCGCACTTGGCAGTGCCGAATCCAAGAAATACTCCCTGTACGTTTGTCCCTTGACCGAGTTGTCTGCTAGGCCGTGATTACTGAAACACACATTACGCTGAGTGACCCCGGATGGTGGCGTAAATTTCGTATCTACGCCCGCCAATATCGAACCCATAGCTCTGGTGAATATCGGACCGGCCATAATCGAGCCGCCATTGAGCATTGCTTCGTTGTCGTTGTTGCCAACCCAGACACCCATAGCGAGCTGCGGCGTATACCCTACAGTCCAGGCATCGCGTGAATCATTGGTCGTACCGGTTTTGACAGCAACCTTTTTGACCGCCCCTGTCTTGGCATCGTACACATTGAGTGTACTACCAAAAATCGGTGCTCGTGCGGTGTTGTCGGACAGAATATCAGAAATGAGGAATGCTCCCTGCGGACTAATAACCTGCTTGGACTGTTCATTTGCCGTATAAATTTGATCATTGAACTTATTCTTGATGTTTTTGATAACCGTCGTGTTGAATTGCTCGCCTTCGTTGGCAAATGCTGCATAAGCATTGGTCAGCGCAAGCGGTGTCACCTCTGCTGAACCAAGTGCCAGACTCAAGCCATAATTTTTGTCGTCATTGATACTGCCAAGACCCATGTTCTGTGCTGCATCCACGCTCTTGTCGATACCATATTTCTGCATGACTTCGACAGATGGGATGTTGAGTGACTGGTTCAGCGCGCTACGTACTGTCACGTCACCGCGGAATCTCCTGTCAGCATTTTGCGGTATATATCCTCCGCCAAAATCTTTTCTTACATCGTGGAGAATCGTCGCCGGAGTAATGACGCCGTCCGCAAGTGCGTGCGCATAGTAGATCGGTTTGAAGCTGGAGCCAGGCTGGCGCAATGATGTGACGATATTAACTTTACCGTAGTCTTCGTCGCTCCAGTCGTAACTACCTATTAGCCCTCGAATCTCACCGCTCGTCGGGTCAATCGCGACAGCAGCTGCATTGTGCCCACCATTCCGATTAATCGTCGGCATATTGGCATCAAGTGCGGTCTTCATCTTTTTCTGCACGTCGGCATCAAGCGTTGTCGTGACCTGATAGCCGCTACGAGTCACCGTTTCTTCACCGTACTTTTCGTACAACTGGTCCAGAACCATTTGAGCAAAATGTGGTGCCTTACTGTCATTTATAGGTGCTCTCGGCGGCTCATACTTCAGCTTTTTCGCCAACGCAGTTTCTTTTTCTTTTTCCGTGATGTACTCGTTGGTGACCATACGGCTGAGTACAGTCGTCTGACGTTCCTTGGCATATTCCGCGTTACCGCTCACTGGGGAGTATATACTTGGTGCTGGCAGTAAACCGACAAGCATGGCAGACTGCGCCAAACTCAACTTGTCGGGTGTCGTGTCAAAGTACACTTTCGCCGCCTCCTCCACACCAAATGCACCCTCGCCAAAGTAGGCAGAGTTCAGATACATAGCCAATATCTGATCTTTGGAATATGTATTTTCTATCGCTACCGCAATCGAAAACGCTTGATATTGCCGCATAAAGCTACGGTTGCTGCTCAACACGGTGATTTTGGCCAGCTGTTGCGTGATAGTTGATCCGCCAAAGCTACCGCCGCCATTCACAATATATCCATAAACGGCACGCAGGGTACTCAAAATTGAAAAACCGTTGTGCTCGTAAAAATCTTTATCCTCGGCGGCAATGAGCGCGTGTTTCATGTGTGGTGAGATTTTATCGAGTGGCACCAGATCACGGTGAGCTGCCCGACCGCTGCTATAAATCTCTGTCTTGCCATCATTAGCATAAAAAACCACGCCAGTATTGTTACGGTTCATCAACCGATCCATATCAGAGATATCACGCGCGAAATAGAGGTACGTCAAAAGAGGCGTCAACACCATAAACGCCAGAAGTGCCCCACCTATTACCAGACCTCGCTTCTTCCAGCTGAGCTGCCGCCACCAACGAAATCGTCGTCGGTACTGGCGCTTGACCTTCTGGGTCGGCGTCACGCGTCTGGTATATTTTCCTTGACGCTTCATGTGTATCCATTATACCAAATTTATCAAGGTCAAGTCTTTTTATGACGTTTGGACATCGCGCACGCGAAATGCCGCGATGCCTATAGTCAGCAATATCAGTGCGATACACGTCATAACCACAAGGGGTCCCAGTACGATATCTTGAGCCGGTGCGGGTGCGACATGACTGAGCGGCGACAGGTCCATAATCCACTGCTCAAGCTTGAAAAGCGGACCCAGCCACGACATGAATGCAACATACCCAAACAGGACCCACACCACCACACCGACAATACGCGGCAACAAACCAAACAGCACTATATATAAGCCGGCAAACAAGAGTAACACCGGAAAATAAGATAGTCCGGCAATGATATAGCTCCATACGCTCGCCGTCGTGTCGGTGCCGGTATTCACGGCAATCGCGAGCGTAGCACCAGAGATCATCAACATTATCGCACCACCCACGAGCACCACGAGAGTATGCAGACTCAACCATTTGACGCGAGCAAGTCGTAGAACGAGCAAGTTTTCCAAATGTCCGCTTGACTCTTCACTGCTTAGCTTACTCAGTCCCTGCACGACATATGCCAGTACCATCACTGCTATGATGGCAAGCATCACCGACAAAAATGCCGGAATCATTGCACCAGTTCCACCCATTGCTTCTATAAGTGCTCTCGTGCTCTCAGAGCTTTCGTAGACATGACTCATCTCAGGGAGTAGCACGCTGATTGTCATCACCGTCGCGAGCGAACCGGCCATCCAACCCACAAAGATGTTTTTCTGTAGTTTCCATGTCAGTCCAAGTGGCGTCTGGAGAAATGCCGATGCCCGCGCGCGTCCTTTGCGAGCTGGCAAAATACCCGCACCGACGTCTCGCTTGCTAAGCAGCCAAAATGCGACAGGGATAGCCACGACAACAAATACGACAGGAATAGCAAGCGGCCACCATTCTGGTGCGGTCAATCCTCGAGTGGCTTGCATCCATCCGAACGGGCTAAACCAACTCATCCATGCGGGTTGCAGTAACCCATCCGCACCTATGTTACTCATGAAATCGCCTACACCACGAATGGCAAATGCAATACCAATGAGTCCTGCAAGCATACCGTTGGCTGAGCGCGCGCTTTCGACGAGCTGCACTACTATACCTGCGATCACTGCCCACACAAAGCCGAAGATACCGATCGCCAATCCATACAACCAAGCACCCGCGCCCCATGTCGGCTCCATCAGTGCCAAACCTGCACCTATACCCACAGCGATTGCCATATCAGCCACAAATGCGACACTCAGTGCCGATAGAAGTCCAGCACCACGATGCACCTGTCCGGCAAGTAGCAGTTCCTGCGCGCCCATCTCTTCGTTGAGACGTGTATGACGTACGATAAGCAGTGTATTCATAAATGCGACCGCAAGCCCCCACCATAGCAGCGTTTCGATCGTCACGACACCGCCAAATGTCGCGCTGTCCATGGGTCCAGTGAGAAACAACCCTGCTGCATTACTGGAAAGTGACTGATATAGAGCAGTCCAGCTCGCTTGATCACCGTATGTCTCGCGTAGTACCGGCACGACCGACAGAAGCGACGCTACGATACCGACTATCCAAACCGGCAGCTTGATTCGATCACGCCGAAGTATCAGTCCGACAAGTGCTTTGGTGCCTGCAAACATCACTCAACCTCATATTGGCTCAAGAAGAGCGACTCTAGATTTTCGTGTTCTTTTTTCAGTTCAGCCAGCGTATACACCGACACGGTTTTGCCTTCACGGATGATTGTCACACGATCGCAAAGTGCCTCGGCTTCGCTCAAAATATGACTCGAGAGTAGCACTGTCTTGTCATGTTTTTTGAGACTACGAATCTCTTCTTGAAAAATTTGTTCCATCAGCGGATCAAGACCGCTCGTCGGCTCATCCAGAATATACAGCGGCACGTCGCTCGCCAGTGCTGCCACCAGCGCGACTTTTTGACGATTTCCCTTCGAATAGGTGCGAAACTTTTTGGTCGGGTCAAGCTCGAATCTTTTTAGCAAACGTTTGCGCCGCTCTTCATCTAGGCCGCCGCGTAGTTTCCCGAGCAAATCGATGATTTCGCCTCCGGTCAAATTTGGCCAAAAGTTCACGTCGCCTGGCACATAGGCCAAGTGCGTATGCAGCTCCACGGCGTCTTTCCACGGATCGCGGCCAAGCAACTTCACGCTGCCGCCACTTTTTTTGAGAAGTCCCAGTATCACGCGGATCGTCGTGGACTTGCCAGCACCGTTCGGTCCCAAAAATCCATGCACTTCGCCTTTTCGCACGTCCATATCAAACCCATTCAGTGCGTTTACTGAGCCGAATTTTTTGGTCAGTTTTTCTATTTTTATCACGCTACTGTCTTTATCTGTCATGACCCTCCCCGCGCATTTTCCGTTGGTTGTGAATGTTACCAGTATACTGCGTGATAGTGCTTATGGCTAGGCTACGTCGGTTCGACTCATCATCGCATGTGTAATCGCGGCAGCAAGTGCATCGGCGCAATCATCGGGCTTAGGTACTTCAGTGAGACCGAGTTGCAACCGCACCATTTCTTGCACCTGCTTTTTATCAGCCTTGCCATAGCCAGTCAGCGTTTGCTTGATCTGCTGAGGTGTATATTCGGCAATCGGCAGTGCTGCTTTGCGCCCGGTCAGCATGGCAACGCCGCGCGCCTGCGCCACGCTAATTGCTGTGGTAACATTGCGCGAAAAAAACAATTTTTCAATCGACATGACTTCGGGTTTCGTTTCACGAATTATTTCTGTCAATCCATCAAATATCTCTTCGAGTCGAACGTCCACGGGTGTATGTGCCGGTGTAGTGATCACACCCGCCGTCACCAGTTTGGTTTTATTGCCACTCACATCGATGACGCCAAATCCCAAAATTCCTGTTCCCGGGTCAATACCGATTATTCGCATGCATCCAGTATAGCTTACCGGCTTAGTACCCAGTGAAGTGATCCGTGTGGATATGTATTGCACCGGCGTCGCGCGCCGCCTGCTTTGTCTTCGTTACCATAGCAGGAGGACCAGAAATATACACATGCATATCCGGTTCTATGTAGCGTTCAACTACTTCTCGTGTTAGTTCGCCGTGCTCATGCTTCCAGTCACGATCGGGCAGCTTGCCTGCGTCGGGCGATACCACGACAACATCCACATTGTAATGACGCAGGACATCGACAAACATCAAGTCGTCGAGTTTTTTTACAGCGTACAGTATGGTAACTCGTCGTTTACCTGCTGACTGCAAAAAGCTGATATACGGCGTAATACCCACCCCGCCAGCTATACACAGTACGGGTGTCGATGGATCTTCTGGTGGTACGAAATCACCCGCTACACGAGTGCCGTGCACGAACTCTCCGGGCTTAAGTGCTAGTAGCGCACGCTTGAACGTGCTCGGTCGCTCTGGAATACGCGTCGCCACGCTCAGCTGATGCTCACCTGGATGTCCTATGATGCTGAACACGCGACGCATACCGCGGCTATCGGCACGGCCGTGCGGCAATGATAGTTCAATATATTGTCCCGGTAGAAACTGTAGCCTTGGCACGTCAAACGTAAACTCCATACCGTCGCGTCCCTGCTTCTTTGTCGATACAAGTCTCAATTTGATGCTGCGCCGCAGGCCAAACCAAAATCCCACGATATTGCCGATGACAAGTGCCAACGCTGGCGTCATAGATAAACTACCGTAACGGAATGATTGCGCCATCAGGACTGCCACGATAATCGCCACGAGTAACTGTTGCTTATGCCGCGGTGGCAACGTGAGCGGCTCGCACAACATGATGCCCGCTATAAACACAAGCGGCCATGAGGTCAATACCATGCCGAAATCCTGTGGTGAAATGCCGCCACGTAGTGCTGCAACCAGCAATATCATCACCACGGCGGTCGCCAGGAACGTCAGACCCATTTGCAGCTTCTGTGTTTTGTACAAAATCAATCCAGCCACCACGATGGTAATTAGTAAGAGTGCTGGCGTTGCGATCCACCACGTAGCATAGGCCAAACCGCTGACGCTCGCTATGACAATGGCGATTGCGGCTGGGTTAAACACGTGTCTGCCGCGAATTGTCAGCAGGTATTTTGATGCGTTTGCGATAACTGCCACCAAGGCCAGTGCAACACCCGTCGAGAATGTGGTTGGCGGCGTAAAGAGCAGTGCCAGTATCAAACCGGTAATTACTGCTGACTCGCCATGGGGACGCACGCCACCCATCCAGCCAAACAATCGATTAGACAAGTATGAAGCACCGACGCATATTATAATGGCCGCTACAAATGCGGCCGGTGAGTACACCAAATAATCCGTAAACATCAACGGCAGCGCGGCAAACGCAATCGCCAGCAATCCGTAAACGACTAACCGATACATCGTCACGCGCCCTAACAAGTCATCTACCCAGATGCGTAGGTCGTTCATACGAATAATTCTCCCACAAAATGCTCTGAATGTTCAATATTGTTATTGCTTAGCATGCGCACATACTGAAAATCACCGCACTCCGCGAGATGATCGGGTGAGACAAAAAATAGCGCAGTTGCCAGTCCATCGGCAAGCATCGTTGAGTTCGCTACCACCCATGTCGCTATCACGTCGTTTGTCGGTTTACCGGTGGTGCCGTCGACTACATGGTGCAAATTTCCCTGCCATCGACGACGATTACTAGCCGAAGCACACAAGCTGGCGTTTCGCACATTCATTATTCCTATGATTGACGTCGGGTCATGCGGGTTTTCCAATCCGATTTTTTGCTGTTCGTCACCACGATGACGTACATCTCCACTCGCATCTATCACATACTCCGTCACGCTAGCCGCCTCTAATATCAGAGCTGCTTCATCGACCAGGCGTCCCTTGCCCGCCGCCCCGAAATCCAGTGTGATCGGTCGGGTCGTCGTGACGATTGCTTCGTCCCACTGCATCACGTCGTCCCACTCGGGCACCGATATATGCGCACGCGGCTGCAACGTATACGCTTTGTCATACCCGAGCGCGCTGAGCGTATCGCCGACCAAAGGCGTCACCGCACCATCCGTTGCATCATATAATTTCCTGTAAAATTTGATCATCTCCACACTGTCGTCCGGAAATGTATATGTACCAGCAGTTCGTGCAACTTGTGCCACCAGCGAATCATCGCGAAATCGCGAGTACACAGCATCAAATTCGTCGACGCGTCGCAACACGTCTTGTTTCGTTTTGTCACCCAGCAAAGCTGGCGTTTCTATCACCCACTGCGTACCGATCGCATCAAAGGTCCAGCTATATAGCTGCTTCGGATCTGATTTTTTCGATAGCACGGTTAAATCCGATCGGTGTCAACGATGATCCTGCAACGCGACTGAGAGAAACTTCGTCGACTTTTTTGCCGAGCACTTTTTCTTCATATGCAGATATAAACTGATGTTGATAGTCGGTTGCCTCTCGTGAAATCGCTCGCGACACTACTGATACCTCCGCGACGGCGTTGTCTTCAAGCGTGATTTTTACGTCTATAGCTTCTTCGCCACCAGGTGTATTGTACTCGCCCGTCGCTTCGTACGTTCCATCTTTGAATGCTGTCGCTGATAATCGATTCTCCGCCGGTGCGGTCGACGACGAGTTCGTAGCAGAACGATCATTTTCACTGTTTAGCACCACCACAGCCGCAGTCGCGGCTATCACGAGCAACACCGCAGCAACCAACCCCACTACAGCTTTTGTTGGTATTTTCGACGATTCTTCCAAAAGCTTCTCCTCGTTACTTTACTTATTATACTAAACAGCGGGCAGTAATCGATGCAATAGCCAGGAGAAACTATGACCGACGTAAAAGTTTGTACAGTATATTGATCACCTCTCGTCGCCACTCCCACACACCATAGCCGACAGCAAGCAAAGCGAGACCGCCGAGCACCCACCAGCCAACAAATGTTGCACCGGTGTCTTCGACCGGCTGCACAGCAAACGCAGCATCCGGCACGCTCGTCGCTGGCAGATTTCGACAGCGGTTCGTTTCTTCACTACGATACTGGTTTTCTTTGCATGGTTTACGGGTAGTACTCGCACCCAGTACACTGCGACAGCGGTTCGTTTCCGGATTACGCTCTTGTCCCTCTTTGCACGGCGTCAATGTACTTACGACAGTCTTTTTACATCGACCTGTCTCAGGGTTCCGATACTGATCCGGAGCACAGGCGGCAAGCGGCTTTTCGATGACTACCTTGTTGCAGCGACCCGTTTCCATGTTGCGATAGTAGCCATCATCACATGGCAAATACGGTTGATCGACGTTTTCTTCGCCGGGCGTTACCGCATATGTCTGTCGCCATCCGTCCATAAATCGTGACCACGACGTACCCGCGCGTAGATCGCTATACTCAATCACGTCGTTTTTCACCTTGCCATCTGATGACAAAAGATACACCGTTCCAGTTTTTGTTTTCGTTAGTGTCAGCTCGGTGTCCGAGATGTATATAGCCACGTATTCTTCTGGCTCCAACTCTTCTTGCATCAATGTATACGTCGCACTGCTGCGGTTTGTTTGCAGCTTACAGCCAGCAAGCGACACCGCAGCATCCGTGGTGTTGTACAACTCTATGAACTGCTTGTTCAGGTTGGCACCCACTTCATTGATGACAACGCCCGCACAATCAACAATAGCCTCTGGCGGTTCGGTTATTACGACAATCTCTTCTTCGTACACGTTCGATGCGTGAACAGTAAGCTCCGCCGTTGCGATGAAATCTTCGTTATCCTTGTCAGTGTCCTGCATGACCCTGCCCACCTGCTTCCTCAGCAGCATATTGTCATCGGGTAGTTCATTTTTAGGAAATGATGGATATGGTATTGGCGGTTCCTCGCTGTTTTGACCATACACCTCAACCGCGCCCCATCCGACTCGGTCTATTTCGTTCATCTCATGGTCGACCAGCTGCACGTAGCCACTTGTTTGCGACATACCGCCATCAAAATAGGCATCAGCATATGTCGGCATATACTCTTTATTGAATTCGTTCGACACAAACGTGGCGTACCCTCGAGCAGCCAACCATAACGTCGTGCCCGGATCGGTCGCGACGAGACATGAAGTGATTACAGTGCTACTATTTGGATTTCCCGTACGAGGTAGGTACTTGACGCACCAGTTCGTTACATCTACAGGCGCGTCCGTATTGTTATATATTTCGACAAATTCATGATATTTTCGCGAATCATTATTGGGTGCGCCCATATACACCTGAGCGATAACGACGCTGCTTTTGGCATCATCCTCTATATCATCGTCTTCGGCAGATACAGTTGGCACCAGAATAGCCATCTGACTCAGTGTAATCACCAAACAAAGCAGTACCCTCGCAAAACGCATATTTCTTAAAATATACGGTCGAGTGGCTGTTAATCAAGCGTTAGCTCAATTAATATCTGCTGTAATATCGACATTCGTATGAACATTGACCACGTCGTCCAGATCATCGAGCGCGTCGAGTACTTTCAATACTTTTTCTGCAGTTTCGGTATCATCTACTTCGATGGTGTTTTTGGCCACGTATTGCAGCTCGGCGTCTTGGACTTCCAGTCCGGCATCCACGATAGCTTGGCGAACTTTCGCCAGTTCTTTCTGGTCGGTATAGACAATTAGTTCACCGTCTTCTTCTGATGCATCTTCGGCTCCAGCGTCAAGTACGATGAGTAGCGCGTCCTCACCGGTTGCCGCGACACGGATAACGCCCTTGCGATCAAACTGAAAAGCCACACTCCCGGCATCAGCTATGCGCCCGCCGTTTTTCGTAAGAGCCGTACGCACCTCAGGAAAGGTGCGGTTTTTGTTGTCAGTTGCCGTCTCGATGATAATGCCCACGCCAGCCGGTCCCATACCCTCATAAGTAATTTCTTCGAGCTGTGCCGCGTTTTTGTCGTTCACACGATCAATCGCGCGCTGAATGTTGGCATTTGGCATGTTTGCCTGCTTGGCTTTTTCGATAGCAAGTGCCAGTGCCGAGTTCATCGTCGGGTCGGTACCGCTACGTGCAGCAATAGCAATCTGGTTGCCGATTTTCGTGAATATCGCACCGCGCTTCGCGTCGTTGGCACCTTTTTCACGTTTAATTTTAGACCATTTATTATGTCCTGCCATATTCGCCTCACAAGATGAGTTATATTGCTACGAGTATACCGTACATCTGTTAATTAATCCAGTCGTACTGCTATTTCACGATGTTTGAATCGGCCAAATTGTACTTCGTTGCGCGCCACAGGTACAGACAAATCGCGATAATCACACCATATGCGACCCAGACAATCCACGATGGTATTTCCATAATCGTCTGCGCCCATGGCAAGCTGGCAAAATACTGCACCACGGTCGTCATATAGGTCAGCAGCCACTCGGCGGGGGTGGCTATAACATCAGCCAGCCCAGGTGTGATGATACTACCCAACCCAGCGATAAACGTCAGTAGCATCGCCAGCGGCACAAGCGGCAATACAAGTAGGTTAGCAATGACCGCCACATTACTGAGCACACCAAACGAAAACACGATAATCGGTACGGTCGCGATTTGTGCACTAACCGTTTCACCGAGAATTTGTCGCACCGTTCCCGGCTCCTTATTGCCAAAAAAGTACCGTTGCAAAAACGGTGCCAAAATCATCACACCAGCAAAAGCAGCGAAACTCAATTGCCAGCCGAGGTCGTTCCATGCATAGGTAGGGTCAACGAGTATCGTAACTGCGGCGGCAAATGGCAAAAGCACCAACGGATGAAAACGACGTCCATAATACCAAGCCGCCAAGCTCAAGCCAGACACCAGTCCTGCTCGCGCCATGCTCGGACTCGCGCCGGTCACGGCCATGAACCCCACGATCATAGTCGTCGCTGAAAGTGCCGCCAGGTATTTTGAAACTCGCACAAATAATCTTCTTGCTAGGCGCACTAGAATCGTCAGATTATATCCGCTCGCCACCACGACATGTGTCAGTCCGGTCACCACCAACGCTTCCTGCAGCTCCGGAGGCAACGCCCGACGCTGCCCCAGTAAATAGCCTAGACCCAGACTCGACTCTGGCTCATCGATCCCCAGCCGTACTTTGTCAGCAAACCAGTCACGTACCTGCCGTGCCACATCTCCCGGTTGAGGCCGCTGCCAATCGGTAATTTCCGCACCGTACATCACGGCAGCAAACCCACCAAATCCTGCGCCAAGCTCACCTTTTACTGTCACCCTATCCCCACGTTTAATATCGCCTGCTTTATCTGTACTGACCCAGATTTTTCCTGCTACTTCATGATCATCGATTGCCACATGCGTCAGTCTCATCAGCAATTCACCGCTTTTGCCGATATCCGGATCATCGCTTACTGTTCCCTGCACCGAAGCAACATGACCAATCGCATGCTGATACACCACAAGTTGCGACTGCAGCACCGAACCTCGCCATAGTCCGATAAACAATCCAGCGACAAGTATCACCGGCAGCAAGTAGAGTACGCGTCGCCACAGTACCAAACCGGCACCGAGCAAACCAACAGCAAGCCACACCGCCGAACCAAATATCGTCTGTTGAATCATGGGGACGATCGCTGCACCCACCACCACACCGACACTCGCGACGGCAATCAACCAAGATGTGTGAATTTTGCGCTTAAACTGCCACAACTGCATAAAACTCCTTCAAGCATACACGATGTGTCATACTAGCTATATACCATGAATAACGTCCAGACATTTGACGACCCGTCCGCGCTCGCCGAAGCCGCTGCCAAGCATACAATCGATCTGCTTGGCAAAGCTATCGACACGAATGGCAACGCCACGTGGGTATTGGCGGGCGGCTCCACGCCGCTACTAGCCTATAAAATCATTGCCGCCAACCACACGGATGCAATCGACTGGTCAAAGGTGACGATCATCATGGGAGACGAACGCATAGGACCTCTCGACGGACCCGACAATAATTGGCACGCCATCGATCAGATCATCGGCAACCTGCCTACCGTCAAGTTACAGCCGCGCGTGGATCAAGACGCCGAGGCGGCCGCCGCTGACTATGAAGCACAGCTCGGCTCTCTGCCAAAAGGCGATATGAATCTCCCTCGTCTCGATGTCGTCTGGCTCGGCGTAGGTCAGGATGGACATACGCTCTCGCTCTTCCCTCAGCACGATAGCATCATCCCTACCGGCAGCTTGGTCATCCCTGTGCACGGCGCACCCAAACCACCCTCCGATCGCATCAGTCTGTCCCTCCGTGCGCTCAGTGGAGCACACACTGCTCTCATCCTTGCCAGCGGCGCAGACAAAAAGGACGCCGTCACCCAAGCACTTTCCGGCAACAGTCACCTCCCAATCGCCCTGATAGAAAAGGTCGTCACGACCTACGACGGCACAGTACAGTGGTATATAGACAAAACCACACAACCAAATTAATCTAAATTTGTTTCTTACCATCATGAAAAACATTGACGAAAAACAACATATATCGTAGAATTCTGAGTAAATCATTAATGCGAGAGGTGTGGATGAGTAAGAGGTGGCGCAAAATAATGTTGTTCGTGATTTTACCAATTATGGTCATTGGCAGCTTCCTCTACTGGGCCACGTGGTCTGGCAGCACCGATGATATCGAGCGAGTCGCAGATCAGTTTAAGGTACCGAGCACATGGACGCTTGTCGACAGCAGTGCCGAACCACCACAAACTATATGTCTGACATCGTGTCCACGATTGTCACGAACATGGAAGGTTACAGAGGCTATTACCCACGACCAATTCGATACAATCTTGGAGCAATCTGGATGGAGTGCTGTCACACTTGACCAAAGATGTCTTCCTGAAAACATAGAAGATTCGCCAAAGGCTTCGTGTGGTGCGAATGGTGAAGTTGAAGGATATGACGTAAGTATCTATATTGTGAAGGGTTACTTTACCGACACGACAGACGGGGTGTCCAGAGTTAGTCTATATTTAAGTAACAGTACTCGTTAAAACGTAAAGTCCATGAAGAATGTGTCCGCACTTACAGTCTTTGCATCAGCGATTCTGACGCTTTGCATCATCTTACTTTCAGATCAGTCATCGGCATCTCGAGCCAGTATGGAATGTAAGAAAGTGGAGGTAATAACTGCGCGTGGATCGGGCGACGAGGGCGGGAAGGCCAATGATGATGAAACGGATCGATATTATAAAAACATAGTCAACAGTCTGCCAAGCAGCAATATTGGCATTCAGCAATATATCCTTGGAACCGAATCATACGGAAACCATCAATACCCGCATGTCGACGTTACAAATTTATTGGTAGCGGCGGGTGCAATTAAGGGGCAAAGGAGCTCGTAGCCTACCTTAGTCAGCACTACGTCAAATGCCAGTCTGTCGGTACATACTATATTTTAGGTGGTTACTCCCAAGGAGCACAGGTAGTAGGCGAGGCACTTTGGCAAACCCCCTCATACATACGCGATAGAATTGTCTTCGTTGGTCTATTCGGAGACCCAACAAACTACTTTCCAGAAGGAAAAACCACTGGAACATGGCCGTTCACCCACCATACCCCTGCTTGTAATGGCGAAAGCTTATCACTATACAGAAGAAAGGTAGCGAGGTGTGACCTGGAGGGTGGTAGTCTTGGTGCGCGTATGCCCAACTATTTACCCCACGATATGCATACAAAAACAGGGGTGTGGTGTATCGCCGATGATTTTATTTGTCGATCCTCGCGCAATATCTTCAACAATGGCGGTCATGAAAGGTATAAGGCAGCCGGTAGTTCCATCGACTCTGCCGCCGAAGAAGCCGCCGCCAGGCTACAGCATGTCCTCGAACGCGAGCCCAGGCCGCAACCTACACCTTCTCCCGAAACGCCAGATCCGGAACCGGCACCCCAGCCAGACCAACTCATCGACATCACTCATCGATATGGCATGGGAATCAACGGTCAAGACGTAGTCTTTTTGGTGGATCGATCATATGACATGAAACTGAACTTTCCGCAGATACAACAATATCTCGAACGGACATTAGCCAAAATCGAAGCAGCAGGCAATCACTTCACGGTGTTTTACTATGCAAGCTCTCCATTTGGTTACACCAGCGGCATGCAGCCCGTCCTCTACGGTCAACCATTCGGCTATATGAACGTCGACACGACTATGCAAATATATAACCAGCTCCTCCACACAGACAACTCCACTCTCTCTATATTCCACAGAGGATCTGTCATAGATGCGCTCTCTGATACCATGGATGCCATACACAACTGGCACAATGGTGCCAACAAATCCATCATTGTGCTCAGCAATAGCCCATCCCTCACCGGTGACATCACCGAAACGAAAAGCACATTAGCGAAAATAGCACGACAGGCATTGCTTATCGACCCGGTCAATATATATCCGATTGTACCGCAGGAGTATGCATCGGTCTATGAACCACTTGCCAGCCTGACATCCGGTGCAGTCATTCCTTACACAGACAACTTGGAAGAGGCGGCTGATGCGGCGTACCACAAAATCCATCATCGTCCTGCCGCCTTCCTAAAGTTTCTTGAATATATCGCCAATCCTGGACAAACAATCACCTTCGACGCATCCGACTCATACACAGTTGAGGGTACAATCGTCAAATACGACTGGGACTTCGATGGAGATAACGTCTTCGACAGGACAACCACAGCACCAATTACAACTTACGCTTACATCGAAAAGGGCGATGGCGTCATGCAGGTGCGCATCACAACATCCGATGGGAGCGTCGCCAATGCATCGGCAACACTCAAAATCGGCACTTACGTACCGCCGATGCTTCCAAAAACGCCGCAAAATCTTCAAACAACCGTCATAGAAACCAAAGACAACACCAGTACCGTCCGTCTTACGTGGGACAAGATTGACGACAGTCGAACATTCGCTTTATCTCTCAGTGTAAACGGCATCATACTTGGTATGATGCAATCCGATCGTACCACAGTCGATGTGACCGACATCGACCGCACAATAGATGTCGATTTCGGTATAAGTGCCATGGACCAGACAGGTACGCTTGGCAACCCGGCGATCACCACGCTGGCTCGTTTACAACCATTTACTCCATCTTCTGTCACTCTCAATAGCCAGATTGTTGACCCCTATCGGTCCGCCCCTCAAGTAACTCCCTCAGTGCCTGTCACCTCAAATAATGCAAATGTTCTCGGCTTACGTACAAATCGCGTAGGTACCCATGCCCCAATCAAGACTTTTGCCAATACGGCAAAATCCAGTGATAGCGAAAATGCTACGTCTTCTAACTTGCACCTATATTGGCTATTAATACTAGTAATAGTAGGTAGCATATTCGCATGGCGCATGCGTCATCGTGCTCGTTCTAATTGACAAACACCCCTATAAAGTGCTAACATATCCAAGGTCGTTTAGTGACCTTACCAAAAAATGAAACCAAGCCTCAAGGCTATTTCGTTTTTTGAAAGGAGGAACAACGAAGAAACGAAGCTTTTGCCGCTTGCGGCGAAACGAGGTCTCGAAAGTGAGTTCCGACGCGAGACCATAGCTCAGCTCTGCGTGAAACGCAAATAGTCGAGCACCGTGCTCTAACCAGCCGGAATGAGATTTGGTCTACGGTAAAAGCACTTTTCAATTTAAACCATACAGTATACGGGACCATAGCTCAGCTGGTTAGAGCACCTGCCTTTTAAGCAGGGTGTCCTGGGTTCAAGCCCCAGTGGTCCCTCCATAGAAAAATCACCTGCCCCGTGTAGGTGATTTTTCTATGGAACGCTATTGTTGGGGTTTGAAACTAGGACACGCCAGGGTGTCTCTGGGCGAAAACTGCCAGTGGCAGTTTGAGAGTCGGAAGCCCGGAGCGTCTTACGACGCCCGAGCTGAGACGGGGTCGCGAGATTTTCCAAAGGAAAATACTTGTGACCAAGCCCCAGTGGTCCCTCCATAGAAAAAGACTCACCCTGCGTGGGTCTTTTTCTATGGTATGAGATTCCCTGGGCTTAAACCCAGGACTATTTTTGCGTAGCAAAAATAGTCCTGGGGTCGCGCAGTGCAGTGAAATTCTGGAAAAGTTCACTTTTGCCAGAATAAGCAAACGGAGGAGGCTTTAGCCGATAGCATCCAGTGATTTATAGTTTCTGCGCAATCAACTTTGCACTCTGAAATGCCTTACCTGCTGGATTTTGCGTCCCACTCATCACTTCATCATAAAGAATGATTTTCCATCCAGAGTACAACTCCTTTAATTCATTCGTGTGAAGTAAGAAATCAATGCCTTCGCCCATATCAGAATTATAGTCAGTGTAGCCAGTAATCACATTCACGCCGTCACTTTTTGTCCATGCCTGCATGTTTTTGACAGCTTGCAGTGCGTGCGACCGACTCAAAAATGTAGCACCATAGTACAAACAACCGCGTCAAATTGCGTGTCAAAATGGAGCTTCTCCAATGGCTCATCAATCACCTGCACCTTACCGGGATGCTTGCTCGCAAGCTCATGAAGCACACCGATACATTCGTCATTCGTTTCTGTCACTGTCACTTCAAACCCGCTTTCGATGAGCGGAACGGTATTGTTGCCAAACCCCGCACCAACATCAAGCGCCGTACCGTGCTGTTTGTATTGCAGCATTTCGAGCACCTGCTGGCGCGGATGATTAGGATAGAAAAAACCGTTTGATTCGATAAAGCCGGAGCTAGTCATTTTCATCCTCCTATTGTAACTTACCCAGACATTCAGGCATCTGCCATTGACTAAACATAAGAAATATGCTACTATGAAAGAGTAAACTTAAAAAACAAATATGCGCCATCCTCACGCCACTCGCCGTAAACGCAACATCTCACCAGGTGAGCGTTACTCCTATAAACGCTCTCCACGGAAAGTCGGCACCGCTGCTGTCCGGAAAAGCATCGTTGTCAGCGAGTCGGGTCATACTGTCGGTCTGCAGCGATACGATGGCACTTCTTCTTACGATCATCCTGATGATCTTTCAAGCCTGCAGCCCGAACAGCTTGCCGCGCAGGTGCTCGGCTTGCTTGATGTGCCCGACTCCGTTCATTCACCCGCACTGACAGGACGTCAACTGGGAAAACTTTTCCTGGAGTCAATCGACGAGGAAAACGATTCAGAAACAATAATAGCCCTGAAGCAGCTCGGAGCCAAAATTTGTGGCATCGTCAAAAACAACGTCGATTATCAACAAATCATCACTACGCTTGATGCGACGTTAAGTGCCGACGACCTGCGTGACTTCATCACGTACATCCATGAATGGTCGCATGAAGACGCTACGGATACGGAAGAATATGTCGACGCTCATATGAATGAGTTGTCCGGTTTTCGCGTGGAGGCATCGTTCATGCGCCTGGCCCACGAAGCCGGATTCAAACTGCAACCAGCCACCCGCTACGAAGACCATCGCGGCATCGATGTCTGGGTCAACGATGTACCGTTCGACTTGAAATCATCGGAGCGAATCGCCAAATATCACACTGCCAAGCACAAAAATGATACTAATCGTTCTCATGCCGTCAAATTTGTCCCGCCCATCACAGCAGAAGATTTCGACGGTCGTTTAGTCGTGCCGTACGAAAAGGTCAAACACATACTCGCGACAACCAACTTCACATCGATGATCAACGACGGTATCACCCGATACAATGATGCCAATACCTCTCAAAAATCTCTACTGTAAATACCCATACCGCCCGATGCATGCTTGTTGCTTCTGTATGTGCCTTTGCATATACTGAGTAGCAACAGGAGAAAACCATGTCCGAAAAACTACCCTCACGTAACTATGCCGCCGAGTTTACTCACGGCACGCAAGCCAAAACGAAAGAACAACTCCAGGAGCTCAAACAAACTTTCGAAGTCATGTCGCCCAGCGAGTTAGCAGCTGCTATGGTCGACTTCATTCGCGCAAGCAACGGTATGTTAAACCACGAGATGCAGTATCTACTCAGAAAGTCTGGTTATGACCAAACTGCCCGCAAGCAATCCATAGCTGCCGCACTGGAGATTGGTCGAGAAATTGCCATAGAGCAGTACCGCGCAGCGCGAGACCTGGGTGAAGATGGCGAGGATTATTGGATAATCGCTGATGCGGCGCGGTTTGAGCGCGAGCTTTTAATCAACCCAGACTTTCATCCGGTAACTATCCCTGGTAGCTGCGATAGGATTTTTGCTATCGCACAGCAAAACGACAACACCCATCTTTAGGACGACACCATCCTGCTACTGATTGGTAAGACAACATGTGTGTACTATACTAGTTGCATAACTTGGAGTTTTATGTGGAAATTCTAAAAACCAAACCAGACAAACTAAAACGCATGGCTGCGGCTGTTCTGCTTGGCAGCGTGGCACTGACTGGCTGTGGTCAGGTGGTAGAAGCGAAGGGTCAGCCTACCCTACAAACGGTTGAAGTGGAGCAGCCTCTTCCTACGCCGGAAATCGTACGACCCGACAAGATGGACCAGCTGCGAAACGCGTGGGAGATGGAAATGATCAACCAGCCGGGTGAAGTCGACATAGCCGTGTATGACCTAGAAACCGGTCAAACAGCCCAGTGGAACACGCCGGGCGCGACGACATTTAGCACGGCCAGCATAGTGAAATACGCGGTCCTTGCAGAAACTCTGCGGCAACACCAAGCCGACGGACGACAATTGAGCAGCTATGACTACTCGCAGGCAGCAGCGATGATCGGCAGCAGCGACAATGCCGCCACGACATACCTATGGAATAAGCTAGGCGGCAAATCGGCCATGCAACACTTCTTCGATACTGTCGCCGGTACCACATCCACGACCGCCAGCGGTAGCTGGGGCGTGACGCAAACCACCGCCCTGGATCAGCTCCAGGTACTCAAACTGGCCACGATGCCTGGCGGTCCGCTGACCCTGGAATCCAAAGCTATCATGACTGATATGCTCGCAGACGTCGTACCCTACCAACGCTGGGGTATCAGCGGCGGCGTGCCCGATGACGTGTCGGTGTGGCTCAAAAACGGCTGGCTGTACGACAGCGCGACAAACAACAAGTACTCACACACGAGCAGCTGGACAGTCAACAGCATCGGCAACGTCGGCAACCGCTACCTGCTGGCTGTGCTTTCCGCGGGCAACCCGGTCGGCAGCAACCGCGCCGAACAAAACGGCATCGACCGCATAGAAAACCTATCGCGCATCACTTGGGACATCATGTCCGCACAAAACCAGTAGACACCCTTTACAGATATGATAAAATCTTTCCAATATGGGAGTGTATTATGTCACGGGAATTGCCGGATCCGGCAAGACGACCGTTTGCAATGAGCTAAAAAATCGCGGCTTCACGGCGTTTGATACCGATGATTTCGGACGCTGGAAAAACAAAGAAACCGGCAAACGCATTACCCGTCCCGCAGTTGTAGACGATCCCGAATGGCATGATCAAAACCAATGGAAACTCCGATACGCCAGGATTTGACAGATGCTCGCAGAGCACGCAGATATGGGCGATGTATTTCTGTGCGGTACCAGCAGCAACGAGCAAAAGCTCATCAAGATGGCCGATAGGGTAATATGCCTCACTGTCGACAGGCAGGTTTTGGTAGAGCGGCTGCTAGAGCGAAAAAACAGCGACTTTGGTAAGTCGCCTATTGAACTTGGTGTGGTGGTCGATTGGCATATGTCACTCCAGGAATCGCACCGTCAACGCGGCGCGATCATGATAGACAGTCAACATCCCGTAGATGAAGTAGTCGATGAAATCCTGAAAACCGTATCGACCAATTTCGTCGAATTGCAAACAGCTTGACGATGACGGAGGTGGGGTCTATCTTCGTTCTTTTGGTGTCTTGAGTGTCAGGATATCAAACAATGCGTACGCGATAGCGGCAGTGATGATAATCGCTCTGTTGTCAACCAGCAAATCATAGTAGAACTGACCCATTTCATCGAGCACCATACTTCCGCCAAGCGGCTGGAGCAAAAAGGCAGTCGCAAGCAGTGCAAACGCAGCAGCACCGACAATACGGAGCAGTCGCTTTTTGTATGTCGGTCCGCTAAACAGCAGCAAAACTGCTGGTAAAAGTATCAACGCGGCACCGACCACGCTAACAAGTGGCGGCGAAACAAGTTGAAGCCCTGCCTCTTCGACATATGGCGTGACCTTCTCTGTCCACATACTTGCCAGAAGTGCTCCTGCACAAAGTGCCAGTCCGAGCACACCGAACCGGCGACGCGTCCAGTACGCCAGTACGAACAGCGCGATAATAACAAGTAGAACTGCGTAAACAATGTTCATGCTTATGATTATATCATCGGCTCAAGGGTTTTATGTCACACGCCAGACGGCAGACGAACTGAATCGCCGTTTTCGATACCGATACGTTCTACGGTACCGCTTGACAGCTCGATAACATACCGCGCGGACACACCTGGTGTGAACCGCTCAGGATAGCTGGACGGCTGCGCGTTTTTGACAGTATGGACCACTTGTGACCGCGCATCGAGCCACACGATGTCGATGGGATAGTTCATATCCTTCATCCATATAGACCACTGGTTGCTGTACGGAAACACGAACAGCATAGCCTGATCATCCGGCAGACTCTTCGTACCAGATAGTCCTTTTTGCAATTCGGCTTCTGTCCGTAGCACGGTGGCGTGGTAGTGCTGATCAGCAATAACAAGCGACGATTCGTCACGATTTATTTGCAACCACAAAATAGTAGTGCCGACGATCATCGCCAGCACTCCAATCGCTACTCTAGCCCACCATTTCACTGGCTAGGCCCCTACTTTGTCCTTTTTGTTGCGACGTTTCGCGTTTAATTCGACGTACTCGATGATAGCTGTCGCGACGTCACGTCCGGTAACTTTTTCGACGCCAAACCCAGGACTGGCGTTAACCTCCAGCACGAGCGGGCCGCGTTCACTGCGCATCATATCGACACCGGCCACACTCAGCCCCATGGCTTTCGCGGCTTTTACCGCTGTCTTTCGTTCTTCTTCGGTCAGCTTGATACTTTTACCTTCACCGCCTTTGTGCAGATTAGAACGGAAATCATCGTCGAGACTCTGGCGCTTCATGCTAGCTATAACGCGACCGCCGACGACAAACGCGCGGATATCGGTGCCGGCAGACTCTTCGATAAATTCTTGCAACAGCACGTTCGTACCGTCTTCATTAGTCAGATACAGTGCCTGTAGCACGGACTTGGCCGCTTTTTTGGTCTCGGCTAGCACCACGCCATTGCCATGAGTGCCGCGAGCCAATTTAATAATAACCGGCGTGCCGCCAAGCTTGTCGATAAGATCATCGATGTCGGTGGAGTTACGTGAAACAACGGTCTTAGGGATACCTACGCCAGCTTTGGCAAGCAGCTGCAGACTACGCAACTTATCACGAGAGCGTACGATGGCGATCGAGCTAGACACACAATACACACCGCGCATTTCAAGCTGTCGGACAATTGCCGCTCCATAGCGGGTCATACTAGCCGAAATACGTGGAATCACCGCATCAAATCCTTCCAGGTCCTGACCCCCATAACTAACGGTCGGATTGTTTTTCTCTATGGATGCATAGCAGTCGCGGTATTTGATAACCTCGACCGTATGACCGCGCGCACGGGCAACCTCAACCAAACGCTTGGTCGAGTAGTTACCGGGTCCGTTGGAAAGTATCGCGATTTTCATATAGTTGTTCCGTTGTCTTTATCAAGTTCTTCGTTTATGCGCACATCTACTATGATACCGTGTTCACGCAAAAATCGACGACCTATTAATATTTCATATTGCATGTCTCGGCGATCGGACAGACCGATTGTCACCTTGTATTGCTGTCCGTGTATCACTATGTCTGTCTTGATAAGATAGCGCACCACTCGGTGACCAGTGGAGCTGCGCACGTGCTTGCGGCTGTACTGCGTTGTCGTCCGGTTTTTGGTGCATGTGAGCGGACGAAAGTGTAGTGTTTTTTTGCCATTTCGCACCACTTCTTTCAAGTATGAACAATGTATCGCGCCAGAAAACGCACCCGTGTCAATTTTGGCGATAAATGTTTCATCAGAAAAAGCCGGCAAGACAACCGGTTCGAAGGATCCGTAGACGATTTGCTGACTTCCTTTTGACATGTTTCGGAGTATACTTTCTCTGCTCTATATAATCAATTTTTACTCTGGTGGAACCAAGGAATCAGGAATGTTTTGGGCTGGTGGGTTGAGCGTATCGTCACGCCGGTCCATAGGAAAGATGATCGGTTTGTTATCGCGGATACTAAAGCCCAGACGTCCCTCGGCACGCGCGCGGATGAGCGGCTTCATCTCGATCTTGACGTTTTCCCACGATTGCGAACGCATCAACTCGACTGCGGCACGACGCGAAATTGCCCAGTTGCCATCGTCGTCTTTGGCCATGAGAGCTTCCATCTGCGATGAAGCTTTTTGCGTTGCTAACTGATTGGAGTCCATGTTTTTCCATGTCTTGACATTCGCACTGATCTCACTCAGCTTGCGGTAACCGCCCTCAACGTCACGGCTGTAATCACCGATATCCTTAGCCGAAGCATTGATCGTACCGTTGCTGTTGAGGAAGTGCATGAATGTTTCATGCATGTCCGATGCCTTAATCGCATCGTGATGCTTGTTGAGTGCCTCGCGCAGCATCCTGATACCCGGATCCTTGGATTCACCCAGCATGTCCGCATAGGCACGCAACGAGTCGACGTCGTTATTTGCCACGGCCTTATCGAATTCCGCACGCATACTCTTTATGTCACCAGCCTTAACATGCGACGCCGTCTTGATGTAGCCAACATTTTCCTGACCTGCCTTGATCACTTCGCTGAGTGCGTTCGACTTCACCTTGACTGCACCCAGTTTGTCGACGTTACCACCTGCCAGTTTTTGTAGTTCAACGTTCGCATCTTTACCAAGCTCGACGGCATATTCACGACTCTGTAACGCCTTGGCAATTGAAGCGTTGCTGTCCGCGATGCGCTGCTGCTTATAAATTTCGTTGGCAGCTTTGGAGAACCGTGCGTACGGTTGCGTTGGGTCATTCGGACTCAAAAGACCGGTAGCAGCCTCTTCCCAGCGTGCTTCATCAGCAGCATGTAGTTGCTTGGTGCGCATTTCCTCGATACGTTTGATACCCGCCATATTCTGCAAGGCTGGCGTCGTGTGCTTCAAGTGTTCAAACTTACGCTCGGTAACGGCATCGCCGGCAGATTTACGCAGGTCTGTCGCTTTCGTGTGCGTCGCCAAACTTTGCAGCTGCCGATCATTGGCATATGCAGCTTCAAGCTGTGTCTCATACAGCTTCTTGGTGCGCTCACGTTTTTGCTTGTTGCGTGAGCGACGATACGCCAAACCGCTCGGTGTGTAGCCGCGACGATTTTCACCAAGTGCCATCTTGCGTTTCGCCATCGTGTCAGCGCGGTCTTTCGCCCAGTTGCGTGAACGGTCGACCAGACCTTTTTGCGGGTTGTTGACCATGCCAGCCAGCTTGCCCAGTAGCGACCCGCTAAATTTGACGAGGAATGGTGTCAACGCCAACGGTGCTGCCTGGACGAACAATGCCAGAATAACCACACTGATGGACTCGGTGTTCTGGATAATGATATACGATGCGAGCTGCGAGCCGCCAAAGAGCAGTGAAAACATCGGAAACACCATGAGCATGGTGATAAACAACCCGCGCCAACGATCGAACTGCTTCTCGGTGTTCGGAAGCAAAAACGCCACGAACGCCAATGGCGAGAGGACCACGAGTACCGTAATCAGTGCTTGGCGGGCGGCCAGCACAAGTAGCGCAACCAGAACACTCAGGATGGCAAGCACCAAAACCGGGAATAGCAACGTTGCAAGTGCCGCAATCGAGCCACCAGCCGTCGCACCAGTCAAACCAATTGCACCTATGGTGCCGCCACTCAGAATGAACGCTGTCACCGTCGCCCATATAGCACCCTGGCCGCCGGAATTGAATAGGCTACCTTGCGGCATTGGTGACGGTAACGAGTTGCGTATTTCGGACAGTGATCTGGCTATGCTGTCGCCAAGGATATTCGACAAATCGACAGCCACGGCACATATATAGTACGACACGTTCACGAGCACAGCAGCGATAATCAACCGTGGAATCATTTTTTTGATTTCGTAGTTACTGATTCCATAGCTGGTAATCTGTGAATAGATAATGATGAGAAACGCGATGATAAAACACGCGTTTGCAAGGCTACGGACAATCGTCCAGGTCTTATACAGCGGACTGTCCGTATCGGTCGACAGTGGTTTCACCGTCAGAAAATCACTAATCCAACCATAAACACGGTCCATGCTGTCAGCCATAAAACGAGACGTCGAACAGACGATCCAACCGATACCCTTCACCGCACAGGAAGTTTGCCCTTGATCGCCGTCGCCACCGTTCGCACCGCCAGCTTTCGCTGCAATCGAAATCGTTCTTTCATCTCTGGGATCGGCATAGTTGTCGTTACAGTCGATCGTGTAATTGACGACTTTGGCATTCGGCACTTCCTTGGTCGTGTCGGCTCCCGCCGGTATCACGATGACCGTCGCTGGACGAGGACAGGTGTCCGATTGATCCTCTGAAACATACGTTTGCGACCCTGCCTCAGTACCGGGAAGAGTCAGATCTTGCTTGGTAAAACTATCTTCACCGTAAGTGATAGCATCGCCGCGCCAGCTGGCATCGACAGCAAACGTCGTGGTGCTAAACGAAGTCGCCACGAAGAGAGCCGACATCATGACGGCCATGAAGAAGAGGGCAATTCTGCGCAGAGAAAAACTGCCGACTGCGGACAATCGGAATATATCCCACATGACATCTGTTATTATACTATTTTGTAGTTATTTTTTCAAGTATATTATTATGCTACTAAAGCGTAAGTTGTATCTCAGTAAAAACAGGGGTAGTGGCCAGGCCACGGAGAGCTCAGTGCTCTCCGAGACCTGGCATGCGGTAGTTGAGGGATTCATCTATCTGCTCGAGGGTGTCTTTTTCCAGCTTGGCATAGTATCGCCGAAGTATCCGACGCATATACCAGCCAGCAGCCACTATAGACCCCCACAACAGACCGAGCAGGACGAATCCGATCACACCAGGAATCAGCCACGGAGCGATCGCTCCCGTCCCAAATCCCAGAATGATAGCCGTAATGATGATGCCGATTTCGACTTCACTCATTGCTTCTCCCTACTCTTGCCGAACACACTGTTCGGATATAGTTTACTGTAGTAGCAAATTGACACTATGTCAATGTTGAGTAATGGGAAACTAGAAGAGACCGCGCTTTTTCGCGCCGCTAAATTTTTGTAGCAGTTCTTTTTGCTGCTTCGTCAGTTTCGTCGGTGTATCCACGACAACCGTCACGATATGAGGACCACGTGCATCCGTACGCAAGTGTGGCACGCCATGGCCAGAAAGCTTGAAGTCGGTACCGCTCTGCGTACCGGCCGGTACTTTCATACGCACTGTACCATCCACTGTCTTCACGTCGATTTCGGTGCCAAGTGCTGCATCAACCATGCTGACATGTTCTTCAGACAAAATGATGTCAGCCTCACGCGTGAACTTCTTGTGTGCTTTGACTCGTACGTTCACATACAAATCACCGCGTCCTCCGCCACCGACCGCTTCGCCGCGTTCGCGCAGACGGATGGTCGCACCGTCATCGATGCCCGCAGGGATTTTGATTGTCAGCGATTGCTTGCGACGCTGAGTACCTTTGCCGCGACAAACGGTACAAATTTTTTCCGGCACTTTGCCTCGACCTTTACACTCAGGACACGTCGTCGCTTGTTGAATCTGACCAAAAATCGTATTGACCACCTGCATCTTCTGACCGGAACCATTACATGTCGGACACGTTTTCATACTATGACCGGGTTCGACAGTCGTGCCTTTGCAGTGTTCACATTCGTCATCCATATCAAGCTCAAGCTCACGCTCGACGCCAAACACCGCTTCTTCAAACGTGAGCGTAACATTTGTCTCGATATCGCGACCACGGCGCGGACCTCGCGCTTGCTGTGCACCCGCACCAAAGAACTGGCTGAAGATATCGCCAAAACCTTCGCCGCCAAAATCAAAATGAACGTTTTGACCGCTGAAGCCACCAAAACCGCCACCAAACGGATTGCCGCTGCCGCCGCCGCTCGCGCCACCGCCAACACCTGCATGACCGAACTGGTCATAACGTTGACGTTTTTGCTGGTCTTTCAGCACCTCATAGGCTTCATTGATTTCTTTGAATTTCGTCTCATCACCACCTTCTTTGTCAGGGTGATGCTTGACAGCTTCTTTACGAAAAGCCTTCTTTATCTCGTCAGCAGAGGCATTTTTGCTCACACCGAGGACTTCATAATAATCACGTTTGCTCATTGGTTTTATTGTAGTAAACTAGCACTCAATATTCAAGAGTGCTAGTTTGATGCCTCCTCTGACATCCTTGATGTTCGTTATGCGGCCCATCGACGAGCGAGCCAGAGCGCGCCCGAAATACCCGCGATGCCAAAGCCGGTAATCATCATGAGAAGTGAGAATGGATCTTCGCGTGGACTCATGCCAGCCGCAGGAACCGGTGGGGTATTAGTGTGCTTGCCTGACTGCATGGTCGATGCCAGCACGGCTGCGTCATATGCCGGATCGCCGCTCGTGGGACTCGCGCTACCGGACGTTGATGCCGCCACAGTTTGCGCGGCCGGTCGAAAACCGAAGTGAACGTTCGGTGCGCCCGCGACCGCGGACTTGTGCGGCACCGCGTCGCCACTCAACGGCGTGACGGTACCGGCAAGCGTGTCGATACCGAAACTGCCAAGCCAGCTACCAAAGACATTTATATACAAGATGCCAAACCAATCGCTGAGATTGAACTCACTCGTACTGATATTGGCTATGTTGGCACTCGCCGTCGCATTGCCAGTCAGCGCGTCGCCGCCATTCGTATTACCAGCCACCGTCGCATCGCCTGAAGCAGAACTCAGATCGAGATTGTTGGTGATACTTGCATTGTTGTTGAGGTTCGCAGTGTTGCTCAATGTCGTATCGCTACGAATGACTCCACTACCGAGTGCCGCAGATGTGGCACCAGGCGCATCGACGATCATACCAACCCATTTACCTAGCACATTGACAAACACCAGGAGGCTTTTACTCGCGTCAACCTTGTGACCAGTGAGGTTGAGGATTGTCAGATTGGTTTGCGCCGTACCGGTTTTCGCGCTACCAGCCGATGTATTGTTCGCGACCGTCGCGGTGCCGGACGTGGCATTTAGCTTGACGTTGTTCACGATTGATTTGTCGTCATTTGTCGTCATGGAAAGTGGCATATTGTACGTACCGACCACTTCCGCGTTACTACCGAGCAGTTGCGGTATAAAATCAGGTGACACCAAGATGTCGCCATTCAAATTGCCATGTATATTGATCGTACCGACGAAGGATTTATTGGCCGATACGATCGTATTGATGAGATTCAAAACGTTGGCGACGGTATTGGCATTGCCGCTGATCGCACTGCCGCCTTTCGTATTGCCGCGAACTGATGCGTCGCCGCTCGTGGCACTGAGGTTTTGATTGTTCACAAGCGTACTGTCGTTGTCGACATTGGTGGCACTGCTAAGATTGATGCTTTTGTCGATTTTTGCATTGTCGATATTCGGACCGATAGTGATATCACCGACGATATCGCCATACAGGTTGGTCGTGAAATGCGCCACGGCACTCGTGTCGCCATCGCCGACCGTCGAATGAACGCTATTGACAATCGTCGTGCTGGCTGACGCGTCGCCCGTCCGTGCATCGCCCGCAGTCGTGTTGCGATGAACATCGGCACTACCAGATGACGCGTCTGAATCAAGATTGTTGGTAATCGTCGCATCTGTGTCAACGTTCGTCGTTGCAGTTCCATCTATATCTTCTGTAACGGTTGCGTCAGACGGCGCACCGCTTAGAGCCGAGGTAGTGGCATCAGTACCAGAATCACTTGCACCTTCGTCTGGTACTGGTGTCGATGATGATGAGGGTGATGGTGAGCCGACAGTCGACGCGCGAACATATTTGTTCTGCGAAGCATCCCATTTCCAGTTTTTGCCGCTCCAATGTTGAGTCTCTGGATCGTAGGTATAGTTACCGTATTTTTTGACCGGCGCACTGTCTGCAGCGGCCAACGACAGAGGCGCACTGCCCATTACGACGATTGCTGCCAGATAAAGCGTGGTTTTTCGTAAAATCCGGGTAATGGTCTGCATGGCGCCTCCTTTAGCGATACCGTGAATAATGTCATGGCGGGAGGGATTTCACCCTCCCGAAGATGCTTCTCGCGTTAGTTGGAAACGCTCAGGTTTACCGTTTGCGAGTTGTTGTTTGATACGTTGCCGGTTACTGCAGAACCACCTGTAGTATTGCCGCTCACACGAGCATTGCCAGAGTGTGCGTTTTGAACATTGGTGTTGGTAACAGCTACGTTGTTGTTGTTTGTGACCAGCAGATTGCTGTAGTCGTTGAACGTTACTTGGTTGTTAGAACGAGGACCCGTGGTATTGATGCTCGCGGAGTGTGATCCGCCCGTTGACCAACTACCGAGTCCTGCGCCGCCGTTGCCGTTCTTGATGTTGGCAGTCACGTGCGCACTGTTGCTATTAGAGGCAGCACCCGTGTGTGCACCACCAGCTGTCGTATTAAACGAAGCACGCGCATCACCCGACGAAGCACTCTGCGAGTTGGTGCTTGTCGAAAATAGATTGTTGTTGTTTAACAGTGTTGCGGTGCGCGAACTGTTAGACGTGATTTGGTTGTTTGATGCTGGACCAGTGTTTCCAATGGTTCCGCTTGTCGCGCCGGCGAACCCCGCGAGCCCTACCACCAAACCGAGTGACGTCACTGCGGCCCCTGCTGACTTTGCTATTTTTTTCATTTGTCCTCCTTTGTTGTTAATGGATATTGACCTCGGGTGTTCGCCCGAGCCCGATCGCAGCCCGAAAGCTGCAACCGGGCTCGACTGATCACTCGCCTACGGCGTGCTATGCTCCGATCGGTGATTGGTATCGTGATCGAAGTGCGTGCTATGAGTGGTGACGTTCAAGTTTGTTGAAACACTCGAACTATTTGAAGCCGTCGAGTCGCGGTTAACCTTTACGTTCAGTTTGGTGGTGCCGTTTTCGGTACGAATTGTCTTCTCCACCGTACCGTTTTGTGGCAACTTCACTTCTTTGCCATTAACCGACACACTCGCAGACGTCTCACCGTTTGGCGACACGGTACTGGTCACTTGCTGTGACGAGTGAGCACCGGCAATAGACTGCGGCTCGCTTTCCGCTGCTATATTGAGCGATGTCGTATGGTCGTCATTTTCTACCGCGTCTGTCAGCTTGGCATCGGCAACCATAATTTGTCTCGCAATGAGCATCGTCGACGTGATTATCACCAGCAGACCGGCAACCGCCGCATACGTAAATGCCCTGTGTTGCACCATGTACGCCCTTATAGCGGATGGGTGCGGCACCCTCTTTGTCAGGTATTTCAGAGCCGGCTTCAAATACTCACGCATCTTCTCTTCCCTTTGCTCGCCTCCGGGCGTTTGTTTGATTACTCTTAGTGTAGACAGTCCCTCCAGATATTTTTGTTAAAAAAATCACAGCTATTCCATACTTCCTCTGTAATTTCAACATGCTTATGTATAAAATAAATTTTGAGCGTTGTCATATATATTTTCCTATGCATAGAATGGAAATGTGCCAACTTAAACAATCAGGAGGTTCTGATGAAAAAAATATTGCAAATAACAGCAGCAGCCACGATTGCCTCGGCTGGTTTGGGCGGACTCGCATACGCCCAAACAGCAAGCTGTACAAACACAGGTCCCGGATCAACATGTACGATAACAATCAACGACGTGCACGAAGCAACCCTGACCTGTAACAACGGCATCTATCAAGCGACGTACAACAACCAGGGTGGAAGTAGCGGCGACGCCAGTTCCGGCGGCAACACAACAGGTGGCGACGTGGCAACCGGTACCGTCGTGAATGTCAATGGTGCAGATATCACGATCGGTGTGACAGGTTGTGAAGTAGCAGCAGAGACTCCCGGAGGCGGCGCGATTACTCCACCTGAAGCACCAGCCGAGGGCGGCGGTGGAGCTGGAGCATTCACACCGGCTTCTCTTCCATTTACCAGCGACTCGTCTATGCACGCTGTCATTATCAGTAGTCTCATCGCCGCAGCAGGCATTGTCGTGGCATCGCGCCTGGCGGCCGTCACACTGCGTCGCTACACTGAAAAATAGGATTTCGACGTGCCACGCAAAGTTCGACTTATCGGCAGTATAGTCCTGGCCTACGGCGCAGCAGTCAGCCTGATCGTCGGACTATTCTGGCTGCCAAACATGCCCAGAGAGCCAGTTCATGGAGAAGCTCGTCCCGTTCATATGCAGCCAGCCGCCAAGCCAGCACGATCCATTTCGGGTACACCGACACGGATCGTGATCGCCGCTGCCGATATCGATCTGCGTGTAGACAAGGGTGGATACAACGAAACGACTGGCACATGGACTCTTAGTCCTACGCATGCTCAGTTTGCCACGGAGACCATGCCAGCCAACAACGCCAAAGGTATGACGTTCATCTACGGCCACGGTACTGACGCGGTATTCGGCAAAATCGGTAAAAACCCGCCGCCACTCGGCACAAAAGCAAAACTATACACGTCCAATGGCCACGTCTTTACCTACGTGCTACAAGAAGTACGTGACTTCGAGCCGTCCGACACATCCGTGTTCGCCAAGGCAACAAGCGGCGCACCTCGACTTGTCGTACAAACGTGTACCGGCATGTTTGATCAGTGGCGCACGATGTTTACATTTTCACTCGAAAAGTCGACACGTAGCTAGATAGTCGAGTTTCTCTTGCCAGCAACGGTGACAAAAGCATCAAAAAGCGGTTTCCACTCGGGCAATACGTCAGCAGCAACCAACGACTCAGGATGAGGCTGCACGCCCAGTACAAATCCTTCGCCAGTGCCCTCGATACCTTCGACAATGCCGTCGCCTGCGTGAGCGTTGATACTCAGATCTTTACCGAGATCTTTGACGGCCTGGTGATGATGCGTATTTGATTTGATAGTTGTCATGCCCAAAATTTTCGCAAGTTTTGAGTCGGGCACAAGCGTCAGTTCGTGTGCGAGATGCTGGAAGTCCTCTTCGATTAATCTGCCCTCGTGCATATCCGCTTGCGGAACCTGCTGAGCAATGTCTTGATACAATGTGCCGCCGCGAACGACATTGAGCAGCTGCATACCGCGACATATCGCCAGTATAGGAACTTGAGATTCAAGCGCGCGTTTCATCAGCTCGGATTCAAACGCGTCGCGCGGCGCGTCGATACCTCTTTTTTCTATATACTGCGCGGTTTCACCGTACAGTTCGGGTGATACGTCATTGCCGCCAGCAAACAGCACGCCATCGAGTCGCTCCAAAACCTCACTCGCGCTTTCTGCCGGTCCGATCGGGATGACAACCGGAACTCCACCCGCCTTAGTGATGGACTCGACATACGTATGCATCTGCCCATAAGTATGCGGATAAAACGGAAACTCATGATTATAAATCGTTCCGGCCGTTATTCCGATGAGAGGTTTCATGGATTTCAGTATAGCACCGAGCTAGCTGCTCTGCGACAGCTCGTCGTCCAGTGCTTTTACTGCTGGAGTCTGCAAAAGACCATTCACCAGTGCCTGTAGTCTGACGGCTGCTTTTTCCAGCGGTCCCATTTCGGGGTGGAACTGCACGCCAAGCAGCGGCCTCTTCCTGTGAGCCATGATCTCCACGTATCCTTTCTCTGATACGGCGAGCTTGTCGAACTGTGGGTCCACCTCTAGGACAGCGCGGGTGTGGTTTTTAAATACTTCCATTTCGGCCGGAAACCCGAACAATGCCTGACCGGCTGGATTAACGGAAATCATCTTGTCGCCACTCTGTGGTTCATCCATCAGCGGAACGGCTTGATCGACAGCCACATGCATCAATTGCATACCCAGGCAGATGCCCAATATAGGAATTGGCGTCGATTTGATAAACTGAAGCTCTTCGGCATACGTCTGAAGCAACTCGACTTCATCGTCGTACCACCAGCCTCCGGACAAAATGGCCAAATCATAGTCATGCACATTTGTCGTGCCGATATCGCTGTGATGAATGGCCGTCACGGTATAGTCCGCTGCCTCGGCTACTCTCACGAGTTTATCCCACGTATCACTATCGTTGTTTACCAGAAGTACTTTCATGCTTTCATAACTATACCACGTCGCACGTATCTACACCCGCGGTTGCGGGAAGCGCGACAGGTAGACGAGCGCGCGACCGTACTTTTCAATATTTTTGATCTGTTTGGGTGATGGATTTTCTATATTCGTGAGATCCATATTATCCACCAGGTCATAGCGTTTGACCGCGCGCGAGCGAGCATGTGTCGCGATTCGCGGAATATAGATGTGTTCGTAATATTCCTGGTCTTTGCCCTTTTCCTTGGTCATGAGATGTAGAGGGTGAAGCACTTCGTCGTCAAACCCTCCCTCTTCTCCGATCCTGTCGACCGTCCAGCCCTCGCAGTCTTCCGCGACATCGTGCAGCTCGGCGACTATGAGCGTCGGGATGGAATAACCGCGTACCTGCAATGACTGTCGTACGCGCGTCGGATGATCGATGTACAGTGTACCATCCATGCGCATCTGGTCGCCATGCGCTTTTTCCTTCATGGCGACCGCCCGGCATAGGTCTCGTTCTGTGTATGTTTTCATATCGCTCCCCTTTCTGTTGTGCGGTGGAGATAAAAAAACAAGGCTCTTCACTGCACAACAATCATCGTTGTTGTTAGTGAAGCAACCGCAATGGACGGGACTTTTCTCGGTCCCCGCTGAACCTACTTCTATCTTTTTTATAGCACTATCGTAAGGTTTATGCAAGCTTTTTCGTTTGGCTTACACCTCCCCGCGATGGCGTGATCCCATCGTCACGAGTGCTACCAATCCCCAGCAAATGAGCATATAGATAATGATAGCGATAAATGTACTGATCTCGAATACAGACGTACCGTATGCAGGCGTGTAACCAAACATGCCGAAGAATGGCGCGGCGAATACACCGCTCACCGTATAAATGAAGTCTACGAACGCGTTGCCCTGATTGGCTCCCAGTAGCAGCAACACCACTCTGAGTAGTAAGAATGCGATGATGACGCCAAAGATAAAGTAAATCAACCGCGCAAGTAGTACCATGCCGCCAACTGATGGACGTTCCGTATCGTCATGTACTTCTGTTACTTTGTGCACGCGCTCTGCCATACAATGCCTCCTTTATTAGACAACATCATTGTATGGTGAGCTGAGCGTCCACACTGTAAGCAATCTTACAGCTTTTTATGAGCACCACACCCTGCAGACGTAGTATTTTGCTTATGCTAAGAGTATACTGGCACTGATGGCCAAAATTACACGACGCCTTGGCGGCATATTTGGAACCATACATGC
This sequence comes from uncultured Candidatus Saccharibacteria bacterium, assembly GCA_964488555.1. Lineage (GTDB taxonomy): Bacteria > Patescibacteriota > Saccharimonadia > Saccharimonadales > Saccharimonadaceae > UBA2112. The sequence goes on along the minus strand of CAZAUF010000005.1, from coordinate 9,993 downwards.
CGAAGTCAGACAGATCATGAATCGGTATCTACCGTCAACTGATCTGTATTTTGTCGGTGACGCACGCAAAATTTGTGAGCAAATCGTCGACCAGCTGTTTCAGGGAGATTTTTTTCGCACCAGCCTGGGGCATTTTAACTTTTTCTGGATGCGCGACTTTGGCACCGTCTGTCAGTCGCTGACAAAGCTCGGTTACAAAGACGAGGTACACCACACTCTCTCGTGGGTATTGTTTCACTACCAACGAGCCGATGATGTCACGACCTGCATAGACAGGGGTGGCAATACGTTCAATGCCCCAGCGAAAAAGGGTGTCGACAGTTTGCCGTGGCTGCTTCACTGCATCGTTGTCAGTGACTATCCGCTCAACAAGCTGGAGCGGCATTTTCTGGAGCACATGCTTCGCCGTTATGTCAAAACATTTCTCGATCCCAAACACGGTGATCTGAAAACCATGAAATACGCCGAAATGCGCGATGCAGTCTACTACGACCGCAGTGCATATGCCTGGTCGCTCATCGGACGTATGGCACAGTGCGTCGAAATCCTGGATCTCAAGGGTTTTCCATATAAGGCAGCCTACTACCGTCAGGTTCTGCTGGACCACTACTGGAACGGTGAATTTTTCAAGGCTGATTTCGTGACTGATATCTGGAGCTCAGAGTGCGGCTTGATGCCGTTTTTCCTAGGGGTCGTCGACGACAAGAAGCTGGCCGACAAGACCTTTGACTACATCAACAAAGCTGGTCTGAACGAGCTGTATCCGCTGCAGTACTGCCAGCAGCCATATAAATTCAACTACCGCTGGGGCATGGGACGATTTCTGATGAACAACTACACCGGTACCTCTATATGGACGTGGCATGGCACCTTCTATCTGCACATACTCAAGAAGTACAAGCGACCGGAGTACAAGCAGCAGTATGCTAACTTCGCCGCATTGATCGAGCGACACGGTACCTACCCTGAACTGGTCAATCCGGACGGTTCGTGGTTCAAAACGCCCATCTACCGGAGTGACCCGGGCATGGTATGGGCGGCACTCTTTCAAGAGCTCGACCCCAAATAAACTGCATGATAATAAAAATCCCCGCATCGGTTTTCGAGCGGGGATTTTGATTTTACATCGTTTCTACTTTTCGTCTTTCTTCTCGTCGTCGACGACTTCGCCTTCGACCGGCTCGTCCTTGCCGTCTGACGTTGATTCGCCGTCTTCGGCTGGTTTTTCCTCAGCGGCTGCGGCTTCGTACATCTTGGCACCGATCGGCATGATTTTCTCGTTGAGTGCTTTGACAGCTTCTTCGAGTTCTTCCTTCGATGCGTCAGCGTTTTCTTTCACCTTTTTAGCATCCTTGACAGCTTCTTCGATGACCTTTTTGTCTTCATCGGAAATCTTGTCCTTGTACTCGTCTGGCATTTTTTCTGCTTGGTAAATGCCGTTTTCGAGCTGATTGCGTGCATCGACGGCTTCACGCTTCTTCTTGTCCTCCTCGGCGTGCATTTCGGCTTCCTTTTGCGCCTTTTCGATATCTTCTTTGCTCATGTTGCCGCTGTCCTGGATAGTAATCGACTGCTCCTTGCCGGTACCCTTGTCTTTGGCGGTCACGTTCAGGATGCCGTTGGCGTCCAAGCTAAACGTGACTTCGATCTGCGGCACGCCTCGTGGTGCTGGCGCGATACCATCCAACGTAAACGTACCGAGAGATTTGTTGTCGGCTGCCATTTCACGCTCACCTTGCAGCACGTGAATCTCCACCTGTGGCTGGTTGTCGCTGGCGGTACTGAATGTCTCTGATTTCGATGTAGGAATAGTCGTGTTGCGTTCGATCAGCTTGGTGCTGACACCACCCATCGTCTCAATACCGAGACTCAGTGGGGTCACGTCGAGTAGCAGTACGTCCTTGACATCACCCTGCAGCACGCCACCCTGGATAGCCGCGCCGACAGCGACGACTTCATCGGGGTTCACACCCTTGAGCGGGTCTTTGCCAAAGATCTGCTTGACCTTTTCCACGACAGACGGCATGCGGGTCATACCACCCACAAGAACGATTTCGTTGATGTCGCTCGCTTTCAGTCCAGCATCTTTGAGTGCCTTTTCGACCGGGATAGACAGACGGTCGATCAGGTCTTTGACCAGTTCCTCCAGTTTGGCACGGGTCAGCTTGTGCTCGAAGTGCTTCGGACCGTCGGCATCGGCCGTGATAAACGGCAGGTTAACTTCGTATTCAGTGGTGCTGGATAGCTCTTTTTTGGCCTTTTCAGCTTCATCTTTGAGACGCTGCATGGCAGCTTTGTCGTTCTTTAGGTCCACACCTTCTTCGTTCTTGAACACATCGATGAAATGGTTGACGATACGGTTGTCGAAATCCTCACCGCCCAGGTGCGTGTCACCGTTGGTGCTGCGAACTTCAAACACGCCGTCACCAAGCTCGAGGATGGAAACGTCAAACGTGCCACCACCGAGGTCAAACACGGCGATTTTTTCGTCTTTTTTGCTTTCAAGTCCATAAGCAAGTGCGGCGGCGGTCGGCTCGTTGATGATACGCTTTACCTCCAGACCGGCGATCTTGCCTGCGTCTTTGGTCGCTTGTCGTTGAGAATCATCGAAGTACGCAGGCACGGTGATGATAGCTTCTGTCACCTTTTCTCCCAGGAACGCCTCGGCATCAGCTTTGATCTTGCTCAGGATCATCGCGCTGACTTCTTCTGGCGTGTATTCTTTGTCACCCATCTTGACCGCCACGGCACTGCCCTTTTGAACGATCTTGAACGGCATGATATCGATGTCTTTTTTGACTTCGTCATCAGAGAATTTGCGACCGATGAGACGCTTCACGCCATAGATAGTGTTTTCGGCGTTGGTCACGCGCTGACGCTGCGCTACCTGACCGACCAAGCGATCGCCCTTTTTGTTGATAGCCACCACGCTTGGCGTCGTACGATTACCTTCTGCATTGGCGATGACTTCCGGTTTACCAGCAACCATATACGCCACGGCACTGTTTGTCGTACCAAGGTCGATTCCGATAATTTTTCCCATGATTTCTATCCCTTCCTTTATATAGCTGGTTGTTTCATTAATCCTATTCTAGCACTCTACTGCATAGATTGCCAATAATTTTAGTGTAAATAATTAGCACTCGTATGTCAAGAGTGCTAATTTTATATTGTCACCCGCACTCAGCTTACGGTATGAGTTCGACAGCGATACATGCCCATGCAGTGTGGGAAGAAAATGTCGGAGAAAAAGTAACACTCGGTGCCCCTTCAGCGTCACCCTGACATATTGATGAATAGGTTGTGTTTCGTGCTGAACGTAAGGTTTGGTTATATGTAAGCACCGAAGCATTCGCAAACAAGCCTACCGTATGTGCAATCATACTCCCCTCCTCATGTGCGCTCACTGTATGAGTAGGAGGGTTAGTGGCACCCGTAACACTTACTGCTGTGCCAAAACTCACCACTCCATGATACGAAACTGACGTCATAGTCAAACCTATCATATACGTACCTGAAGCGGACACGCTGATTGTTTGTGAGCCAGTCGGCGGATTCAGTATGCCGAACAGGTATACGCACGAGTACGATGCCCCACCCGCCGTATCTGATCCGAGCAGCGTCATAGGCTGGCCGCCATATGTCACCGTGCAGCTTGATATAGATCCACTAAACGACGATGCACTGACCGCAACAACAACCGCACTACCACTACACTCATGAGTACCAGTGGCCGTATAGGTACTTGTACTTCCACTTCCTGTGCCGCCTGTGCCAGTAGCGTCATATGATACCATCGTGGAAAAAAGCGGGTATGGCCTCGGTCCCGAATATGCATAAAACCATGCTGCACCCGAAGCTCCAGCTGCGGTTGAGCGTCCTGTACCCAAAGTACGCCCCTCGCCACCCGGACTGCCTCCCCCTGGTGAATTCGCAGGTACAGCATTGCCGGGACCGTTAGCTTGCGCTCCGCCAATATATTCCCTGTCGTTGTATGCAATATTGCCTGGCGACAGACCATTTCCATTGGTATTTTGTCCTATCCCAGCTGCTCCACCATTGGCTTGCAGTGATACATATCCTGAGATGGTGGCAGTAGTCGGATTACCCGGCTGTCCGTTACTGTTGGCCGGGGCTCCAGCACCGCCAGTACCGATGGTTCCCGATATGGTCGTAGCATTCGTGGGAAAGTCAACGCCACGAGTCAAGGTTGTGGTGTGCCACTGACCACCGCCGCCACCGTTACCATAGTTGTTACTAAATGTCTGCCCTCCCGCGCCGCTACCACCACCGCCAAGCAAGATAACATCAATTTTGTCGTAACCAGCGGGAATAGTATACGTATAGCTTCCGGCATTTGTATAGGACATTAAAGACGGACTTGGCGGTGGCCATATTTTGGTATCTCCTCGATATACCGCCTTTGCCGGAGTTGACCCTAGGCTCACACCTCGCACATACTCTGACCCCCAACGCATACTCATGTCACTATATACACCGTATTAGAATCATAAGAACCAAGTGCTTCGTACTGCGCCAGCGTACCTGTCCACAGCGTCAGCGCAGTCGGAGTGCCGTTGTTTGAACCGGAGACGTTACCCGTACCTGCACCTATAGCACTACGTGCGGCGGCAGCACTAGCAGCGGTCAGGACAGAGCGTCCGATAGAAGTGGAGTCAGATATCTGCGAAGCGGTGTGGGTGTGGGATGTGGCAGCTTTGCCATCAAGCGTTGATTGCAGATTAGTAACATTGGCGATGCTGTGCGTGTGCGAAGTCGCAGCTTTGCCGTCGAGAGCAGTCTGGAGACCGGTCACGTTGCTGATAGTGTGCGTATGTGACGTATTTGCTTTGCCTGCAAGTCCGCTGTCCACATATGCTTTCACGCTCTGTTGCGTTGGCACTTGCGTGCTACTGTTGCTTGCCATGTTGTCTTCGTCGACGACGAAACCTGATGGCACGGCCGTATCTTGCCACGTCGGCAGTCCAGAACCGTTCACGGTCAGGACTTGGTCTTCGGAACCAACCGGCAACCGCGTAAAGTAGCCGGAGCTGTTGCGGTAGTAGAGGTCGCCGGTTGCTCCAGGAGAACCTTCGTCGTAGGTGGCGATCTTCTTCCTCGTGCCGCTGGCAGTGGTGAGGTAGTAGTGGTCACCGGCAAACTCCATGGCTCCGGCTTCGGGCGTAGTGAGCAGAGTGCCGGTGGTAAACGTGATGGGAGCGGTACCGGCACTGGCGGTACCGGGAGCAATGGTAATCTTGTGGTGGCCGCCGTTTGTTGGGGTAGAGGCATTATCATCGTTGAGATGTTCCTTCATGATGAAATCACGAAGGATGTCGCCCCAGGTACCGTCGTCGGAATTCACTATAGGAAGTCTTACCATTGGATGGTCTCCCTACGGTCGGCGAGTGGATAGTGGCTCGTAGCGAGTGATGCGGAAATCTTCACCACTAACCACCAGCCACTAACCGCAACGCCAGCAAGACTCACTAGGGTGAGCCGAGACGTTTTAACAGGGGTACGCAGCATGTCTGCGTGGCATACATCGGACGAGAACAGTACTCTTCCCTGTTTCACCTACCCCCGCAATGCGTTAATTGACCCCTCCACGAGGCCTAGGGTAAGTATAGCGGAGAGTAAGCTTGAGGACAATGCTGCACAGTCTAGCTATTAGCTGCCAAACGTACGCGAACCAAACCCGTGTGACTGCGGCGATTTGCCGGAAGTATTTGTCGTCGACGAAGTGCGATTACGCAAGAGAGAGGCGATAAAGTTATTGATACCGAGCATAGAGATGATAGCCACCATGAGCAGCTGCAAGAATTCCTTGCGGCTCATCGGTTTTGATAGCAACTCCTTTATCAGCGACATGTACTTCAACTATAGTAAAAAACAAACATAAGGGCAATCCCTAGAGGAAGAGTGCTCCGAGCGTAAGTAGAAGCCCAACGATACGTCCAAAGCGCGAAAAGAGCCGCACTCGACCAGTAGAAGACATAGACGGCAATGCTTGTGTCACAACAGGAAGACTGCCTACCCACTGCAGTGCCGCTGGAGCAATACCGACGACAAGGAGATACATACCTGTCGTCACGGTAACTGCTCTACCCACAGGCATACCCTGAGACAAACCGATCTCTCCACCCATATCTATATTGAGCCACGCTGTAACACTTTCGAGCGGCTTCATAAGATTCTCGATCTGACCACTAATACCCCATCGTGATTCATTGTCATCGATACTCTCTACTGATGACGCACCCGGGGCAACAACACCACCTGCAGTCGTCGGAGTCTCTGCGCCTGTCGATGGCTTCTGCGGAGGTGGCGTAAATGTCACCACGGCTGAAGCCGTGTCGTTGGGGCCGGAGCACATATCAAGTGCCACTACTGTAATGGTATGCGTGCCACTACCTATCTGTACTGTGCCGCTAAATGATGTCTGCCCCATATCCAGAGGAATGACGCCGTCAAAAGCATCATCAACATATACTTCGATTTGACTCGCCTGCTTCACAGTACCGCTCACTGGTACCGTCGGACTGGTCAGTACGCTATCGCTTTTTGGTTCATTCAAGGTAATCGAGGAGCCTTCCGTGCACACCGTCGCACCGACAGTCGTCTGCGCAACCGCATGTCCGTATATAACGGTCGATACCATCAAAACAGAGAAAGCAGTCGCTATCGCTATAACGAAAAGGTGGTAAACCTTATTTCTTGTGTTTGCGGCGGATCGCATATGCGCCTCCGATCACAATCATGACGAGCAACAATACCGGCAGGAATCTCGGCATCATGAGTACATAACCTTCAGTCTTGACTGTCTTATCGAGAAACTTCTGCTCAAGCTCCACCTTGAACAGACCAAACCAAGGTGCCCCACGCCATTCACTATCGATAGTACGAGTAGTACCGGGCAATACCTGATAGTCAGCGGTCGACTGGTATTTCACATTACCAAGTGCATCACGGACGGTCATGCGGACACTGTCGGTAAAGTGCGTATTACCGGTATTCTTGGCGGCAGCCGATACCGTCATGGGGGCCTCTACCTGCCAAAATGGAATCGAACTACCTGCATCGCTACCGCTTAATATGACTTTGCCATTGACTGTCGCGTAAACTACCGCACCGACACGCTTTTTGCGCATGATAGTATTCCCAGATGCTTCTTGGTCTTCACCAGGCTGCACTTCGGCAAATATGACACCGTAGTGTCCACCTGGAGCAGCTTTTGGAGGTACACTGATGGTATAAGGAACCTCTACCGTCGCACCGGCTTTGGCATGATACTTCGTCTTAGGAAACTGCACCCAGCCATAGAGGTCGGCATTTTTCGTTGGGTTCGTAAAGTCAGGATTGGTATATTTATTATCCTGAATTGAGTACGGCCGGGCATAGACCAAGAAATCATAGTCAGTCTTGCCATCGTTGACGATTGTCAGCTTGTCACTAATCGTCTCCCCTGCATCCATCGTGTACTTACGGCTAGTTGGAGACAGTGTGATACTCTCACGCTGATTATCGGACTGCGCCAGCACCGGAGGTGTGAGTGCAAGGCAAAGTATCGCGACGAGAAGTGCGAGGCACACTTTCTGTAATTTTTCGCCATGTTGAATCATGCTGGCGCCTATAGTCATGCGTCTTTGCTCTCCTCCCGTTTATATTCAGATTTCAATTAGTTAGTAACAGCAGTGTATGTAACCGTACCGGTATATGTGCCTGGAGCTTGGCTGGTATTCGCCTTGGCAGCGAACCATACATCTGATTCATCGTCTAGAGCAGGGCTAGCGGTCGTCTTTATTTGGTATGGAGTACCGTCGCTTGCTGGTACAGCTGCCCATTTAGACGTGCTGGAGGTGTTATTTGTCTCTGTCGTGTAGGATCCGTCAAAGCCGGTATTACCCGCTACGGCAAAGCCCCACTCACCATTCGCCAGAACCCCTGGCGCAGCTGTCGTGTTGCTAGTCGCAGCAAACGAATCTGAATCGCCTGCAAGAGTAGTTGTCGTATCAGAATCCGTCATGGTCAGTGTGTAGCCTGCGTCCACATTTGTATTTACAGTCACCGTATCCATACCGCTACTGACCACACCGTCAGCCGTAGGCACCAGACTGAACGCTACAGTTTCAGAGGTTGTCAGCGAAATACCATCATTGATGGTGACAGAAATGTCGGTATCGCCGTTAGTATTAGCAGCAGACGCTGCAACCGGTGACAGTACGACCACCGCAGCTGCCAGTACTACACCTAATGCCTTAACTTTGTTTGTCGATCTTGTTTTCATTTTTCTATTTCCTTGATTAGCACGCTTATGTACTACTATATATAGCTACATATTGTCAGACCATAAGCGTAATGTCAAGCATATTTTACTTTTGCTATAATAATCATATCATGAGAGGTTTACGAGCGACAAGACATCATCTGACCTTTGGACTGCTGGCGGCATCGCTGGCTATCGCTATGCCGACGAAAGTCTTTGCAGCTCCTTTCGGTGCAGGTGTGTTCGGTGAGGATGTTCCTTATGGATCGCCGACCAGTCTTGGCATATCTCTAAGCAATGCGGTAGAAATGACCATCACGCCGAGTGGATCAAGCTTCAGCGGTACCGGGTCGCATACGGTCACGGTAACTTCGACTGATGTCATCGGCTATAAGCTTTATGTCAATGCGACGACCGATACCTCTTTATCGAACGGAACCGACACCATAGCGGCAAGCAGCAACAACACTATGAATTCTCTCGCCGTTAATAGCTGGGGATACAATACAACCGGTTCGACAACCAACTTCCTTGGCATGACGCTGTCGCAAGCTTTACTCAAGGACGCGAGCGGACCATACAAGGACGGTGATGACACCACTGTCACCTACGGTGCGGTGGTGGATATGTCAAAAAGCTCGGGTACGTATACGACAGATATCACCTATACCGCGATTGGCGAAAGCTAACCCTTACGTGCCGAAGTGTTTCGCTGATGCTTGACATATTGTCGTATGGACAGACCTGTAAATGCAAGCAACGCTCCTGCGGCAATAGACCACGGCGGTAAATTGATAATGTACGCCTCTCGCAAAGTTTCATCTTGTGAAGATTCCTTTGTCGTGTAGCCATATACCAATCTGTATACGCCAGGCAGCAACGGTGCTTGCAGCGAGCCGCTTACAGAACGAATCGTCCCGGGAAATATCGCATGCGACTCTATCGTCTGCGCATGGTTGCCCCACAGATCCTCCAAGCGCGTTGTAAAGCTTGCGTTGATATGCACGTTACCGGTATTTTTGGCATCATAGGTATAGAAAATCATATCGCCCATCACGAGAAATGGCACTTTGTCATTTTCAAGCGTGCTGGAGCGGCGCAGGTTGCCACCGTCGACCGTCACATAGAGTGGCATAGCCGCCTGTACGGTACTCGTCACACCATGTACCATCATGGAAGTACTCGCTATAAGCACGAAGTAATACCCGCCAGAAGCTGCGTCTTCGGGTACTTCAACGGCATAGGAAAGAGTAGCTTGCTGATGCGGATTCAGAGACATCTGCGCCACATCAAGCTTTATCCAGCTATACTCGAGTGGCTTGAACCGATAGTCGTAGGTGTGGTCAGTCACCGAAAACGACTTTACATCCATACGCACCGTCATAGCTCGGTCGGTTCTGTTCGTCACGGTCAATGTGTCGACGGATGACTGTCCGGCCTTTAGCACGACTTCATCACGCACCGGTGAGATCGCCAAACCTGCGCTGTCTGTTTCGACAGCGTGTACCGTTGGCGTCATCACGATGATGCAGCCTATGATGATGACAATAAAACGATAAAGCATAGTCTGCTATACACTATACCTGATATCGCCTCAGGAGAGCGACGGATGGGCGATCCCCGGGAATCCATCGACTGCATCAGTAGGAGCAATGACATCTCGAGCATTACGCGGGTGCATGAAACCATCTATCACTCGTGGTCGTGGTCGCACCTTTGTTGGTATC
>CAZAUF010000004.1:0-126516 GCA_964488555.1 uncultured Candidatus Saccharibacteria bacterium | reverse complement strand
GTATAAGTCTAACAACTTTTCGATAATACGAGGCGAAGTGTTACCATCCCACATTGGGGGAGCTGAAGCATGTTTCCATTCACCACTTTGTAATTGGTTTAAATATGGCACAAGATCTTTAGGGTCTGTTCCGACGAGCACATTCGAGCCAAGTTCGACTGTCTCGGGCCGCTCAGTACTGTCTCGTAGGGTTAAGCATGGTACATCTAAAATTGTTGCTTCTTCGGTTACGCCGCCTGAATCAGTTATGATTGCGTATGCATTCTTGATGAGATAGATGAACTCAAAATAACTAAGTGGGCCAGATTCAATTAATTGGTCATTCTCATAGTTAACTGACTCAAGAATTTTTTTGGTGCGTGGGTGTATTGGAAAAACTAGCTTCTTGTCCTTTATTTCGGAAGTGATTGTATCTAATATATTGGTTAGGTTTTTGGCGTCATCAACATTAGATGGTCGATGGAGGGTGATAACTGAATAGTCTTGCGATGTTAACTGATTATCATCCCATAATTTTGGTGGGAATAGTTTGTCTAAGCTGTATTGCAATGTATCAATCATAGTGTTCCCGACGAAGTGGATTCTGTCATCGGTAACCCCATGCTCTTTTAAAATACTATTTGCAGTTGTGCTTGTGGTAAAAAAATGATCCGTTAATGAATCGGTGATAATTCGGTTGACCTCTTCAGGCATTGTGGTGTCGCCTGAGCGGATACCTGCTTCAACATGTACGACAGGAATATTTTGCTTAACGGACACGATACTACAAGCCATAGTAGAGAGAACGTCGCCCACGACCAGTACCACAGATGGTTGGCTATTTTGAAGGTACTCCTCGAATCGATTCATGATGGTAGCAAGTCGTTCGTTGTACGTGCCTGTATCTGCATGAAGGTTAACAGTTGGCTTCGGTATGCTTAGTTGCTCAAAAAATACACCGCTCATTGCATCGTCAAAGTGCTGTCCTGTATGAACGATTTCGTAGGAAAGATTTGCCCCTTTTTTTATCGCACCATCAGCGGCTCGCACAATAGGTGCAATTTTCATGAAATTGGGCCGAGCGCCAGCAACGAGACAAAGTTTTAGCATGGCTTAAATACCAATACCTTTATATATGATATTGCTGTCTGTGAAGCTTTGAGAGACTGTTCTTAACATATTCCGACCATCAATGACAACTTTAATTCCCAAACGGTTTAGGTAGTCCGCATTTAAGGCCTTAAACTCATCGTGCCCGGTCGCTATGACTACGGCAGCTGCATCTTTCAAGGCATCTTCAAGGTTTGATGCAGTAGAATGCTGGGATAAGTGCGGGTCGTATATAGAAAGATTGGCTTGATGTTCCTCAAGAATCGACTTAATTACAAGAGCAGGACTTTCGCGTTCATCACCTACATTTGGTTTATACGAAAGACCTAAAAGGGCAATCTTTGTGTTTTTAATTGGCATCTCTAGCTTATTGAGAGACTCTATAAGTAAATCAACTGTAAAATTCGGCATAGACTCATTAATGTCTCGAGCTAGACGTAGGAAGCGATGTTCAAACCCATTGGTGCGTGCATATTCGATTAGATAATATGGATCAACGGGTATACAGTGACCGCCAACTCCAGCTCCTGGCCTGTGAGGCATGAAGCTGAACGGTTTGGTGGCAGCACCGTCAATTACATTCTCGACATTAATGCCAAGCTTGTGGAACGACATAGCCAATTCGTTAACAAATGCAATGTTGATGTCTCTGAAGGAGTTCTCAACTACCTTTACAGCCTCTGCCTCTTTCAGGCTGTTCATAGGTTTAATCTCAGCATCAATAAGGTCTTCATATAATGCTCGTGCTACTTCAAGCTCCTTCTCGGAATTGGCTCCAACTACACGGTTGATGTTACTTACGTTATATACGGGGTCGCCTGGATTAATGCGCTCAGGGCAGTGTGCGAGGTACACATCCTTACCAACTTTTTTTCCAGTTGCTTCGATAAGAGGGATGACGGTTTCGTCACACACGCCGGGATTTATAGTGGATTCTATGACAAGCAATGCTTTATCTTTGAGGTGAGGCACAACACTAGTAACGGCATTTTTAACAATGCTAAGGTCTGGGTTTTTGTCGTGATCGACGGGAGTTGGTACGCAAACAATAACGGCGTCAGATGAAGAAACAACTTCAAAACTATCAGTAAACTTAACTGAACTTGTTTGTATTTCTTGATCGGTTACGTCATCTATGTATGATGTACCACCAGCAAGCTTTTTCATCTTGACTGGATCAACATCTATACCGTGCACCGTGTAGCCCTTTTTGCCTGCTAGTAGAGCGAGCGGCAGGCCTACATAGCCTAAGCCTACGATAGCTAGTGAATCGATTTTTGCCATTAATTCCCCCGTTATTTGAGATATTCTATTTCAGCGAGTTTGCAGATTCTTCAGTACATGTTATACGGCACAAAGTCACATACAGCAATCATTTATAACTCATTCACTATAATAACAAAACCTTTATTTACAGAAAAGGTCAAGCTTCTTCGATAATTGTGTATCCATTTGCACGGCTGCCGATTATGTATCCTTTTTCGAATACTTGCTTCCATTGACCGTTGCCAGCATCTTGTTCATTTTCGATCGGAAAGCCAAGTTTTGAGAAATTATTGTTCAGATCACTCAAATACTTTGTGCCTATAGAGCCCTTTACGGCATAGTATCCCGTGCTATCGCTCCCTATAACAATTCCGCCTTGGTATTGTTGATATTCCCCATCACCGATTGAATATGAAGATGCTCGCGGCAGTCCAAGTCTGCCTTCTTGCGCACCATGATTTATCCAGTACGTATAAAGCTGCTCAGAAGTTACATAATACCGACCCCTACTTCCTGCAATGTATCCATTTTCGAATCGTTGTGACCAGGCACCGGAACCTACGCTCTTTTCATTTTCGATAGGGAAGCCCAACCTGGCAAAAATCCCACTTGTATTACTTAGGTACTTAGCGCCAATCGATCCCATGAGTGCATAGTATCCTGTGTCATTGTTGCCGAAGAGGGCGCCACCTTTGTACGTTTGATATTCCCCGGATCCGATTGACGATGTCGAGCTCGTTGGTAGGCCAAGTCTGCCACCGTGACCTCCATGATTGAGCCAGTAGGTTCGGGCGGATGGGGAGGTTTTGTAGTATCGGTCCTTGCTGCCTATGACGTATCCATTCTTAAATTTTTGCTCCCATACTCCAGAGCCAAGACCCACAATAGCACTTAAGGGCTGGCCGAATCGAGCTAAGCCATCATATTTTTTGAAGAACACAGCGATGCTTCCACGAATAGAGAAGTAGCCTGAGTCGCTCTTTCCTGCGATATAACCTTGTGCGAAAGGTTGTGACCATACACCATCGTCAGAAAGGGTTTCTTTTGATAAGGGTTTTCCAAGTGTAGATGGACCATTGTGACTAGTGTAGTGTTTTCCTATAGATCCTTTTACGGCGTAGTATCCTGTGTTCGATTGACCGGCAATGTAACCTTTGTCAAATCTCTGCCACCACATACCTTTGCCGTCTGTTTTTTCATTTTGAAGGGGTTCGCCGAGTAGGGCGGGTCCATTATTTTTGTCGTAGAATTCCTTAATTGACCCCCTAATTGAATAGTGAGTGCTACCAAACCACTGCTTGAACCAGTAAACGAAGTTATCACTACCCGAGTAACCAGTTTCGCTGAGGGGACCGACATGGGGAGTATAGCAGAGCAGAGAAGCGGTCGCTTCGTTGGCTATCTTTACAGTCTTATCCTTGGTGCCACTAATTGCCGTATTGCGCTTAAAGGTAACAGTGTTACCAGGTCTCAATGCATTGTTGTAGAAGTGTGTAGGGCCATTGCATGCATATTGCCCTACGCCATGGACATCTCCATCTATGTCAACAAAACTCGAGTTACCCTTTAGGGCCTCATAGTTATAACGGAACTGATAGGTAGCCATGTTTACCTGATTGGCAAACCCATAGTACAGAGAGTTACATGCGGATGAATCAGGACAGTCGTAACCCATAGCTGAACGTAGGGCAATTGATGAAGGATTCGGGTTGGTAATAAGAGACTGTTCTTTTTGTAGAGTAGCTAAGATTACTTGTGGGTTAATGCTCCATATTTGAGCAGCGTGCCATATCAGGTACGATGCGAGTTCTTTTTTGGTTTCGTTTGGTCCCTGATCCTTGTATGTAGCAAGCTTGCTGCCTTTGCTCTCTAGGAAGTTTTGTATCTGAGCGCGAGACATAGAGTTTTTGTTCAGATAAACAGCATTAGATATAAGATTATAGTTTGACGCTGCGCTTACTTGACTGCCGGTCGACAAAAAGCCGATAGTCGCAGCGATAGACAACAGTCCGACGGTGCGCAGAGAGAAATATTTCTTACTCATTAGTATCGTAACTCCACCTTTATATTGTCTATCTCGCGCCCCTGGCTATCAAAGCTATATATTTCAAACGACCCTTTTGTCGCGCTGGTGGTAACCGCTAATGTGCCAGAAAAGTATCCGTTATTTACAGAGAGTTGTCCGCTACCGATCATACCGCTTACATTGTCATTTACGCGGTAGTACACGACAGAGGTTTTGGCGGCTCCTTTGACCGCGATGGTACCAGAAACTTTTTCATCAGACGTGGGTGAGTATAGGGTAATATTGCCAGACTGCGAACTGATGCCACTGGCCTGGTTTGTGACGCCTTGTCCACCAGTATCAATCACTCCGCCCGTGGCAGCTGTCTCTTGACCTTGTCCACTACCTCCTCCATTTTTGACACGCTCCTCAATTGATGGATCAATAGGGCCATTTTTAGTATTGGAACCGGACTCTTGTGCGCCAAGCGATGAGCTGGACTGCTTCCTGTCCTGTTCTGATTTAAGCCAAAAGATGCCCGTACAGCCTACGATAATAACAAGAACAGCTATAGTGGTGAGAAGCTTTTTTTTATGCTGTTTCATCTTTTTTATTTTCATATAAGTAACTTTGGCTAGATAGTGGTGGTTGCTCTACTTATTATAGAGGTTATGCTATAGAGACGCAAGCAAAAGATTACCTTAGAAACCCCTGGTGGCGAAGTTTTTGTTCAATAAGTGGCGAAAGGGAAAAAGAGTAAGACGCTGTAATGTGGGAGTTCCCACTGGGGCGAGCATCATCTGTGGTGTTGTAATATACAGGTACTCCTCCGATGGATGCATAACATTTTGATGGAGTACAGAACGCATCGGTCATTGAGATTATCTCGTTATTTTTCAGAATACCTTTTTTTATTAATCTGTTTGTTATTTCGTCACTCCAGCCCGAGGCGGCGCTATACTCTCTGGTGCATTTTATTCCGAAAGTGTAGCACTTATTTATAGCATCAGGCGTTGAACGAGGGGTATCGGATAATAGTGCGATAGGTGAATCGGAAATATTTCTTATATTATTAATACCTTTTGCCGTAGAGGCGTAATCTAGGTAAACAAAAGACAGCACAATAATTGCTTTAGAATTAAGGATTCCGGAGGAGTTCAAAAACTGTAGACGCTGTTTGCATAAATCCTTGCCCGTAAACAAAAGTCCTTTACATCCAACACTAGTCGCTGAATATACTTTGTAATTATTTTTCTTGCCAATAGCATCAAATGCATTAATATACTGTTCGGCATGTGAGTCGCCTAGTAGCACGATGGTTTTTTTCGAAGACTCATCGCCGAAGGTGCACCATTTTTGTGGGTTATTTCTGTTTTCAACCTTTGGATTAAAGCTGTAACATTCTTTTTTATCGTAAATTTTTGTTTTGAAATCATCTTCTCGACCAACTGACATATTGTTTGGATTTATTTTTCCGTATGGATCGTCGCATTTATTCAGATGTAAAATGGCCCGTGCGCCAAAACAGACATTTTCGGTATCTAATGCTGCTGCGTGCATGGTGCTTAACCGAGCTTCCGTCTGATGCTCTCCATACTTCTTCACGGCGAAGCCTCCGCCTACCACGAGACCAGTCAATAGAATAAATAGGATATATATGTAACGTGTGTTGAGCTGGACTTTGCGTGCAGGCTCCTCGATAAATTTATATGATACGTGCGCAATGATCAAAGTGAGAATTATGATACCAAATTTAAGAACTTTACCTTGCGAACCATCGATATCTATATGCAAGATAACCGGCAATAAAATGATAAGTGGCCAATGCCATAAGTAAATAGAATATGAAATATCTCCGATCCACTGAATAGGTCGCCAGCGGAATAGATTACCAAAAGAGAGGCTCGACTCTGTTTTGCCGACACCGCCCATGACTATCAGTGCTGCACCTATGGTTGGGATAAGCGCATGCCAGCCAGGGAAATCGTCGCCGGTGATGAAGAACACAGAGTAGAGACACATGGCTAGACCGACGTGCGGTAGGAGTAGCTTGAGATCGTAGTTTTTGATAACTGGCAAGAAGGCTATGATGCCACCAATCATCAGCTCCCATACGCGTGCAGGTGTAGAAAAGTAAGCGATTGACGGCTCGGATTGCGTAAGCCAGTAGCCATAGGCGAGTGATGCAATGGTGATCAGTGTGATAGGTAGTATGGCACCAGCGATCTTTTGACGCTTGTAATAGATAACGATATTGAGCGTAATCAGAGTTGAGACAATGAGTACGAGTGGCCACATGAGATAGAACTGCTCTTCAAGTGATAAGCTCCAGAAGTGCTGAGCGGCGACAGGTGCGTCGCCATGATGAAGATAGTCTACAGATTGCTTAGCGAGGTGCCAGTTTTCCCAGAAGGTGGCAGCACTGATGACGTTTTTTGCATTGTCGATAATAATCGTCAGGTTGTTCGTGAGGGCAGACATGCCCAATATGCCGACAAGTGTTACGAGCGCCGCTGGTACAAGTCGTTTGATACGGCGGGCGTAGAATTCTGTTAACAAATGGAGAACATTCTTGACAGTGATGGTTCCAGTCTCAGCAAGGGGATTCAAGCGACCCATGATTGAGACAGTCATCAGATAGCCGCTGATCACGAAAAAGATATCGACGCCTGTAAAGCCACCCTCTAATCGACCGGGCCACAAGTGGTACAGTACGACCGCCACGACGGCAAACGCGCGTAGTGCCTGTATGTCGTGGCGAATCTTTTTGTGCTGGTTTGGCTTCTGGGGCTTGGCTATGGGCATATATATGAAACGACGAGCTGCCACGACGGGATTACCCACCCCCCTTTCGGCTACACTCTAACTTATGTTGATATCAATCTCGCAGGATTAATTGTCTCCATTGTATCACGACGTACAAACACAATAATCGTTGTAAAAAACGCATACAGAGGTATAATAAAAGCACAAGCTATTTCATAAAAGGGGGATACTATGGACATAGCAGTACTACTTATATGTGGAGCGATAGGCGGTGCAGCCAGAGGGCTGCTGGGGTATGTGAAATACCTACGCTCGTACAAAAACGTAGAGTTTGACTGGAAGTACTTCGTGGGAAGCGTGGGTACATCCATAGTGGTGGGTGCCGGAGCAGTATGGGTCATCAAAGAGTCCGGTATATCGTTTGAGGGTCTGCAGCTGAATGCTGCACTGGCGGCGATCATCGGCTACGCAGGTGGCGATGCGGTAGAAAATATCTACAAAGTGATACTGAAAAAGCCTACTCTGGGCAAGTCCGCACAGGATTAGTCGAGTAAAGTTCGCGTCATTGCTCTGCTTTACTTACAAGCATAGGTGCTTGAGGTTGTGGTTGGCCGGTGGGTTCTAGTATGATGAGAGTAATAGAAAAGTGGAGTAAATGGCGAGAGTAAAACTGACAGAATATCGGGCCAAGTCGTTACTGGCGGGCGAGTATCACGGTGTGTCGCTACACCGTGATTCGCTTGCTGCTGATTTGCGCAACCTCAAGGCTGGTGCCGAGTACATCATAAAGGTAGACCAGGGAGTCAAGAAGCGTGGCAAGCAGGGGCTGATACGCCTCGGCGTGACAAAAAGCATGGCTCGACAGGCTGTCGAAGAGCTGGCAAGTAAGGGCTTTTCGCGGTTTATCGCCGAGCCGATGTATCCTCATGATGATGGTGAAGAAAAGTATCTGAGTGTTGAGCGTGTGCGTGGAAGTTATCGCGTATTGTACTCGCCGCAGGGTGGCGTGGAGATCGAGGAGCATCCGGAATCGGTGAAGCAGTTCGACGACATGAGCAAGGTGCCGCTACCAAAGGAGTTTATGGAGCGTCTGGTGCGCGTGATGGATCAGGAGCACCTGAGCTTTGTAGAGATAAACCCACTGGTGGTGCGTGGCGAACAGTGCGTGCTACTCGATGCCGCAGTGACAGCCGATAGTGCCGGTGAGCAGTATGCGTCGTGGAACGGTGATGATATAGCAGATAGTCACCAGAAGTCCGGTGCGGAGCTGACTATCGCGAATCTAAGCGACAACTCGTCTGCGTCGTTTTCGTTTCGCGTGCTCAATCCCGAAGGTGCGGTGTGGTTGCTGCTGAGCGGCGGCGGTGCGAGCATCACCATAGCGGACGAGGCGGCAAACCGTGGCAAGGCAGACGTCATAGGCAATTATGGCGAATATAGCGGCGGACCGACTGCCGAAGAAACGCAGGTCTATGCCGAAGCGGTCATAGAGCAGATGCTGGAATCGACCGCTCAGAAAAAGGCACTCGTAATCGCTGGCGGCGTGGCGAATTTTACCGACGTGAAACAGACGTTTGACGGCGTAGTAGCCGCACTGCAGAAACACAAGAAGGCGTTGCAAAAAGCCGACGTGAAGGTATTTGTACGGCGTGGCGGACCGAATGAAAAAGAAGGGCTGCGAATCATGAAAGAATTTCTCGATGCGAGCGGATTACTAGGCAGCGTGCACGGATCCGACGACGTGCTGACCGTCGTCGTGGATGAAGCACTGGAGTATGTGCATGCGTAAGATACAGGATATCCGCAAAAACCCCGGCAGCGTGCTGGCTGTGGGCGCGTACAAGCCGGGCTACCAAGCCATCATAGATTTTGACGCGCTAAGCGGGCGAGAGCAGCCATCGATCGTGGGTATCGTGGGTATAAACAAACGATACGAAAAATACTTCTGGCATGACGAGGAAGTACTGATACCATGCTATGCATCGATAGCGGAAGCCAAGCGTGCTTTGCCAGAAGTTGACTGGCTATTGAATATCACGAGTGCGCGTAGAGCGTATGCGACGACCGAGGAGTTTTTTGCAGCATATCCTGATGCGTACGGCGCGCACGTATTTGCCGAGGATATACCTGAGCTGCATGCTCTGAAGCTGCACGAAAACTTCGCGTCACAGGGCAAGACCATCGTCGGTCCAGCGGGTGTGGGTCTGCTGGTGCCGGGCGCGTTGAAACTTGGCGTCGTGGGTGGTGTAGACTGGCGGCAGCTAAAGAGGAATCACCTGGAGCAAGCTGGCTCCACGGCTGTACTGTCTGCGAGTGGTGGCATGATAAATGAACTCATCACCATGGTAGCTGCGAGCGGCCACTTGATCAGCTTTGCGCTGTGTTTTGGCGGCGACAGGTTTCCTGCCACCACTCCTCGTGATGCGTTTCTGGCGGCCGAGGCCGACCCGCAGACGAAGCAGATCGTCTACTATGGTGAGCTTGGCGGTACGGATGAGTACGAGCTTGCGGAGCTCATGCAGAGTGGCAAGCTGACAAAGCCGGTCATCGCGTATATCGCAGGGGTGATCGGCGAGAAGTTCGAAGCACCGGTACAGTTTGGTCATGCCAAAGCACTGGCCGGATCGCAGGACGAAACAGCCAGTGCCAAGCGCGAAGCACTTAGGGATGCGGGTGTAAGGGTTGCTGAATCTATAGATGACCTTGCGAAGCTGATCCATGCGCTGCCGCAAGACACAGTACGAGAGAGTGAGGCGGACTTTTCGCGTCGCACGCCAAGCGTGTTTACGTCGACGATTAGTCAGGAGACGGATGCCGGCTATACGTTTATAGGCAAAACCATGCAAGACTGGTCGGCGGGTGGCGACATAGCGGCAATGGTAACAGCCGGGTTGCTGGGATATGAGCCACAGTCAAAACTGACAGTGGATCTGGTCAGGACGATATTTCTGCTGTCTGTCGACCACGGACCGCAAGTATCGGGCGCGGTAAACACCATGGTGACGGCGCGCGCTGGCAAAGGCTTGGTGGACTCGCTGGCTGCTGGCCTGCTGACTATAGGTCCGCGATTTGGCGGAGCGGTGTCTGGCGCGGCGCGAGAATGGTTTGATGCGGTGAAAGATGGCGTGGAACCAGCGGAGCTGGTAGAGAGGCGGTCACGAGAGCGACACCCAATCAGCGGCATCGGACACAAAAAATACCGCCTGGATATGCCCGACCCGCGCACGGCTGTGCTCGCTGCTTTTGCACGTAAGTTGAAACACCCAGTCCACTACAACTACGCGAAATCTATCGAGGCCATCACGACGCAAAAGAAGGGCAATTTGATCCTGAATGTCGACGGCCACATAGCGGCACTTATGCTCGATGTGCTTGTGGAGCATGAGGGATATGGTACCGACGAGCTCAATACACTCATAGAAGCAGACTTTTTCAACGCGTTGTTCGTACTGCCTCGCAGCGTGGGCTTCGTGGCGCACTATATGGATCAGAAGCGGCTGGACGAAGGGCTGTTCCGCTTACCGGATGAGGATGTATTTTTGGTCTAACTGGTATAATGGTCACATGAAAATAGTTATAGTGAGCGGGTATTTCAATCCCCTGCACGGCGGGCACCTCGACATGATAGAGGCTGCAAAGGAGCTCGGTGACAAACTGATTGCAGTAGTAAACAACGATAAACAGCAAATACTAAAAAAGGGCAAGATCATCCTGAACGAAGAAAACCGCACGCGGCTGATGCGCGCGCTTCGCGATGTGGACGAAGTGATACTGTCTATTGATGAAGATCCAACGCAGATCAGGACGCTCGAGATGATCGCACGGCAGTATCCAGACGACGAGCTGATATTTGCCAACGGTGGCGATCGCGACTCACACAAGGTGATACCAGAGACTGAAGTATGTGAAAAGCATGGTATCCAGACAGTGTTTGGCGTGGGTACAGACGTACGTGGGCTCGTAAAGCCTGATTCCTCCACACGCATCAATCAAGCACTTGGCCACGAACAGTAGTCGAGTTGTTACATTACGTTGTAATTGCTACATTTTGTGGAATTTCGCAAAAAAGAGACTATACTAGCAGTAGAATCGCTTGTGCTAAGCAGCGGTCGAAAGGAATAGTCTATGTGCGGAATCGTAGGATATATAGGTAGCAAATCGGCGCAGCCCATACTGATGGGTGGCTTGAAGCGACTGGAGTATCGCGGATACGACAGTGCAGGTATCGTGACATTAAGCCAAAAGGGCAAGGAAACGCTGCTGCGAGCCAAGGGCAAAGTGGCAGAACTGGACGCACGCGTAGCAGAGCGACCCACGACCGACACTATAGGCATAGGTCATACGCGCTGGGCAACTCACGGTGAGCCAAGTAAACGTAACGCGCACCCACATGCTGTGGGTGATATCTATCTGGTTCACAATGGCATTATAGAGAACTACCAAGACCTCAAGACTGAGCTCAAAAGGCACGGGTATGATTTCAAGAGCGATACCGATACGGAAGTGCTGGCAGCGATGGTAGACTATCTGTATCAAAAAAGTCATGATCTGCTGGCTGCCGTGCGCAGCGCACTCAAAATGGTGGTTGGTGCTTACGGTATAGCGGTACTAAGTATCGAAAAGCCAGACCAAATAGTCGTGGCTCGCAAAGGCAGCCCGCTAATACTTGGCATTGGCGATGGTGAGATGTATATTGCGAGCGACGCATCGGCACTCGTGGGTCACACCGACAGGGTGGTATATCTCAGTGATGGCGAAATCGGACTTTGCACACGTGATGGCGTAGAGCTATCGGATATCGATGCGCAAACGATCAATGCGACGGTGGAAAAGCTAGAACTGAGTTTGCAATCGATACAGAAGGAAGGCTATGATCACTTCCTGCTGAAAGAAATTTGTGAGCAACCAGACAGCCTGCGAGCGACGCTGAGTGGTCGAGTGAACGCGCAGGAGCTGACCGCGAAACTCGGCGGACTCAATATGACCGATGATGAACTACGAGAGGTGAAACACGTCATGATCGTTGGCTGCGGCACCGCGTACTATGCCGGACTAATGGCGAGTTATCTCATAGAGCAATTTGCAGACGGCGTGACGTTTTCGTCTGAAATCGCCAGTGAGCTGCGCTACAGGTCATTCCATGTGCCCGACGGTACTGTGGCACTCATCGTAAGTCAGAGCGGCGAGACTGCCGACACGCTTGCGTGCTTGCAGGAGCTCAAGCGTCGCGGTGTGCGATGTCTGGGCGTGGTAAATGCCGTAGGGTCGACTATCGCACGTGAAGTTGACGGCGGTGTGTACGTGCACGTCGGCGCCGAAATTAGCGTCGCGAGCACCAAAGCATTCACGTCGCAAGTGGCAGCTATCGTGCTGTTCGGGCTGATGTTGGCGCAAGCAAAGGGCACGAGTACTATGCAGCTGGGCGAATACATCACCGAACTCGATGCACTACCGCGCGAAATCGAAAAAGTACTCGAGAAGCATACCAGCGAAGTAAAAAAAATTGCCAAGAAATATGCCAAGTATAATCATGCACTCTATGTTGGTCGTGATACGTGCTATCCTATCGCGCTTGAGGGCGCGCTCAAACTCAAGGAAGTCAGCTATGTGCACGCCGAAGGATATGCGGCGGGTGAGTTAAAGCACGGGCCGATCGCACTGGTTGACAATACATTTTTTGAGGTGTGCTACCTGCAGGACAATTGGCTGTACGAGAAAACTCAGAGCAACCTGACAGAGATGAATGCTCGTGGTGCGCACGTTATCGTGATCACCGATACCGACAAGCGCGTAACGGCAGAAGAGATAATACGTCTCAACACCAAACTCAAGCTGCTCACACCACTGCTATTTAACGTTATTTCCCAGCTGCTCGCCTACTACGTGGCTGTAGCCCGCGGCAACGACGTGGATCAGCCGCGCAACCTCGCCAAGAGCGTGACGGTGGAATAGACACGAATAAGCACTTGCATTTTACGCAAGTTTATGCTAGAATAACCACTGTTAGTTTATATACCCATCGGCATGTCTAGCATAGAAAAAAACACTCACATCAAGCGCGCGTCAG
Organism: uncultured Candidatus Saccharibacteria bacterium; assembly: GCA_964488555.1. Taxonomy (GTDB): domain Bacteria; phylum Patescibacteriota; class Saccharimonadia; order Saccharimonadales; family Saccharimonadaceae; genus UBA2112. The sequence goes on along the minus strand of CAZAUF010000004.1, from coordinate 113,323 downwards.
CCACAGAGAGGCATGATAGACATGCCATGGCAGAGGACAGGTTGTTTGCAAACCTGTACGAGCGTCACCCGGACTGGCCGCATATAGAATTGTCGTTTTATTTCAGTGCTCATGTGGCACCGCAAGATATGAAGGATGTGGCACAGCACATCGACGCTACGGACGTGTACTTTTTTGAGTCGGCACCGCGTGAGGACGAATGGACCTCGCTTATCGAAGAAGTATCCCAGCACCCGCAGCATACACTCGACGAATATCTGGATAAGGTTTTGATATACAACGATATACCAATAAGAGGAACGATATGGGAGCCGGTTGTCAGAAGCCTCTACGGCACGGGCAAGGCTATCGGGACGATAGATATAGGTGGCAACGCTGGCGAATTCGATTTAGCTCAGGAATTGATTGATGCATACTCTGAACCTCTGCCCACAAACGGGTCATTTGATCAGGCACTCGAAACGTACCGGACTATATGGGAGCAAAGGGCTCACATGCAAAACAAGCGTGAGGAGATAATGGTCGATCGCTTCGAGGAAGAGCTTGATCTGGTGTTTGAACTCAACCCAGAACTCAAGCACAAGGAGAACTTGAAGGTATTGGTGAGCGTGGGGTCTGTTCATACGCGTCTCAGACATATATTTACCGCCAATGGTATGGAATCCAAGCGAAGCTTTTCTGATGGTTTGCCCTATATCTACTCCTACGAGCTTGAACTGATGCGTACGCTACAGTTTGGCAAGGAGCCGACGCAGGAGCTGCTGAAGCGTGCGTATGCAGAGAATCTCGTGGGTTCGGTGGTGCAGGTCGCTACTCGCGGCGAGAAAGTACCGATAAACGACTACTTGATGTACGGCAGAGTAGCAGCCGCTACTCTGACCGACGAAGAGATAGAAGAGCTGTTTACGCTCAATGCTCACGAAGAGCCGCTCGTACGCCCGATCGATAGTATGTTGATCCAACACGGCATGGGTGGACTGCCGAGAACGCATGCGGAAATCAAGCGCGAAAACGAAAAGGCATATCGTGGCAAAAAGCGCGCGCTGGCAAAGGCTGCCATAGGAGCGGGAGTGTAGGTATGGGTAGCGTAGAGACATCGCCGCGAACCACAAATGAAACGCACTCTACGCTGCAGGAGCGTCATCCTGATTGGCCGAAGCTGAACGTATCATTTTATTTTGCGCCGCACGGCAATTTTGAAGACATGCAGGGTATAGTGTCGAAAATCAAGGAAAGCGACGTGTTTTTTTATGAAGATTTGGGACGCAGCGAGGCAAAGGCTGCCTATCTGAACAGTCCGCTTCTCAGGGAAGGTATGATGCCGCTCGAAACCCTCATAGATAGCAGCGGTGCCGGTCAACGACAGATGAGAGGGTCCCATGGTGAGGCACTCGTGAGGGGACTTCATGATGCACAAGTCGTTGCTGCGACCCTCGATATCGGCAAAGATTACGACGAGGAAAGGTTGTCCAAAGAGATAATCAAAGCCTTCCAGGAGCCGCTGCCACGCAGGGTGAGTTATGACGAAGCGTTGTCGCGCCTGAACGACAACTATGAAAACATAGCTTACCTCATGGACGAACGTGAGCTTATCATGGCAAACAATTTCGAGAGTGAGATAGGGAAAATCCTCGACACTTACCCGGAGTTGAAGCAAAAAGACGGTCTGAACGTGCTTATCTCGATGGGCGTGCTCCATACCAGACTTCGTCATGCGTTTACGGAGCGCGGTATTCCGTCCGATCGCAACTTTTCTACCGGACGGTCATACACGTTCGGCTATGCGCATGAATTGATGCGAACATTTGCTTATGGCAACGAGCCGAGCAAGGAGCTAACAGAGCGTGCTTTTGCAGAAAGTATCGTACGAAAAGCACTGAGCAAGGTAACGCGTGACAAAAGTATCGCCTACGACGAACGGGCTGCATATCTGCGCCGTTATGTATCGGAGCTTTCTTCGGACGAAATGATGGATGTGTTTGATCTGTGGAACAACAGTCGCGCTTCGGTAGATGATATAGATAATTTGCTTGTGCCAGCGGGCATGCCTCCGCTCGCCAGAAGTGCAGAGGAGATTATCGAAACAAACAGGCTCTACGAAGATCGCGTGAAAACGCTCGCTTCCGCCGCGCTTCAAGCAAGCAACTATTGATTGTAACCGTTTGGGTTTTGTGACTGCCATCGCCATGTGTCGCGGCAGGCGTCCTCTATGGTTTTTTCGGTTTTCCAGCCGAGTTCTTGCTGTGCTTTGGTGGGGTCCGCGTAAAATTCGGGTAGATCACCAGCACGACGCGGGCCAAACTCATACGGTATGTTCTGACCCGTTGCATCTACAAACGCTTGCACGAGTTCAAGCACCGACGTAGCGTGACCCGAGCCGAGGTTGTAGGCCGATACACCTGGACGCAGGTGATCGAGTGCGGCCAAATGACCTTTTGCTAGATCGACGACGTGTATATAGTCACGCTTGCACGTACCGTCCGGCGTAGGATAATCGTTGCCAAAAATCGTCAGTTTGTCGCGACGACCCGATGCGACTTGAGCGATGAACGGCATGAGATTGTTTGGAATACCCTGCGGGTCTTCACCTATCTGCCCGCTTTCGTGTGCGCCGATAGGGTTGAAGTAACGCAGCAGCGAAACTTCAAGCGACGAGTTGCTGGTACTGGCATCGCGAATAATCTGTTCGATCATGTATTTGGTCTGGCCGTATGGGTTGGAAATATTTTGACCGACCGGCATAGTTTCGACGTATTTCGGTGTGCCGGGATCGCCATAGACGGTGGCACTGGAGCTAAATACGAGCTTGTTGACGTCGTGTGTCTGCATGGTGCGCAGCAAGGCAATCGTGGAGTTGAGATTGTTGTCGTAGTAGTCGAGCGGCTTTTCGACTGACTCGCCCACGGCTTTGAGTCCGGCGAAGTGGATCACAGCATCGAACGCGTGATCGGTAAAAACGCTATCAAGCACTGCAGTGTTGCGCATGTCAGCTTCATAAAACGGAACCGACCCTCCTGTGATTTTTTCGATGCGGCGGAGCGATTCCTGGCTGCTGTTGCTGAGGTTGTCTATCACGACGACCGTATGTCCGGCCTGAATGAGCCCTATCACCGTGTGAGAGCCTATGTACCCAGCACCGCCACTTACAAGTACCTTCATGATTGTCTCTTTGGATAACTATCGCGCACGACCTTGCGGATTTTGGTGATAAACAGTGACTTATCGAAACGCTTTGCCTTGCGACGACAGGTGCCAGGCAGAAACGTGTGTTTTTCGGCATAATGAATGGCATTGGTGAGCGATTCGGTCGTTTGGTCGCGAAACAGAACGCCACTCTCGCCCTCGTCGACAATATCTTTGGCACCGCCGCGATCCAGTGCAATGACGGGTGCGCCAGCCGCTAGTGCTTCTACGGCAACGATGCCGAAATCTTCCTCGGCAGGGAAGATGGCACCACGAGCGTGGTTGAGCGCGTCGGTTACTGCCTGGTCGGACGCGTCGGTCATACGATCGGTGTAGAATTCGACGGTCGGTCCGGCTATGTCGACGAGCCGTTGATGCTCGCTGCCATCACCAAAGACCTTGAGGGGTATGCTCAGCTCGGTGGCGGCAGCGACAGCCAGGTCAATGCGTTTGTATGGCACTTGGCGTCCGAGAGTCACGTAGTAGTCCCCGCGTTCACGCGCAGGCGTGAAACGATTGACGTCAACAGGCGGGTGAATAACCGTCGAGGGCTTGTCGTAATATTTTTTGATGCGCTTTTGTACTTCGGTGCTGTTCGCGATGAACACATCGACGTTTTGCGCTGCTTCGTAGTCGGCTTTGCGCAGTGGCGGCACGAAAAACGGCATAACCAGACGGATGAGCCAGTTCAGCTTGCCGAACCCTGGATCACGTCGGTATTCATCGTAGTGAGACCAGTAGTAGCGGATAGGCGTGTGGCAATAGCAGATATGTATCTGGCCGGGACGAGTCTTGCGGACTTGCTTGGCCTCGGCACTGGAACTGCTGATGATGATGTCGTATTCACTGAGGTCCAGATCACGAAATGCCCGTACGCGTTGCATGGGAAAAAACTTGTGCAGTTTGCGCAGCGGTCCCGGCAGATGCTGCAGGCGAGTGGTGCGAACATCGAGCCCGGCGAACGCAGGCATTTTCTCCGGCACGTACGTGCTGGTATAGATAGGCGCGTCGGGAAACGCTTCGTGCAATGCCAAAACCACGCGCTCCGCCCCACCCATGTTGGTGAGCCAGTCGGCGACGATTGCTATTTTTGGGCCTCTTGTCTGTTCTGCCACTCGGATCTCCTTACTCCCTATTTTACCTCATTTGCAGGCATATGAACGGCGGGATGGCTACTTGGCACCGGTTTTGCGGATCACGACGGCGACGGTTTTGAGCAAGATTTTGATGTCGAGCCAGAACGACCAGTTTTGGGCGTAGAATGTTTCGAGCTCTATGCGCTCCTCGAACGACAGGTTGCTGCGACCGGAGACTTGCCACAGGCCGGTGACGCCAGATTTCACACTGTGAAGCAGCGCGGTTTTGGCTGGTGAGAATTTGACCTCTTCGGGCAATATAGGGCGTGGGCCGACAAGGCTGAGGTCGCCCTTGAGCACGTTGAATAGCTGCGGCAGTTCGTCGAGCGACGTGCTGCGCAGGAACTTGCCAAACGATGAGATGCGCGGGTCGTTTTCCACCTTGTGGTTTTTTTCGTACTCTTCGGCCAGATCTTCGCGACCCATCAGACGGAACTCGTCTGCCGCGTTCATGTGCGCGGTCGGTCGGTCGCGCATGCTGCGGAATTTGATGAGACTGATGCGTTGGCTAAAGCGTGACAAGCGCGGATTGTAGAAAAATACCGGTCCGGGATTGAGTAATTTTTGCAGTACGATGAGTATCAAAAAGACGGGTGACAGCAGTACGATGAGGATAAATGCGGCCACGCGGTCAAAGATGCCCTTTGCGATAGCACCCCAGCCGATGAGTGGCGTTTGACTGACGGTAATCATGGGATAGCCCAGGAACACGTCGACGGTGTTTTTGCCTGTGTAAAATTCTGGCTCACCGGGGATGAAATTGTAGCTGATGTGGTTTATCTGCGCGGCACCCAGGATACGCTGGTTGCGCTCGGCACTATCGTACAGATCAGTCTGGATGATGGTCGTGATGCGGAGATCCTTGACACGCTTGAGGGCTGACTCGACGTTGGTGAAGTGCTCTACCTCCATGCCTGCGGGAATGACTTTTGCCGGACCAGCGATGGCGACAATCTTGTAGCCACTTCGGCTGGTATGCGACAAAGCGTCGGCAATGTCGCGGGTAGCGTCGCTATTGCCGATAATGAGCACACGGCTGACACCTCGACCGTAGCGAAATAGCAGATCGCGGACGAGTCGCAGGATTTCACGCTCAAGCAGCAGCAGTAGGAACGAACCGGCTAGGGCGTAGAGCGCGACCAGTCGAGCCGGGAAGAAGTATTTTTCACTGACGTATTCCCAGCCAATGATGACAAGTATGCCGATGAACGCGCCAAGGGCGATTTTGCTCCATTCGACGAGTCGGCGATTGTACGTACTGGCTTGGTAGAGTCCCAGCGAGGCAAAGATAAGCAGCCAGATAGGAAGTATAGTGAGGAACGCCATGGCGTAGTCGAAAGCATAGACCGGAGCAAGTAGCGGACGGTCGTCGACTTGTACGCGGAGGATGTACGCCAGCGAAAACGCGACCAGCAATGTGAACGTGTCGGCCAGGACCAGGATGAGGCTGTAGAATTTGGTGTTCTTCGTCGGCATAATCTGCTGCCATTATACATCGAGCCTCTGTATTAAGGTATACTGGTGTCATGAAACATAACCTTGTTGAGAGGGTGTTGGTCGGGATATTGCTGGTGGTAGCGGGCGGTATTGTCTTGCACGCACCGCTTTCGGTATGGCTGGGCACGGCTGTGTGGCCTGATGGGGCGCAGTATATCAAAGCGTGGAAAGAGGTTTTGATGGGTGTGGCACTGGTGTTACTAATCGTGACTGCCGCTCGTCGAAAGAAACTCAATGAACTCCTAGAAGATCGACTAATGCAACTAAGCCTGGTATTTGCCGGGCTTCATTTCGTCATGATGTCTGTGTTTGGTCTATTGGAGCGGGTTGGTCTGCCACATGCGGGTGCCGGACTGCTGATCGATTTGCGGTTCGTACTGTATTTTGTCTTGGTATATGGCACGATTCGCTTACTCCCGCAGTACAAAAAGGTGTTTCTGTGGGTATTTGGTATCGGTGCGGTGGTGGTGATGAGTTTCGCGCTTTTGCAAGTGTTTGTGCTACCCCGGGACGCCCTGTCGCACATCGGCTATAGCCGAGACACTATAGCACCGTATCTGCTCGTGGACGATAATCCGGCACTCGTACGTATAAACAGTACGCTGCGCGGACCGAATCCGCTCGGTGCGTATGCGGTCATCGTACTGGCTATCGTGGCGGCTATCGCGATTAAGTGCAAGCTGAGATGGCGCGACTGGCTCCTTATAGGAGTGGCAGCACTTGCGGGAGGTGTAACGCTTGGCGTGAGTTACTCACGGAGCAGCCTCATAGGTGCCGCGGTGGCACTTGCGATTGTGGCAATCGTGCCATTGACCGCGCGCTTGCGCCGACGTGTTGGTTTGAGTTTGGCGGCGGCGGCTCTAGTACTTGGTGGATTGACACTCGTGTTTCGCGACAGTTATTTCGTGACAAACGTGATTTTGCATGACAATCCGACTACTGGGGCACAGATTGACTCAAACACTGCCCATGTGGACTCGCTGATTGATGGCACAGAAAGGATGATTCGTCAGCCGTTTGGTGCGGGTGTCGGTAGTACCGGTTCGGCATCGTTAGGTAGCGGCAACTCGCTCATTATCGAAAATCACTATCTATTTGTCGCTCACGAAGTTGGATGGGCAGGCCTCGCGCTGTTTGTCTGGCTATTTGTGGAAGTCATGCGACGGCTGTGGCAGCGGCGAAGCGACGCGCTGACACTCGGTGTCTTTGCAAGTGGCGTAGGTCTGGCGATTATCGGACTTTTCCTACCGGTCTGGGTGGATGACACGGTGAGCGTGGTCTGGTGGGGACTAGCGGGATTGGTAGCTGGTAGAGAAGTATCGGACAAAAAGAAGAACAGGGGGAGAAAAAAGCATGGCGCGTGATCGGACGACCAAGAAGCAGCAAGAGTTGCTACAGTTTATCAGTGATTTTCTGAACGAACATCACTATGCTCCGAGCTATCGTGAGGTCATGACCGCACTGGGATACAAGTCCGTGTCGACAGTAGCGGTGCATGTGGATGCACTGATAACCAAAGGATATTTAGTCAAAAAGGATAAATCTGCACGGTCAATTCGGCTAGCGCACGAGGTTGCAATGACCGAAGAGGACGGACACCTTACCTGGTTGCGGACAGAGATTGCCAAACGTGAAGCAGCCGAGGCGGATGCGGATGAGTTGGAAACACTTCGAAAAGCCCTGGAACTTCTGAAAAATTGATATACTGGAACACATGAAACGGCTCCAAGGGGCTTCGATCGGTGGGTATCTTCGTCAACACTGGCGACGATTGAGCATCTATGGTGCGGTCACGACCGTTGGGCTTCTCGTCGTCGTGCAGCTACTATTTCCGTGGAATAAACTACCGCTCTATATGACTATCGACGGTGTGGATGTGAGCGGCTGGTCCATGACCGACGCGTCCAAACTTCTCGATGACAAATATAAGAACCAGCCCATAGCACTGTATTTTGGCAGCAATACCGAACCGTACCGCGAACCCACACCGGCAGAGATAGGTCTCACGATTGATGTCCAACCTCAGGTTGACGCAGCGAGTTACCCGCTTTGGTTACGTTTGGTTCCGACGTCGCTTTGGTGGGCTCATGCGGTGGTGCCGTCGGCTACGCCGCAGTATGAGTACGACAAGACCAAAGCCGGAGCGTATGTGAAAAAGGAGTTGGGTAAATCATGCAATATAAAGGCCGAGAACGCCTCGCTGAAGTATGAAGATAAGAAGCTGCAGGTGGTACCAGCGATCGATGGAGGTACCTGTGAGCTTGATGACGTGCAAAAGCTGCTCACGAGCGTGAAGCCGCGACTTGGCCATGCGGAAATCCGTGTGACTATGGATGAGCGTCCAGCGAAGATCCATGACGATGAAGCGCGGGAGTTTGCTGACGAACTGATCAATAGGACAAAGGACGTAACTATCAAGGCGAATGATGAGACCGTGGATATACCGCAGGATGAGCTGTTGTCGTGGTTGGACTTCAAGGCACCCGATAGCGGTCTAGAAGCGACGATCAACAAAAAGCGGGCGACTGAATTTCTGACCAAGCAGGTAAGTCCAAAGGTCAGCATAGCGGCCGGTACCAGCCATATTACGACGCTTGATTTTGCGGTAGTGAATCAAGTATTTGGTGAAAAGGGGCAAACACTCGATACCGCAGAGATGATAGCACTACTCAACAAGCGCATAGAGGGCGAAACCATAGACCTGGAAGCCCCTGTGCGACCAGTAGAGCCGACAAAAGTTTACACTCGTAAATACACCAAGACCGATACCGGACTAAGGGCACTGCTGGCACAGTTTGCCCAGTCTCATGGGGGCACATTTGGCATTAGCTACGCTGAACTGGACGGTGCGCGTCGGCATGCATCATATCAAGGAGATAGGGCGTTTCGGACGGCCAGTACCTATAAACTGTTTGTGGCCTACGGCACACTTAAGCGCGTTGAGCAGGGCAAATGGCACTGGTATGATCACGTACATGGCGGTCGCAACTTGAGCAAGTGTTTCGACGATATGATTGTGCTGTCTGACAATCCGTGTGCAGAGACTTTACTAAACAAAATCGGATTCAAGACACTGACCGATGAAATGAAATCTATCGGTCTGACCGGCAGTAACTTTTTGTGCTCGTGCGGATTTCCAGTGACGACAGCGAGTGATCTGACGGTGTTTGTAGGACTGTTACACTCGGGTCAGTTGTTCAACAAGAGTTCGTCGACCGACAGGCTTATCTCTGCTATGAAGCGCAATGTCTATCGCCAGGGAATCCCCGCAGGTGCCAAAGGCCAGACAGCAGACAAGGTCGGGTTTTTGAACGCGCTTTTGCATGACGCTGCGATCGTGTATGGTCCGAAAGGTACCTACGCGCTTACCATCTTGACCGAGGGTAGTAGCTGGGGAACTATCGCTGAGCTTACCCGCGCGATTGAAAAATGGCGCGCTTGATAACGCGTCTTTGGCATATCGAGTCATTTGAGTTCACAAAAGCACAAGCATAAACTATAATCTACACAGATATGTATGATGGTCAGAACGGTGGTACGACCCCAAGCCAATACCCTGGTATGAGCCCTGCGCCTGCGCCGGGTTCTATGCCGCCGACTCCGCCGACCGCACCTACACCGCCACCACCGCCGCCACCTCCTCCACCGTTTCAACCTCCTCCCGGACCTGGTAGAGGTACCGGTGGTGCTATGCTGGCAGATTATTGGGTGAAGCGGCACTGGAAGCTGCTACTACTGATATTTATCGGATTGTGTGTCCTGGGCCAGTTGATTTTTCAAATCGTGTATCCGAGCAGTCGTCTCATTCCCGGTACGAGCGTCGAAGGAGTTGATTTGGGTGGTATGCGCAAAGAAGAAGCCGCCAAGAAGCTGGATGGGCTGTATGGTGCGCTCGAGCTGAAAATTTATTTTGGCAAAAATGATGCTGCATTCCTGTCTCCCAAAATGAGCGAAGTAGGCATTGGTACGGACAATAGTGCTCGCATAGAAGCAATCAATTATCCGTTCTGGCTGCGGTTCATCCCGACTTCCATATGGTGGGCACCAACGGGTGGCGAATCGGTGCAGATGGAGTACGTCTACGATAAAAACAAGATCGCCGAGTACACTCAGAGCAAAGTAGGTACCGATTGTAGTATCCCGCCGCAAAATGCCACATTGAAACTGGTGGGTACGCAGCTGCAACTCGTACCGGCACTTTCGGGCGGCGTGTGCGATCTAACGGAGTTTCAACATGTATTGGCTGAGGTTCGACCGGATTCAGGTGGAGACAATAGCGTACGAATCGATGTAGACGAGACACCCGCACCGGTGACAGACGATATGGCGCGCGATCTGGCGGCCAAGCTGAACGGCCGGTTGAGCTCGCCGATGCCAATCAGTGTCGACAAGGCAACTGACGAAATACCTGGACGAGTGGTGTTAAGCTGGCTGGATTTTATAGCGGACGTCCCTAAACGGTCCATCGACGACAGTGCCAATCAACAGGCAAGTTTGAAATTCAGTGTCAACGCGGATCGCATGAAGGACTATCTGAATCAAGGTATCGCGGCAAAACTGATCAAGAAACCTGGTATTAGCAAGGTGAGTACGCTGGATTTCAAAGAAACATCGCGCGTGAATGGAGCTAACGGACGCGATCTGGACGTGCCGAAGATCAAACAGTCAGTAGAGGACTATATAAACGGCAAGGTGCAAAAAGCGACTGGTGCTACGAAGGTTGTGGGTCCGACGATGCAATATACCCGTAAGTACACGCCGACGACCGTTGGCTTCCAGGCATTGTTGGCTCAGTATGCGCAGGACAATCCAGGCACCTGGGGGCTGGCATTTACCGAATTGTCCGGTGTGCGTCATTTGCGCAGTGCATCCTATAATGCTAATGCCAAGTTTCCTGCTGCCGGTATACATTCGCTCTACTTGGCATACACTTACATCATGGAGCAGCATGATGGCAAGACCCGCCCGGTCGATCGGATTAGCGGGGAGACGAATGCCCTGAATTGTTTCAAGCTGATGCTGCAGCAGTTTGATCAAGGATGCAGAGACGGTTTTTATGCACACTTCGGTCATGCCACATTAACGTCGCGCGGCAAAGAGCTGGGGCTTAAAAACACAATATTTGCCGATAGGGACACCCAGACATCTGCTGCCGATTTACAGAAAGTGATGGTTGGCTTGTACAAGAGTCAAATCGCACGCATAGAAGGCGGCCAAAAGATCATCAGCGATTCGACCACAACACGTCAGAACGCAGGTATTCCGGCTGGTGCGAGTGTGGCTGAAATAGCACATATCATAGGCGAATCAGACACTATTCATCATGACACCGCCATCGTATTTGATACCAACTACGGCACATATGTACTGACTATTCTGTCGGATGGCTCGTCGTGGGAAAAAGTTGCAGATTTGGCGAAGAAGGTCGCCGAACTCAAGAGAGTCAAGATGCCACCGGATGCTCGGTAAACATACAGTTGTATAATACACAACACATTTTCGCTTGACAACACACTCCTGCGTAGCCCACTATGAGAGGCAATGGAGGAGGGTGTATGGCAAAGCATGAAAAGAAAAACGAAAAGTTTCGCTCGTATGAGTTCGATAGCGACGCGTTGAATCGGGAGCTTGCCGAAAAAGCCTTCTCGCTGGAAGAGTTTGATCTTGCCAAAGAGGGAAATGAGCGTCCACTCGCTCACATTGAAGAGGCCTTAAACAAAGAAATCATTGGTCAAGAGGCTGCCGTAGAAAGTTTGATAACGGCACTTTATCGAGAGAATTTTCGGAACCCTAATCGACCGATAACTGTGCTGATGTTTCTGGGCCCGACCGGTGTGGGCAAGAGTGAAACAGCCAAGGTGTTGAGTCGATTGCTTCATGATAGTGAAGATGCGCTTGTGTCTATCAACTGCTCCGAGATTAGTGAAAACCATCGCGTGTCGGCACTACTGGGTGCTTCACCAGAGTACGTGGGTCGCGAGCAAGCTCCCCTGCTTGATCGTAAAAAGATCGAACGACCACGTAGTGTGGTGCTGTTTGACGAGATCGAAAAGGGCGCACCCGCGCTTCGCGATCTGCTCTTGCAAATTTGCGACAACGGCGAAGTGACACTACTCAAGGATGGCAAGCCGGTGTCGTTTAAAAACAGCATCGTCATCATGACGAGCAACATTGGTGCGGCCGACATGCAAAAGGTTCTCAATCCACAGGGGCTTGGTTTTCATGAGAGTAAGTCGAACTCCAGAGCAGATGACAAGCGAGTCGAAAATGCCGCTATAAAGGCATTGCTCGGAAGCGGTGTCATGCGACCGGAATTGATTAACCGAATTGATGAGAAAATCGTGTTTAAACCGTTGAGCGATGAACAGTTGGAGCAGGTGCTTGAGAACTATATCGATAAAACGAATCCTTCGTACCATAAAAATGGTTTTCATATGACCATATCGCCGGAGCTGCGACGGGAGCTGGTGATGAGTTGCGACAAAGGCGACGAAGACCGCAGATTGTTCAGCGCACGACCAATCATCAGTAAATACAAGAAGCTTGTTGAGGGTCTGGTGGCACGCAAGATCGCGACCGGAGGCATTCGTCCCGGCAGTCATGTGCATACCACCGTAGTGTCTGCAGAAGATGCTGATGTACCACTTCAGGATAGAATTGGCGTGTATCACAAGCGCAGTGAGGCATTTGTAAGACCGGCACGCAGGACATCTGGAGACGAAGCTGATCACAATGGCAAAGCGGTAACATACAGTACCATTAATAATCGTTCGACCGCAGTTGGCTTAGCAGCGGCTGCTGGGGTTGCGGCACTGCTTCTTGGTGATTATATGAATTCTCGCCGTTCGCGCCGGGCATAGCAACAGCTAATTTTCTCACTGCAGCACATCCCCTCTTCTTTCATAGTGTAAAGAAGAAGGGAGGCGTATATGGGAGCAACTATTACGGCCAAAGACTTAGGCTTGGAGGTCGAAAAAAAGGAGAGACCGCTTTTTAAGTGGTTTTTGGCGTCATATCTGTTTGGTAAGCGGATTCAGCAAGACATTGCCCGACAGACGTGGGAGGTGTTTATGAAGCGTGGCGTCGACTCACCGAAGAAGATTGCTAATCAATCATGGCAACAACTGGTCGATTTACTGGGCGAGGGTAACTACCGACGCTACGACGAATCGACCGCCCGCAATATGCTCGATATGGCACGGGAACTCGTGCGTGATTATCATGGTAATCTGTTGAACATGTATAACGATTGTCGTGACGAAAAAGAATTTGCGAAGCGGCTGCAGAAATTAAAGGGTGTAGGGCCGAAAACGGCCGAGATATTTATGCGTGAGGCGGAGCCTGTGCTGATTCGTAGCGACGAAGGAAGAAGGTAGTGTATGGCACGAAAATATGGACCAAAAGCACAGGAAAAAGTGCATGAAGCCATGGAAGAAATGAAGCAGGGCAAATTAAAGTCGGGAAAATCTGGCAAAAAAGTGACCAATCCAAAGCAGGCGGTCGCGATAGGTCTGTCTGAAGCACGAAAGCAAGGCGCGAAAGTACCGAAAAAGAAAGGAGGTGACGAGTGAAGCTTGAAGGTAAGAAAATCGCATTGATCGCAACGGATGGATTTGAAGACAGTGAGTTGGCCGACCCCATGCAAGCCGTAGAAGCGGCTGGTGCAAACGTGACGATCGTCTCAAACAAAATGGGTGTGCTGTTTGGTGAGAAAGGTGACGAGATAACAGCGGATACAACAGTCGACACTGCAGTAGCTGAGGAGTTCGATGCACTGATTATCCCGGGTGGCGTGAAAAACCCGGACACAATGCGCATGAACGAAAAGGCGGTGCATTTTGTCCGTTCGTTTTTCAACCAGCACAAGCCGGTCGCTGCGATTTGCCATGGCCCGTGGCTGCTTGTAGAGGCAGATGTGGTGCGTGGTCGTACGTTGACATCGTGGCCAAGCCTGAAAACCGATATTACCAACGCTGGTGGCACATGGGTCGACGAAGAAGTGGTTGTGGACCAAGGATTGATCACAAGCCGCAAACCAGATGATCTGGAAGCATTCTGCGAGAAGATTATCGAAGAGTTTGCCGAAGGAGAACACGCTGGTCAGGTGGCGTAGACATGAGAATGCCGCGTCGTGATGACGCGGCATGTCCCACCCTTTTCACTTTATGTCGCGTGACCGCGTTACGTCGCCGCCAACACCGATCACTGGGGTCAACGAGATTTCGACGGGACCTTCTCCGTTCTGGGTGGTTCGCGTCGTCTCGGATAACTCGTCTGATACTTCTGGTCGAGTGATCAGTTGCCAGCGTCGACCCGCCTGTTGACCCGGCGTGAGCGTGGTGCTCCGGATCGATCCGTCTTCGAACAGACCAACCAGGTGCGGCACGTCATTGCCGTTTTCGTTGACAGTGCACAAAGCGATTTGCAGGCACGTCAACTCCTTTTTAGCAGCCATAAGAGGCTTCCTTCCTTTTGAGCGGCATTTGCACTATATCGGAGTAAAAACGGCATAGCAAGAATGAGCGATATAACTACATGGCGGGTTTATATGGAAACTCCAACGGCTGCAAGAAGTGAAAAATATCTTCGTCGTTACGCAGTTGGCCCAGCCAGCGGCGAGCATCGGGCAAAGAGTCGAAATAAGCGATTTCTTTGCGCTTGGCGGACACGGAATTCATCTGATGCGAGACTGAGAGCATAGTATTGGCATCGTTTTTACGCACGATAATCGCCATGCGCCAAAAGGGCAACTCCGTGCGAATACGCATGCTAATGTCTTTTGCTTCGGGCGTGCACTCGCCGAGGTCTCGCGTGTCGACAAGTATGAGTGTCGGTTCTTGCCGAGCTTGCATATCCACGCAGAAGAGACGTAGCTCACGAGCGGTAAGAGCCATTTTTTCAAATGTCTGGTCACCGTGGTAAACCACGTAGACGATGCGATTTTTGGCCTGCCATACAACATTCTCGCGGAGCGCGACTTCTGGTGAAATCATAAATCAATGATGGCAAACGGTCTGCAAAAGTCAGTGAATCATATTACTTTTTTGCAACAGGAAGAGTGGTATGAACCATGAGCGGCTCTTCGTAGTTAGTCGACAGTAGTGTGGCATGCTTTTTCTTGACGAGTTGAGACATGGTGTGCACTTCTGGCAAGATATGCTCTTCAGTCAAGTCAGACCAGCACAAAGTTCCGTAGCGGGTTTCTACTCCTTCGAGTTGACTGCCGCTACTAGGCAGTTTGTACGTGTAGACCATCGCGACGGTATGGACAAACAGATCACCAGACCCCTTTTCGAGGTATTGAAAATCCATGACACCAGCGAACTGTACGCGCTTGGTGACGATGAGAGCTTTTTCACGCAGTTCTCGCTTCGCGGCTTCATCCAGGTGCTCGCCTTGGTGTATCAAACCGGCAGGTACGCTGTAGTAGCCTACGAAAGGTGGAGTGTTGCGCTTGAGGAGCAACACCTTGCCGTTCGCATTGGTGACGTAGACCGCACTGAGGAATACCGGAGTCGTGGTTCGTCTCTCGGTTTCTTCGGCGTACTGGAGGGCCTTGAGTGCTTTTCTGGTGGCAACGTAGCCGTTTCGCTTGAGTTCGATGTAGCCGGACTGCAGGAGCTTTTTCAGATGGTACGAAAAGGTATTGTTGGCTACCTGAGCAGGCTGTAACTGAGAAAAACGCTGAGGAGAGACCTGCGTCAAACTGATGATGATTTCTTTTTGGATATGATGCATATCACGCGTCAACATCAGTCACACCTTCCCCCTCAACCCTCTAAACATTAGCGTTTTTCTATTGTTGATATTACGGAAAGTATAAGTTTCACAGAGGAATTAGTCAATGTTTTGTTGGTGTATTTGAGTCAACATGTGTTGAGTCAACAACAAGTGGCTGCTTTTTTGAAAGAGCATATGCATAGTAGTAACCAAACGTGGGGATGCCAAGGTGGGAAACAAAAAATAAGCAGGGAGTAGGGGGAGAAACATGGAACGACGCAGAGGGAGTAACGGTCGGTTCGTCAAGATTGAATCGTCACAAGAGTCGCAAGAAATCGAAAAAGGTCCTGAGCATACGCTCGATCCGAAAGCACTGGATGCATTTGATTATCTGACAAACAAGGGTGACTTTAGCGGCAAGACGTACGACGAGATCATGGACGCAGATCCTGAGATTGACAACATACCGTCCGTGGAGCATAAACGCGGTCGCCACAAAAACGAACACACTCTTTACCTTGCCGATTTACTAGTAGGCAGTAAGTTTAGCGACAATCACTTCTTCAATGAAATCGTCGAAAAGATAAATTCTCTACCCAAAGAAGAAAAACCTGATCAAATCGTCGCAACCGGTTTCTATATGGGTGACTTCGGTGGACGCAAGAAAAACTCTCGTTGGATGTTACAAAACGGTCTGCGCACTCTGGAAGAACAGTTCCATCACGGCAAGGCAAAACTCGATCAGCTCAGAGAGTTAGGCATTCCGGTTGTTTACAGCATGAGCGACAACGACACTGACATTGTCGAAGAGATGACATTTGAAGCGTTCGAGCAGATGCATCAGCTCGCTAAGCAGCATGCTCGTGAGAATCGAGATAGCGATGACGTGAAGCGGCAGCTATCGCGACTAGAAAAAGCAAAGGCCAACCCTAACTGGCCTGAATACTATCGCTTCACACAAGAGGTGGCATTCCCTTACTGTGTCCGCAGCGGTCACGCTCTGCGTTCGACCGAACAAGTGGGTATAGATGTTCGCAAACTTGCCCAAGATCTGCAAGAAAAACTTGTGCACGAAAATCTTAGTGAAGACGAATTTTCTCGCGTCAGTGATCAACTGGAGCGGCTCAAGTATGACATAGAACGCGGCGAATATGATTTTCCAGAGCGGGAAATTCTCTACGATGCCTACAAGAGACAGGCCAACGGTCAGCGTCTCACCGCTAAGCACCGCACGGTGCTAGACATGAACGCATTGAAAAACAGCGACACGTTGCAAGTGGTCGAAGATTTCGAAATGCACACCAAGACGCGTGGCGCAGAGTACACCGACTTGATACGACATCGGTTCCAGACGACTAAACTCCCTGTATCTAACTACTTTGCGGCACCGACCAAGATACGCAAGCAACTTGCTGCTGATGGCGAAGATGAGTATGACAACGTCATCTTGACCGGTCAGCGCGAAACGGCTGGCGTGTTCGGCGTCGACAACAAAGCTATTCACTCGATCGGAGGACTGCAAGATGCGCGCAAAGTAGCGAAATCAAAGGGGTACATCCTAACTTCTCCAGCAAATCAGGCAGGACGTGAAATACTTGGTCGTCGACGCTTCCACCCTGCAAGTGCAACGTCTATCGAACGTCGCGACGACGGCACGCAGCTTGTCAACATATACAACAAAAAGCTCATGGAGTTGTCGGAAAGCTTGACTGAGCCGGTGACAATCATGCTGCAATGTGATTGGCAAGCGGGCAACATCGCCTCGCGGCCTGATTTGCAGCTCAAACAACTCGATATGGTAAATCGACGTCTCGAGAAGAATAAGCTGGTCTTGGCACTCGGTGGTGACCACGTTGAAGGACGCAATTACAGTGATTTCCCTCGCGAAAGTGGCCGCACCGCCCTTGTCGCGATGGATCAGCAGTTTGAGTTTATCCGTCTGATGGTCGAGCAATCGCTTGAGCCGCTCTCGCGTGAGCTCATGGCGAACCTGCAGGTCGAAGGAACGATTGGCAACCACGAATACAACAGCGGTACGCTCAAATGGAACGGCTACTCATTCTTCGAGCCAATTGCTGACCCGTACAAGCACGCATTTGCCTCCAAGGGATTCAGTATGCGCGAAGTCAACGACCGTGTGCATATGCAAGATACGCTCGTGACTGATCGCGGCGAACCGTTCAAGACATACGAAACAGTATTTCGCATCGGTGAAATCGGTGTTAGTCTGAGCCACTTCTTTGGTGCTGGCAAGGGTACTGGCGGTCAGCCACCAGCGTTTACCGGATTTAACCAAACGACCGGACTTGGTGATGTGCGCAAAGATATCGATATCGGCATATTCGGTCACTATCACCACGCTTCATATATGGTCGGTGGCAATAAGCTTTATGTCGGGGCAGGTTCGCTCAACGGCATCACTGGTTTCGAATACGAACGCGGTCTTCGCTCTGCGAACTCCATCGTGTCGTTGCACCTCGCGCCAGGACGAGCACCACAGATAGAAATCACCGGCGAAACGGCCATCAACAACTACAAGATTCCAGATGGACCGTTTAGCGACAAGGAGCTTCGCAAAAACTATGGCTTCCGCGACGACAAAGGTTTTGATATCGGTAAGCATACGCCTTACCTCGATGATCGCTTCCCCAAGAGCGCGCTTCAAAAAATGGTACACAAACTCGCAAAGGAAGCGGCATACAGTACCGACAGGACAGGTTTCTTAAGCAAAGGGTTTCAAACTAACGAGAAATAGATTGTGATCGAACAAGTATCACTGCCAAAAGGATGGAACAAGCATCATACGCTGTACTATCGACGGTGGTATCAGAGCCGTGAGATTACGTCGGCTCTCCGGGAAAACGGTGCTATGATCGTGCCGATGTCTATAGCCAAACATGCTGAACTGCACGCCAACGTGCCGCCCGAACAGCCGATAACAAGCGACGTGCTGGCTGGCTATATGCTGCATGTCTGCGATGAACTGGATCGCGACAAAGACGAGTTTACGCCGCTCGAGGCATTTACAATCGTCCGCGACGAAGTAGAGGCACTCGGCAAGATGAAACGCCGTCTTAGTACTCGGTCCCTTGGCAAAGAGGCACTGCGCTTTGTTGATTTCTTTGATTGTCAGTTGGACTACATGTCTGAAGTGCCAATACTGGGTCGTAAGTAATTGTTGCCTCATACCCCTTATGCTATGATGAAATAAAGTTGCATACTAAAAGGGGAGAAACACATGGAAAACATACCGTTCCGCTCCAGCGGATCGAGTAATCGGGGGAAACAGACGCCCCCTAAAGAAGTAGAACCGGAGCCAAAACCGGTTGTTTCTGCTCCAGTAGAGCGGTCGCGTTCACGGCCAAGCCCCCGTGATGCAGACGACGACCAACAATCGTCAAACAAAAAGAAAATGCTTATCGTTGCTGGCGCAGTCGTGGGGGTTGTGCTCATAGCACTTCTCGCGACACTGCTTTTCCCGCGCGGTGACAGCGATACGCTTGCAACGATTGATAGCGGCAAATACCAAGCCGTCACACTCACAAATGGCGATATTTACTTTGGTAAGCTGCATGTCGTGGACGAGCACTACATGAAAATGTCTGACATTTATTACCTCAAGCCGCAAGTAGATACGAGTGCGGACGACAAAGACACCCAGTCGGCGGTCAGCCAGAATTTCAATCTGACCAAGTTTACCGATGTGCCATTTAGCCCTGAGGACGAAATGACTATCCCCAAGGCTCAAATACTGCATTTTGAAAATATGCAGCCTGACGGCAAGGTTGCGCAGCTTATTAGCCAGTACAAAAAGTCAAACGATTAGTATTTCGGCAGCTGATCAG
Source organism: uncultured Candidatus Saccharibacteria bacterium (assembly GCA_964488555.1). Lineage (GTDB taxonomy): Bacteria > Patescibacteriota > Saccharimonadia > Saccharimonadales > Saccharimonadaceae > UBA2112. The sequence continues at coordinate 93,942 of CAZAUF010000004.1, read as the reverse complement.
CATCGAGAGTATTGAGTGATTTGATATATGACACCCATGACGCGTCGCTGATTTTCTTTTGTGATTTGATGAGGATCAGGAGACGGTTTTTGGTCAGTATCACCGATTGTGGCCCTTTGGCTGAGGTGCCAACATACACAGTAGTGCCATCGGCATCCAGTTTGTCTGTGGCATTGAACTTTTTGGCTAGTTCAGCGACCTGGTCGTCGATTTTGCCAGTGAACGTTTCAGGCAATGGTTGTTGACTGACGCTGATACCGACGCCATCAATAGTGTCCTCGTAGGCATACACAGGGTCGTTTTCGGGCGGGCTGACCCGTTTCCAGCCACCCAGATCCTCGACGGACTTGCCAGCTGGTACGACGGTTTGATACTCAGGACCGCTGAGTGTGCGGTTCACGCCACTGGTTTCACCTGGCTTGTGACTCATCAATACAATGGCCAGATAGCCGATGACGACTACCACGACCACGCCGACAGTTACGAGAGTCCGCACGACATACGTAAGCTGACGCGCTTGTCCGCTGTCTGCATCTGTCTGCGCGGATGTTGCGTCTTGCGGTGTTTTGTCGTGGACCGGTGTGACCGATTCCGACCTGCTCTTGTGTCTCACGGGTTTTTTGAATTCCACTGTGTCTCAAGTATATCAGGATAGTATGACGGTTACGCTAGTTGTTGCTGAATATAAAGCCAAGATTGCTGACATAGGCGTTGGCATCGTTTTTGGCAGTAAGATTGATCCGTATCAGGATGCTATCTCCAGCTTCGAAGTTACAGGCGGACGGATCGGCACCGCCGCTTGCCGTGGCCTTTTGCCATGTCGTTTGAGTGCCTGTCGATACCGTCACGGCCGTGCCACAAGATGCGAGCGCGTTGCCTGGATTATCGCGATAAACCTGATAGGTGACACTAGCATCGGTGCTGTCGGTGCGTCCCATCAGTGATAGTGATCCTGGTACGAACTCCTTGAAGTTACTTGGGAGTTGGTATGTCACATAGATGCTACGAGTCTGGTCAGTTGTTTCTTCGGTGGTCCAGTTATAGAAGTTGTAGGTTTCGTTGGTGCCGCAGATGGTCGGTTGTCCCGAGCTGCCATCGTTGAGGTTGAGCGTGTCCGAACAGAGGTCAGACGAGATCGTACCGATGTCGTTGCCGTTCATCACAGCGTTGGTGTATTCGGGACTGATGGTCACAAAGGTATCAGGTGCGGCACTACACGAGCCCCATCCGTTGGCTTCAAAACACTGCAGAGCACCGAGCGTCGTATCGTAGTACATGCTGCCGATCAATGCTTCGCCATTGGTAATTGTGGGCGCGGAAGTCGCGGTATCGAGCGTAAGTAATGTCGTGGTGTTGTCGTCGTTGTCACCGATTTGGACATTGTTGATTGTGCCGTCGGCATCGTCATTACCTTGGAGCACGTTTGTACCAGAGGTACCAGCGACAACCCAGTCGACACCGTTCCACATGAGGGTAGTCGCCGTGTTTTGACGCATAATGATCTGATTTCCGGCACCGCCACCGTTGAGAGATAGATTGAATGCTTCAGAGCCACTGGCCGACATGACGTAGATAACGCGACCTGCCGTGGTGATGGTCGGATCAGGTATCGTTGCCGTCTGACCAGTGGTACTGAATCCAACCAAGATTGCAGAGGAACCGTCGACGCTTGTGGTAGAAACAGTACAGCTGCTTGTGACCAGCGTGCCGCTCGTGAAACAGTTCGTGTCATCGACGACCGTAGAGAAGGTCGGCGTGCCCATGATGACAAGTCCGCTGACGCCCGTGCCGCTGCCATTGCCACCGGTAAGCGTAATGTTTCCACCGTTGGCGTTGGTACCGCCGCTTGCGCCGCCCTGTAGCACCAAGTCGCCACCGTTGCTGCCAGTTCCGCTGCCACCGGCACCGGCTGCCAATAGGAGCTGCGATCCGGCGACGCCTGTGACGGCAGCACTCACAGAGATGGAGCGATTTCCATCGTTACCCAGGACGATGTCGCCGTTGCCAGCGACTGTAAACACGTCCGTACCGGTGTTTTGCAGCTGGATCAAGTTGCCACTGCCGGTTTTGTTGATGGCGATACTGCTGTTGTTGCTGTCATCTGTTTGTACGCCTTGGCCGAGCTGTGCTAACTGATCAGCCGTCTTGCCGCCTACCATGCCGGAATTCAGTGCGAATGGCGTGGAAGTGATGCGTCGCATGGGTAGCATTTCGCCGTCGGCGGCACAACTACCGCTGTCATATGCCGTACAGTCGTTTGCCGAGCCAGCCACGTTCATAGAGAGCCATAGCGTGTCTTGATTCCAGTCGACCTGCGTGCCGAATGGGTTAACAGACCCTAGATTAACAGAGAAGTAGCCGTTCTTTATCTCGATACCTTCGTTGTTGCCGTCGTTGATGTACGTCTCGGTCCATTTCAAAATTCCGCCAGGATTGCCCGCAGTTGTGCCTGAGCCGTCCTGGTAGATCTTGAACTGGATGTTGTAGTGGCCGTCAGGAACGACGTTGCCGCTCGATGAGAGCAGCCGCCCCTGGAAGCTTAGTGTCTTGTTGATGCCAGGTGCGGCGTACGAGGCAACACTAAATAATATCGTTGTAGTTAACGCAACACACAGCAGTAGAAGCCCTGCTTTGCGCAGTGCATAACGCTGATTAAAAATAGTGGATAGGTGATACCACACAGTCATTTTTGTTTGGGTTTTACAGTTTTTACACCGGTCGTGGTGTGAAAAAATGTTTGTTTCACTGTGACGTGTGGTGGTCCATCAAAGCTTGATGCCATTCTACCACAAGCGCATTGGAGTGACAATATTTGTACGGCTGAAAATACGACGGCATGACGGTTATGGTATACTGGACATAAGCGCACCAGAGGGGCGTAAGGGAGAACAAACAAACAGTGAGCGCATCACGAGTTATTTTTGGCTTTGCACTAGCGATTGTGACGACAGCAATCGTCGCGTTTCCGGTGTGGGCAGAGAGCTATGGTGGTGGTAACGTCCAGGGGTATGCTGCTGATGAGCCGCTCGCCAGCGGCACGATTGTTCAACTCACGGGCAAGGATGCCAAGCAGGTTAAAGCCGCAACGCAGGCTAAGCTACAGGATATGTTCGGCGTAGTGGTTGACAGGAGTCAACTGCCGCTGGTGTTGACCAATGACGGTCTCAAAAACGAAACGTTCGTGGCTGTGTCGGGCACCTACAACGTACTCGTAAGCACCCAGAATGGCACGCTGGCTGTGGGTGATTATGTAACACTGTCATCCGTGGAGGGTGTGGGCATGAAAGCGGGCACCAGGGACGAGCAAGGAACTGTGCTTGGCCGAGCACAGGCGCCGTTTGACGGTAAAAGCGTTGTGCTCGGCAAAACCACGCTCAAAGACGTCGAAGGCAAGGACAATAAAACGGTTGCTATTGGATCGGTTCCGGTAACCATCAATGTGGAGCGCAATCCAAACGACAAGAGCACCAAAGTAGATGTGCCAGAGTTGCTGCAGCGTATCGGTAAAGCCATCGCCGAAAAAGAAGTCAGCCCGATTCGTATCTATATCAGCCTGGCCATCACCGCGGTGAGTCTGATTACTGCGATCGCTGTGCTCTACTCCGGTGTGCGAAATAGTATCGTGTCGATAGGGCGTAATCCTATGTCAAAGAAGTCAATATTTCGGGCACTTCTGCAAATTATCCTGACCAGTTTCCTGATTTTAATAATCGGCCTGTTTGCGGTATATTTATTACTAAGGTTATGATGGGTGAAAAGGTGGGCTAAATGGGGCTATTTCAGAACAAAAAACCGCAAAAACAATCACCTGATGAGCAGGCGACCGCTGCTGTCGATGCCTTTTTTGATGATGAGTTCCGCGAGTATTTACGCGAACGGGGACGGACGTATTTCGAACGAATCATCAACGAAAATGCCATCTTGTTCAAGCAAGATCTTGATGCGACCGTGGCGCATATCAATACCGAGCTCAGGCAGCAGGCCGCGCGGCAGCTTGACCAGCAGTTCGAGCAGATAAATAAGGTTAACCATGAGCTGAGGCAGCACGTGGCTAAACAGCTCGACGAACAGTTCGCGACGTTTACCGAGACCACTAAGCACGCTCAGGATATGGCGCTGCAATCGCTCGAAAGAAGCGCGCAGGGACTTGAGGAGCAGCACAAGCAACTCGGTGTGGCGCTTGAGCGGAGCGTCGCCAAGCAAGATGCGCTACTGTCCGGTGCGGTCGAAGATACTAAGGAACAGATTGACGCCATGAAGGCCACGCAAGAGCAGGCCATGGAGGCACTAAGCCGCAATACGCAGACCCTTGAGGAGCAGTACAAGCGCTTGAGCGACATGCTCGAGGAAGGCATCGAACGGCAGAAGGCTATTGTCATAGAAGCGTTTGAGCAAAACATGGCACGCATCGTCGAGCACTATTTGCTCAATGCCGTAAGTGACCAGTTCGATTTACGTTCGCAACTACCGGCGATCATGCAGCAGCTGGAGCAAAACAAACAAGCAATCGCGGATGATATGAAACTATGAGTGAGTCCGGGGTAAAAAGCTACACTGACTTCGTACTGCCATCCACCGTGGTGACCAAAATCGATGTGGCGCATTTGGTAAGTGAAGCCGAGCGCGTGGACAACGAGATGACAGCTGAAGCCGCACGCGCCAAGGTGAAATCGGCAGCACCGTCTCAGCCCATGATGTCTGAACGGTTCACCGACTTCTTGGAGCAAAACGGCGTTGCGTTTAACCAGGACGATAGCCATGCGCGCAGTGAACTCATCCGTCAACTTCGTCGCCTGAAGGATGCCGTGCCTGTCATCCATATGACGTTTGCCACCGAAGCGGATGGCGGTAGTCTGCAGCGACTTGCGGCGTGGCTCCGCGACTCAGTACATCCGCTGGCTGTCATAGAGACCGGTCTGCAACCTTCGCTCGTGGCAGGTGTATATGTGCGGACGCCGAATCATGTGCACGACATGAGTCTGAGAGCCGCACTCGTGAAGCAGCGCGGGGTACTGGTTAAAGAACTGGAGGCACTGCGTGGAGCAAGCTAAGGTATTCCAGCGTCTGGTAGACTCCGGCAATCCGGTAGGCGAAGTCATAGGTATTGACTCGTTTATGATCAGCGTGAAGGGTCTCCAGCCGACAAACGTGCATGCGACTGTCAGGTTCGATGACGATACCCGAGGTTACGTACATCAGATTCTGGAAGATTACGTGGTGGTCATGAAGCTTGATCCAACGCCGCTTCATATCGGTGCAGTGTGTGTCATAGAGGCTCGGGACATTACAACGCCGGTTGGCAAGAATTTTATCGGTCGCGTGGTTAATGTGTTTGGAGAACCGATCGATGGCAAGGGCGACATTGAAGCTGATCAGGACTGGGATGTGTTTCATAACGCACCGCCTCTCTATGAGCGTGAACTGCTCGACACACCGGTCGAAACAGGCGTTACACTTCTCGACCTGGAGTATTCATTGGCGCGCGGGCAGCGCATGGCAATGCTCGGTGACAGCAAGGTCGGCAAGACTTCACTCGCAGCGCAAGTGGCGATAAATCAGAAAAACACCAACATCACCGTCGTGTATGTACTGATTGCAAAGCGTCAGCACGACGTCGCGGAATTGGTGAGTAATTTGGATAAAAACGACGCGCTTAAAAAAGCTGTCGTGGTGGTGACGAACTCCTTTGAATCGCTCATCCTCACCTATCTATGCCCGTACGTCGGTGCGGCACACGGTGAGTATTTTTGGCACAAACTAGGCATGGACACGCTGGTTATATATGATGATCTGACCGCTCACGCGCAGGCATATCGCGAAATCTCATTGATTGCGGGCGTCTCGCCTGGACGTGACTCGTATCCAGGTGATATGTTTTATACACACTCGAGCTTGCTGGAGCGCGGCGGCAAGACGAAGTCTAATCACGCCAGTCAGACACTGCTTCCTATCGTTTACGCGCCCGGCGGTGACATCACCGCATATCTGCCGACCAACATCATGTCCATTACGGACGGTCAATGGATTCTGGATGCTCAGATATTCAAAGACACCATGCGTCCGGCAATTAGTACCGGCTTGAGCGTCACGCGTGTCGGTGGAGTTGGCCAAAACAAGCGTCAAAAGGAGCTGGCGGATTTGTTGAACCGCACACTTTCTGGATATCGTGTAGCCGAAGAATACGCGCACTTTGGTACGGAGCTGAGTCCGCAGGCGCAAGCAGACTATGACAAAGGAAAAATGCTGTTTAAGTTGATGAATCAGGCTATCGGCGAAATTTATAACTATGCCGAACAGCAATTTCTCATGACTATTGTGCTCAAGAGCAGCCCCGAGGAAATTATCGATATCGACGCACTCAAGGAAAAGGTGCACGAATATGCTCCAAAACTGCAGGAAGACAAGGATCTGAATGGCAACTTCGACGAACTTTGCGCAGCATTGAAAGCAGAGGTAATGACGATTGATGAAGTAAAGAAAGCAGCGATTGAAAAAGCAGCCAAGATAGAAGCCGAAAAGAAACGCCAGGCCGAAGAAATCGCTGCAGCTGCAGCCGAAGAGCAAAAAGCCGCAGCCAAAGAATCCGATGAGTCATCCGAGAAAAAGGAGGACAAGTAATGCGTCGTCCGCTTGAAATCAAAGCCGAAGAGGCATCGGTCCGTTCGGTGGTCAGTCTGACGTCGGCACTCGAAAGTCTGAGTAGTATGCAGATTGCTAAGACGAAAAACAAAGTCCTGATCAGCAATCAGTTTTTCGATGAAGTATGGAATATCTACAAGCAGATTCGTGTCGACGTGCTGTTCAACTTCGGTCGCAAAGTCGATGAAAAACCGATCGACAAGGAGTTGCTCATACTCATCACTGCCAAGGGTGGTTTGAGCGGCGACATCGACCAGCGGCTTATCCGAAAGTTCAGCGAGCATTACGACCCAACCAAAAACGACGTGCTAGTCATTGGTAAACATGGCGCACTCAAGCTCAAACAGGCACACATTGATTATGCCTACTATTTTGATCTGCCTGAGGGTGACTATATCAATGTAGACCCGCTCATGGATATCACCAAAAAATACGCCAAAAGCCGCATATTCTATCAAAACTACGTCTCGCTTTCGCAGCAAGTTATCAAAGAAGTCGATCTGAGTGAAGTGGTCTCCAGCAAGGGTCGCGTGGCAGATATGGCGACCGTCAGTGACGACCTGGTCACCGAAAAGACCTACATCTTCGAGCCAAGCTCATATGCTGTGGCGGCGTATCTCGAGGAGTCGATTTTGCGCCTGACCATCTCGCAGTTTATCTACGACAGCCGTCTTGCGCAGGTGGCGAGTCGGTTTAAGGCTATGTCGGCCGCCAAAGAACGCTCCATAGAAAACGCCAACACACTTCGTCTGGAATACAACCGTTCCAAGCGCAACCAAGTCGACACGCGTCTCAAAGAATCCCTCGCAGGACTCAAAAAAATACGCGCCGGAGGAGCAGAGCTATGAGTGAATCGTACAAAAAAGGTGTTGTCAGAAGTCTCAAGGGTCTAGTGATCAAAGTTCAGTTCGACAAAGACATGCCGGATGTCAATGAAATGCTCTATGTCGACAACGAAAACAAATCGCCACTTCTGGTCAGCAGTTTGACGCATGGCGACACAGCTCTTTGTCTAAATATCGGCGGAGACTACAGTATTCAGAAAGGCGATGCGGTCACACGAAGCGGACATAGCCTTGAAATTCCAGTCGGCGAGGAAATGATTGGTCGGGTGTGGGACGCCATGGCGCGCCCGATCGACGGCAAGCCACAACTTGATCAGGAGCAGCTCGACAAGATGATCAAGCGTCCGATTTTCTGGCCGGCATTCCAGGAGACAAGTCTCGAAAATCGTCCGGATGAGATTCTCGAAACAAGCGTGAAAGTCCTCGACTTTTTCACGCCGTTCGTCAAGGGTCGCAAAATTGGTATCGTCGGCGGTGCCGGTGTGGGCAAGACTGTCCTGACTATGGAAATCATCAACAACGTCGCCGAAGGTTCAGGTGCGATCAGTATGTTTGCGGGTATCGGCGAACGTATCCGCGAGGGACATGAACTGTACGAGACACTTGCCGACAATGACCTGCTCAAGACGACAGCTATGTTCTTTGGACAAATGAACGAGAACCCAGTTCAGCGTAGTTTGATTGGTCTAGCCGCCATCACGCTTGCCGAATATTTCCGCGACGACCAGAAAAAGGACGTGCTGTTATTTGCCGACAATATGTACCGCTATATCCAGGCCAAAAACGAGGTCAGCACGATCATTGACCAGACGCCAGCCGAGGGTGGTTACCAACCGACCGTATTTTCTGATGTTAAAACGTTCCAGGACCGTCTGGCCAGCAACAACAACGGTTCGATCACTGCCCTACAGACGATTTATGTTCCTGCGGATGACCTATCAGACCCGGCAGTCCAGATGATTCAGCACGAGCTCGACAGCACCATCGTGCTGAGCCGTGCCGTAGCAGCAATGGGTATTCGACCGGCAGTCGATATCCTCGCGTCCAAATCCAGTCTGCTTACACCCGAAATCGTGGGTGAGCGGCACTACGACCTTGCGACTCGCGCAACAGCTATCTTGCAGAAATACGAATCGCTCAAGGGCATTATCGCCATCATCGGTGAGTCCGAGCTTTCGGCCGAGGACCGCGACGATGTCGACAAGGCCAAGCAGCTGATAGAGTTTTTCAAGCAGCGGTTCAATGTCATGGAAAAGGTGACTGGCGTGCCCGGAGAACACATGACACGCGAGCAGACACTCGATGGCGTCGAAGCGATTATCGGTGCTACAAAAACGAAAGACAAACCAGCCAAAGCAGAGGTTGCTACACCAGCTCCACAACCAGACGAGCAGGCGACCGAAGCACAGGCAGCTGACAAAGAGTTAGTCGAGAGTGAGAAGGAATAGTGGCCGACGAAGTACCGGATCCAGTAGCGGTTGAGCCCGAGCAGTCGGAGGAGTCGAAGCCGGAGCACGATGACGGCAAGCCCAAGATGTCGGTCAAAGTGTACGCGCCGTTTCATGTTTATTTCGAAGGCGATGCGTACAGTGTCAGTGCAGTCAATGCCGCCGGACCGTTCGATATCCTACCGCGTCATCACAATTTCTTGTGCATGCTCGTGCCGTGTGAGCTAGTAGTGCGACCAGTCACTGGCAACAAAAAGACCATCAAGATTCACCGCGCCCTCATGCACGTCAAATCAGACAAAGTCGTCGTCTTCATGGACGTCTAACCCCACCTCACTAATCTTAGCACTAAGCTTAAAACAACCTTGCGCAAGGACAGTCCTTGGGCAAGGTTGTTTTAAGGATAGAGAATGAACAGAAGTTATTCGTGTGCTAGAAATTCTGGGATGTTTTCTTCGTCGTCGGCATCCATATCGGCGACAAACTTCAGGTAGCGTCCTGCGTTATTGTCAAATAATTCCAAGATCGGTGCGGGCTTGACCCAGTCTGCCTGTGCTTTGCCCATATAATAGCGCAAGCTGGAATGTGGAAATTTCCGCCAGTGTTTTGGATTGCGGTGTATGTAGCGAGAAATATGATGCAGATACGCGTCATTGTCGATGCGTGAAGCCAGGTAGCGGCTTTGAAACAGCGGCCCCACGCGCCCGTGTTTTTTGTTGAAATACATACTGTAGGTTGTCATGACTCGGCGCATAAACTCAGCAATAGCCCGCGGCTCATCATGTTGATAAAACAGTAGGTGAATGTGATTATCCATCAGGCAATATGCCAGAAGGTCGAGAGTATCGGCATATGAGGCGTAGGGTGTATGTCCGACGCGAGTGGGCCGATTCTTGCTTAAGTAGCGTTTGAGTAAACCGAGGAAAAACAATTTATCGTCATCATTTTCAAATATAGTCTGTTTGTTAACACCTCTAGTGTATAGATGATAGTAGCTTTTGGGAGCATATACCTTTATCGCATTTCGTGTCGGCATACACCCAGTATACACTGAGAATAACCTTGCGCAAGGACTGTCCTTGAGCAAGGTTGCTTTAAGGTTTGTTGTGTGTATGAAATATGTTTAGGGGTGCGTGAAGCTGATTTGTGGCAGGTTTAGCCGGTCACAAAGTAGTCGAAGGCGAATGTCTTGCCGCCGGATGCGGCGTTGTTGGTACAGATGCTAAAGCCGTTTCTGTCGCGGTCTACATAGTAGTTGAGCGAACCGGCCGATTGTCCTATGGGTGTGAGGATGACATGCGGATTGGTCGTAAAGGCCTGGTTGAAGTTGACTCGTACAAAGCAACCCGCCGACGGACTGCCGCCGGTCCGCACGTTGACCGTGCCTGTCGTGTCGGAGCCGTTTACAGATACCGTGCCACCATTGCCAAGCGCGTTGCCAGCTGAGCGTCCGGGCGACGGTCCGGTGAACCGGATGTGGTTTGGTATTTGCAGCTCAGCGTTGCCGCTCATGATGAGCTTGCTAACGGTTATCTGCGACGCGGTCATGGCACCACCAAACGACGAGGTACCAGCAACATCCAGGTTGTTGTTTATCGAGGTGTTGCCCTGTATCGTTACGTTGGATGCGACCTGCAAGCTGTTGATCTGTGTCGCGCCTAGGTTGGTGTCACCAGTGATGGTCAACCGAGGTGCTGTGATGCTGCCACCTGTCTGCAGATTGCCAGCGACGTTCAAGTTGCCGCGCATAAGCGTCTGGCCAGATATGATGGCACTACCCTGTATGGTGAGTGTCTGTGAGGTGTCACCGACCGACACGTCGGTGTTGGCGAGTTGCTTCAGCGTATCCTGCGTGAGAGATTGATTTGCTATGTCGGCTACTTCGGGATCTTTCTGGCTGTTCAGATAAAACACCGTCACGACGATAGCAGTGATGACCAGTATGAGGAGGAAAATCAGGAAATAAACATTCGCTCGACGGAAAAAGCGTCGTAGTGCTGAGTCCTTTTTGGCGACAGGCTCGTCGGCGGGCTTGCCGTCCCGGTCCTCGGCGTCCTTCTGTGCCTGTTCTTCCTCCAGCTCATCGGGCGTTCGACTCAAAGCATCAGCAGGAGCCTCCTGTTCCAGCTCTTCTGTGGTTTCCTGCTCGTCTTTTGTTTCTGTGGACTCGTGGTCCTCGACGGCTTCATCTTGTTCCGCGGCTTCGGCGTCTTTTTCTTTTTCGTCTGGTTCCATAGTCACGTATGTTACGGTTATGTTTACGTTTACGTCTAGCTTACTATACTTGTCTCCGTGACGCTAGTTGTGTTTATCCTGTCGGTAAGTGATAATATGATAAAGCTTATGCAAAGAGTGCGAGGACTGGCAAAACCGATAGTGGTGGCAATGATGGTTGCTATCATAGGCGCGGGTACCGCGTTTGCTCAGACGTCCAATTCCAATAACTATCAGGTGACCGAGACCGAGTTTGGAGCCACGTCCGCACAGGAAAGTTGCTCTGGCCAATACTGTGCCAAGGTGTCGCTGGGCGATATGGCGACCGGTCGTAGTACCGGAAGCGGCGGCTCGGCTATGTTTGGTCCTGTCACGAGCGGTGAGCCGTTACTTGAAGTTATCGTCGATCCGGGTATATCTAACCTGGGCGACCTATCAACCACGCAGACCGCGACCAAGACGACTATCGTCAAAATCCGTAGCTATCTGAGCGACGGCTATATGCTGCAAATTATGGGCGACCCGCCCAAGTACGGCAGCCACACGCTCCACGCGCTTTCTACCCCCACCGCCTCACAACCGGGTACCGAGCAGTTCGGTCTCAACCTGGTGGCCAACACCACGCCGAGTGTCGGTGCTGGCCCCGTGCAGGTGCCTGATAGCCAGACGAGCTTCGGCGAAGTCAACGATGATTACAAAATCGCCAATCAGTTCAAGTACGTCCCTGGCGATGTGGTTGCACACAGCACCGTGGCAACGGGACAGACCGACTACACTGTCAGCCTCATCGTCAACATCTCCGAATCCACCCCAGCCGGTCACTACACGGGCGACTACTCAGCAGTGGTGATACCTATGTACTAAACCTTTCTATATAATTATGAAAAAATACGTAGGTACCTGTGGATAACTATGTTGCATAAATCATAAAGGTAGTGCTAAAATACAGCCGTATCCCTTGTGAAAGGGTCCATAAAATAAACAAAATAAGGAGATATACAGAATGTATACACTCAAATCAATCGCGCGGCGCGGTATGCCGCTCGGTGCGGCGATGGCACTTGTGGTGTCGGCAGTCGGATCGGCGGTGCTTCCAGCGATGTCGGCATATGCTGACGCGTTGAATCCGCTGACCGATCGTAGCTTGACGCTGTCAAGCTCGTCACCGGGTTGGTCAAACACCGACGGCTCGGGTAATAGCGTTTATGCACCACCAAACAGCGGTGCCAACGGTGAAAAAACCGGTAACTACTTTAGCTTTAAGCCAAGTTCAAGTGCTACTGTAAAGACATTTTCTTTCCAGTACTGTACGACGTCGGCCGGTGATTGTGAGATTCCTGGTGACAATAGTCCTCGAGGGCCAGCACCCACAGCGTCAACATCAGACCTGCACATAGAATTCCCAAGTGCGACAGAGATTAGCGGCGTAGATACTCCGGTTGCCGGAGACGTCACGCTGACAAATGGTAGTAACGCGGTCGTTGGTGTTGGCACGGACTTCGTAAACGACCTAGCGGTGAACCAAGTATTCAAAACCGCAGGTGGCAACTCATACACCATTGCATCGATATCCAGTCCTACGAACCTAACCATCACCTCTAATGCAGTGGCAGACGAAACAAACGTAACGTTCACCAAAAGTGACTTTGCTCAAGTGATCAACCCGTCTACCGGTGATGTAAGAGCTGTTCCGGGCTATACCAACAACAACCCTAAATACCAGTCACTTAGCGGTGGCGTGGGTGATCCAGCAGAAGCAGCCAAAGACGTTGCTGGTAACTACATAGTGATGTACAACAACGGAGGTACTTGGACACAAAGTACTGGCTGGACTGTAGAAGCTCACAACGTTGAGGATGATGGCAATACTGCAACAGACAACTACATCACTCTTACAAGCTCTACCGGTCATGCGTTTACTGCCGGGCAAGAAGTGAAAGTACTGTTTTTTGCAACAGCCACCAACTACATCACAAACCCAGGTCAGGGCGAATTCTTCGTCAAAATCAACACCTATAGTGAAGAGTTTGATGATGGTGTAGACCACCTAGGCCTATCAGATCTGCAGCCAGTGAGTGATAAGTATGTCATCGACGGCGGTGTGACGGTAGCTAATGTCATGAACCAGTCAATCCAGATCACTACCAAGGTGCTGGAAACCATGCAGTTCTCTGTCGGCACAGTTGATCCACACACGCTAGATAAAGCTCAACTACAGGCATCTGACAACGGATCAAACACACACACCTCATGTGATACGATTTTGACACGTATGATCGATGACCCAGATGTTCCGCACAATGTGCTACAGCTAGGTAATCAGAGTGCAGAAAGCTCACTAGAAACTGATGAGACCTATGCAACGCATTCGTACTGGCGACTCAGCTCCAACTCCAGTGCTGGTGCCACAGTGTATTACTCAGGCCACACGCTTTCCAACACCGTGGGTGACGAAATTGATCCTATCGGTCCGACGGCAAAGCAGTCACTGCAAGGATCAGAACAGTTTGGACTTGCACTTGCGACAGCGGCGTATGCTGGCGGTCATGGCTTTGACGATGCGACATACGGTGTTAACTACCAAACCGCAGGAGTTAACGAAAACGGTGCTGACAACAATGCAGCAGGCATCATCGCTGCCAATCAGCCTGCAGCTAATCCTATAGACGGTGTTCACGAGTCAGTCCTGACTGACCTCGGTGCAGTCAATACTCCACCATGGGATTACAGTGCCCTCAATGCCAGCTTCCACATGCCACGGCTTGACCCTCTGGTGCCAGAAGCGAACTATGCAAATGGCTCGGGAACGATAATTAATGGTGGTAGTGCACAGTTTGCCTTCGACCCAACATCGGATACAGTACCTGTGCCAATCGCCTCACAGAACACACAAGTTGTAGACTGTGTCACTGCGAAGATGCGCTACATTGCCAACATCGCAGCGACCACCCCAGCAGGTATCTACACAACCAAGATCAACTACATCGCAGCTCCTCAGTACTAGGATACTCCCAGACTGAAGCTACAGTGTAGCACTGAACAAACCGACCCCCACGCGGGGTCGGTTTTGGTATACAATGATTGTATGCGACGCATATTTTACCGGCTGCACGCCTCGCTGTTTACGCGGCGGCACATGTGGTCAGAGGAGCTTCTGGCACTAGTATTGGTGATGCTCGTGTTTATATCGCCAGTAGCAGCCAGCACGCGTTTTGAGCAGCGCGGACTGTTTATGCAGAGCACCAGGCCGGGCGTGACGACCAACTATACCGTGTCGCTGCGCTACATGACACCGCAGCCCGTAGGGTCACTCGACATGCTGTTTTGCATAGATCCCATACCGCACCATCCGTGTGTGCCGCCACCGGGTCTCGATGTGTCGGGGGTTACGCTGGCCAGCCAGTCGGGCGAGACAGGCTTTACTATAGACCCTGGCACACATACAGACAATCACATATTGCTCACACGAGATCCGAGCATGATCATGTCTGGTGACGTATCGTCGTATACATTTGAGGGCGTAGTGAACCCGACAGACATCAGTGAGTCGTTTTCTATACGACTGCGCAGCCATGCGTCTACCGATGGCAGTGGTCCATTGATAGATTTTGGCTCGGTGAAGGGGCAGATTACAAACGATATCGTGATAGAGACACAAGTACCGCCTATGCTGATATTTTGCCTGGCGCACACAGTAGCGTTGGGCTGTACAGAGACTGACGATACGTACTATAGCGACATGGGGCAGCTGAGCGAGCACGACACCCTGACAGCACAGTCGCAGATGGCAGTGGGCACCAACGCTACAGCCGGGTTTGTGATAACAGTCAATGGTGCGCCGCCCGCAGCAGGCACCAGTGTGATAGACGCTGCGACCACGCCGAGCTTCAGCCAGCAGGGCACCAACCAGTTTGGCATAAACCTGGTGGCCAATAACGCTCCCACAGTGGGTGTGGACCCCGAGGGCACATGGGCAAATGCCATGCCGTCGGCCGACTACGGTACACCAAATATGTATAAATTTGTGCCCGGCGACGTGGTGGCGTATTCGCCAAACGTCAGCCTGATGAAGAAGTTCACCGTGAGCTACATACTCAACAGTAGTCCCGACTTGCGTGCCGGTGTGTATACTACGACACTTACATTTATAGCCAGCGGTAGGTTTTAGAATTGATATAGGACAGCCCGTAGTGGTACAATACTGCTAACACTTAAAAGTAAACATGAGGAATAGGGAGAAATGAAACGCTTCAAAAGCATAGTGATGGCCGCGATTGCCGTGGTGTTTGCTGCGACTACATATACCACACCCGTCGACGCCCAGTCGTCGGCACTAAGTATCACGCCAAAGAAGAACTACATCATTGAGCCGGGTAAAAGCGTTGAGGATAAGCTGATTATCCGCAACCTGGACAGGAATCAACCATTAGTGCTGTCACTTCGTGTCATCGATTTTAGCTATACAGATGACGGTGGTACTCCGAAACTGTTTTTAGCTGAAGATGCACCGCAGACTACATGGTCATTGAAGCCGTTTATGAAGGTGCCAGAAAGCGTTACGATAGCTCCTGGCTCAAGTAAGTCACTCGACATGAGTGTGTCGATACCCGAGGGGCATGGTGCAGGTAGTTACTACAGTGCTATCATTTATTCTTCGGCTCCTCCCGGCAGTGGTGGACATGTGGGCTTGAATGCATCTGGTGTGACGCTGGTGTTTACTACTATACCGGGCAAGGTGCACGAAGACCTGAAGCTTGAGAAGTTTGGTGCGTACTTTGAGAGAACACCACAAAGAGAGGCTGCATATAGGTTCATCACCACTGAAGAGCCGCTCCATATGGCCTATACGCTGAAGAACAACGGTAACGTGACCGAAGCACCAGTGGGTAGTATCACACTGAACGACATGTGGGGACACGAGTACAAGATTACAAATGTGAATCCCAGTAAGTCACTGGCCCTTATAGGTCAGTCCCGTACATTTGTTTCGTGTATCAAACTAGCCGAGCAGGCTGTGGATTTCAATGGCAGAAAGACCGAAGCAAAGGATTGTGTTTCAGCTGGTTTGTGGCCAGGACTCTACACCGCCTCGCTTGATCTGTACTATGGACAGAATGGTAATATGACACGAGAAGTGACCGGAAGCACCATATTTTGGTACCTGCCATGGTGGTTTATCATCGTGTGCTTGGTGGTACTGGCTATCGTGGTGTACTTCATCTGGCGCATATACTACAAGATTCGCCGACGCATGAATGGCGGCGTGAAGTTCAAGAAGTCGCATCGTCGCAAATAGTGCCCGCCTCTTTTGCAAGAAGACCGGACACGGTACAATAAACCGTAAGCATGATGAATAAGATTCGTTTCAGCGTTCAGTGGATACTGCCGGTTGCCATCGGTGCGTGTCTACTGGCACTGCTTGTGCACGTGCGACCGGCTCATGCTATCAATGCGCTGCCCACGCCTCCGCCTGCGCCTGGCTCGTATGGTCTGGAAGCCACCAAGCCGCAGCCACCACCCAAGCAAGGAGCAAGTATCAGCCTACCTGGCGATGGCGCGTCATTTAGCGAGTCGCCCATAGATGTGAGAGGTATCTGCCCCAAGGGTCTGCTGGTAGAGATATACAACAACGGCGTCATGGCTGGTGCGGTCATGTGCGACAACGGTAGTTTCAGTATACAGATCAGTCTATTTGCTGGTACCAACGAGATATACGCTATCGTATATGACGATTTGGGACAGGCCGGACCGAAGTCCAACACCGTCCGCGTGACATACAACAATACGAACCTCACGGCATTTGGTGAACTGGTCACACTCACGAGCTCCTATGGTCGCAGGGCGACACCCGCTGGCACGCAGCTCACATGGCCGCTGCAGCTGAGCGGTGGCACTGGCCCATATGCATTTAGTATAGACTGGGGCGATGGCACCAAGCCTGAACTCAAGAGTCAGGCCGTAGCGGGCGTGGTAAATATAGCGCATACGTACAAAAAGGCTGGTATATACACTGTGAACATCCGCGTGACAGATGCCAATGGTGTGAGTGCGTTTTTACAAGTAATCGCGGTTGCGAGCGGCAAGGTAGATGCCACTACGGGCTCGACCTCAGGAGCCGGTAGCGATACAGGTGGGGGTGCAGCCGTCAAGCCACAGGTGCTGTGGGTACCGACGATCCTGCTGCTCGCGCTACTTGTACCGACCTATTGGCTCGGTCGCCGCAGTATGCTGGTCTCCATCCGCAACAAAATGTTGCACGAACGAGACAGCTACGCAGAAGAAGCACGCGAGACCGAGTAGTTACGCGCTTTTGTGGATCTGAAATGATACGGCTGTGGAAAACTCGTATATAAAGTGCTTGACAAACACAAGCACTTTTGTGCTACACTAGACTCGTTACTAAACAACACAAACAAAACATTAAAAATGTGAGGAGAATCAAGGGATGAAATCTCTTAGAGTATTCAACCGACGGGCTGGATCCGCTTTTGCGGCCGCCGCGTTAGTACTCGGCACTACGGTGCCAGCAATGGTTTCGGCCGCGACTGTGACCGAACGATCTATAGCACTGACAAGCAGCGTTGTAGGTGAAACAAGCGACTTAGAAGTAAAATTTAACACATCGGCAAATGTGCAGTCGTTTGACGTAACATTTTGTGACGCGCCTAACGGTGCATGTAATGCCCCAACTGGTCTAGACGCAAGCTCTGTTACGGCTACGAGCGGCGGTACGATTGGTACAAACACGGCGAACAAGATTCAGGTTGCACTTGGAGGGGCGAGCAGTGCAGTTGACTTTGTGGGTGCCGGCTTAGTCAATCCATCATCGGTCGGCACGATTCATGCACGCATTGCAGCTTATACTGCAGCCGACTGGACGGGCGGTGCACTCGACACAGGTACTGTTGCACTAGCGTTTACCGACGGATTCAGTATGAATGGTTCTGTGCTTGAAACACTGACTTTCTGTGTATCTGGCGATGAAGAAACGAACTGTGACGCACCTGACGCGATAGACGGCAGCTTGGGCACTAACGGTGTCCTCGACACAACATCTGGTAGTGATGTTGATGTGTACTCGTATATCGCAACCAATGCAAATAGCGGTGCGATCGTCAGTCTGAAGAGTGATGCGACTGGTTGTGGTGGCCTGCTCCGTGACGGCGCCGACAAGATCAATGATCCTGATGAAGGCTGTGGTATCTCACCGCTAACCACAGGTACATTAACGATCAACGAAAATGAGGGTGCTGTCTTCGGTGCGAAGCTAGTGCTTTCACAGCCTGCCAACGGTGGTGCACTGAACCTGGTTGGCGACTGGGGTGCTAACTACTACATGAACTATGTAGATGGTGATGCAACAGGTGTCACAAGCCCGTACGGTGACCCAATCTACAACACGAATGATGCTCCAACGTCATGGGGCGGCGGTCAGCTGTCATTCAACGCGAAGGCAACCGAGCTGACCCCTGCAGGTAACTATTCAGCGAACTTTAGTCTGATTGCAACTGGTAAGTTCTAGTTACGTCAAGATAATAAACAAATATCACCGTCGCTCATGTAGGCGGTGATATTTTATGTGTGAAACAGTATTTTGCAATCACCGGTGAATCTGCTACCATAAGGGTAATAGTTTTTATGGGGAAGAAATAGGTGAAAAAATATCTGTTACGCACACTCATTGTCGCCTCATTGGTGTTCGGTGGGTTTGCTCTGCTGAGTGGAGAACAGGCGACAGCCGTAGAATCAACTACCAACAATGCTAAAACGATGAAGATATCGCCGCTGCGGACTGATCTGAGTATTGCACCGGGCAAAACTGGCGTAGTGACGGTCAAAGTGACCAACCTCACGAAAGCTCCTATAACCCTACAGGCGATCCAAAACGACTTTGTGGCCGGTGACGAGAATGGTACCCCCGCACTGATCCTCGACGAAGACAAATACGCACCCACACATAGCCTGAAGCGTTTCATGGTACCGCTACAGAACGTTACTATACCTGCCGAGAAAACTCAGGAAGTCAAACTCACCATCAAAGTACCGGCAGATGCTAATCCGGGCGGTTACTACGGTGCTGTGCGGTTTCAGCCGGTCAACTCTGGTGACTCTGGCCAGGTCAATCTGAACGCGAGTGCTGCCTCGCTGGTGCTACTGACCGTGCCTGGCGACACGGTAGAAAAGCTCATCCTGACTGATTTCAACGTGATGCAGGGTAGCAAGTCTGACACTATATTCCAGAGCGCGAACGATCTGCAGCTGGCGTTTCGTCTGCAAAACACCGGTAACATACAGGAAGGTCCGTTTGGGACCATAACGGTCAAGCAGGGAGATGAAGTGATATATAGCTATGACTTCAACCTAGATGAGCCGCGTGAAATGGTGCTGCCCGACAGTGCGCGTAAGTGGGAGGTGCCACTGAAAAACATCGGTAGTTTCGGTAACTACACCGTGACCGCCACGCTGACATACGGCAAAAAGAACATGACCATCGAAGCAAGCAAATCCTTCTGGGTCATACCGATGTACGTCATCGCTATAGTCATCGCGGGTACGCTGGCTCTGATAGGTCTGATAGTGGGTATCTGGCTGTTCCTCCGCAGCTACAAACGCCGCATACTAAACAACCAAGGCCGACGTGGCGGCGGATACCGACGCTAGACTAAAAGCCGAGCAGTGTGAGATACATCAACACTGCACCAAAGCCTAGGGTGCCAAAGGTGACGGCTGTCGTCTTGGCAAGTCTGCCGTAGAGCGACGATTCTAGCAGGAAGTCTTGGCCGATGGCGTGGACACCGTGCTTGCCGCGAGTAATCATGCGATACATAGTCATGATAAAAGCGAGCAGCATGGCATTAAGTATACCGGTAACAACCATTAGGGTGGTGCTGTTGGCCTTTTTGCCGTCGATACTCTGTATGACGCTAGAGAACAAAGATGGGAAAAAGCCCAGGAAATTACCGATACCCTCTACGATAGGCTGCAAGCCTCTGGATGGATTGTTGTTTGATTGTGTAAACGATGGATTGGCAAACGAAAGCACCGGCGTGGTGATAGGTGTAACCGGACTGATAGGATTGGCGGGAGTTGGCGTGACAGGTGTCAGGGGACCGCGCTGCAGCAGTGGTGTGAGCGTCTCGGCGAGCGGTCGTGTGGTCGGTGAATTACCGAGCGCGTTGTTGACTGTGGGCGCGAGAGCTCGGGTGGTTGGTCGGACGGCGTTGTTGACCGTGTCGAGTGCTCGTGGCACGGCATTGCCCGTGACAGGAGAGAGAGTGTTGTTGAGTCCGTTCACTGTTTCGGGCAGGACACGACCAGCCACCTCATCGACTAAGCCACCTACACGTTCGGTTGTGCGAGGGAGGGTATCTCCGAGCACTGGTTGAGTCAGTCGCTCCACACCATTGAGCGTGCGAGGCAGTACATTTTGTGTCACTGGTGCGGCCGCTCGAGTAGCAGCCTCTGTGGTACGTGGCAGGACATTTTGTGTGACAGGACTCAAAGTCTTGTCGAGCGTATCGGTCACTTTGGGTACTACGCGATCGGTGACGGTGCTGAGCGTTTTGTCCACGGGAGCAATCAGATTGCTGCTCCTGTCACCACCTTCACCGAGCAGACCACCCAGAGAGAGCGCGCTCGTTGCTTGGCTCCAACCAAGATTGATGACCGAGCTTATTAAGGTCAGGCAAATAAGAACGCACCCGATGGGTGCGCCTCGTTTGAATAATTTCGCATGGGTAGAAATAGTCATAACACTCCTTTATCTCTACGTTATTATCTATTGTACCGTATATTTGATGTCTTGAACAGGTGAGTATGTAGCATCATCTTGACGTTTACCCCTATTTACACTACAATTATTCAAGAATATTCCGGCTCATCTCTCCGTTATATGCGGAATCAGGTTGGTCAGAATAAGTTGTATATTCCGGCATAGCTCAGTGGTAGAGCGGATCGCTGTTAACGATTAGGTCGCTGGTTCGAGCCCAGCTGCCGGAGCCAAGATAGAGACACCTGTGAATTAGCAGGTGTTTTTATCTTGTCAGAGTCGGTTCTAACCATTTGTGTAGCTAAATTACGCCTTTCATTCATTTCTTCAATAGGTACAAAGTATTTATTAGGGGTGAATTGGATGGTTCTATCCAAGATGGTAAGGTTTGCTCCTAATTTCGCAATTACGGTGCGCTTTTTTTCTAAATCATCACTATCAAAATCCTCCTTCGCATACCTCGCAAAAGTAAAAATCTCGTTTGCAACTTCACGCCAGTTTCGTGCGGTGTATTCTGATTCGTTGCGTTCGCTTTGTAGCTTCGAAAGCCTATCTTCAAGTGTTTTCATCTCCGCAAAGTACCATGAATCATCATCAGCTTCACCGTTATACCTCATTCGACGTAAATTATTGATTGCCTGCTGTGTTTTTTCGATAGCTTTATTATGTGTGAGGGTCATGGCTTGGTCTTTCGCGACAACTTCATCCTCTTCTTGAGCGAGTGCTTCAATGGCAAGCTTGTAGAAGTCTGGGTCTATCGTAAATTTAGACAACCTCTCCTTTATCTGACTTACTAGATTATCCTCTGACACATGTGAATGTGGTTGCGAACACTTAACACGCTTGTTTTTGCCCGTGCAGTGATAGTAGGTATACGACTTACGTTCACCGGTCGCTTTGATAGTTTTATATTTACGCTCAGCTGTAATAGCAAAGCCACACTCCCCGCAGTGAAATAGGTTGCGAAGCATGAAGTTAGTGCCAGGGTCTTTCGGACGAGTGGTGTGCTTCGGGTCAATGATTCGTTGTACCTTTTCAAACTCTTCCTCGGTTATCATTGGCATGTGTGTGCCCTGAAAGATTTTGCCGTTGAAACGAATCTTGCCATAGTAAAAAGGATTTTTAAACATAGCACATACACTTGAATACGCCATAGGTTTACCGCCTGTCTTGCCACGTATGGGCATAGTAAGGTGCAATTCCTCGTCTGCATAGCGGGTAATTTCGGCGATAGAGTAAGTTTCAGTGAGCATCTTATCCCACAGAATTCGTACTAATTCGAAGCGGTCGGAGTCGGTTACGATAACTTTATTAATAACGTCATTTAAATAGCCAATCGGAGGAACACCATTCTTACCGCCTTTTTCTGCCTTTGATGCCATACCTCGTTTTGTGTTTATTGCCAGCTCACGAATGTATTGGTTAGACATTCCCGCCTCAACGCTAAAAACAATTGCATTGTCTTCTGGGTAGTAACTTTTGTCTGCTGTCAGGATATGTTTAAGCTTGCCGTCCTGTAGTAGCTGCTGGATGCGTCCGCTATCGGTAGGGTTGCGTGATAAGCGGTCGAGCTTCCATGTGACAATGCCATCAACCTTGCCGTCTTCAATGTCTTGCAACAACTGCTCAAACATCGGGCGGGCAAATGGCTTCTTTGCAGACTTGGCTTCTTGGAGGGGTTCATCAATAAGATTTGCATCTGCCAGTTTTGCAATGTTCTTCATTACGCTCACTTGGTCATCAAGTGATTGCACTTGTTTGTCTTCGGTATCTGTTGATTTGCGGGCGTAAAGTTTATACCTCAAATGTGTCAGTTCGCGTTTGTGCATGATCTATCTCCAAAAAATGGACGGCCGGTTGTTGACACAGTCCATAGCGCAAAGCCATTTCCTGATACCGGCCGCCCATTTTGGGTCGGGAAATAAAAACACTTTGCGCGTGTTTTATGGATTGTGTCAACGGTATTATTATAGCATTTTGGTACTGTATAAACAACAACCACCCCTGTTACGGGACTTCTACTGACGCTACTGTCGTGCTGTCGATATTTCCCGGCTGATCACTTGGTGACATATTAGTCTCGTCAGCAACGACAGTAGATTTATTGATAGTGATTAACCGGTCTTTGCCGCGCGACCTTTCTAGTTCAATACCCTTAGCTACTAAGTTAGGTGCAATAGAAGTTAATGCTCTGCCTAGTCGGGCGGCGTCTTTTGGCCAGCCTCGGCTTTGACTAATTTGAAGTCTAAACGCAATAGGTGTGAGTAAGCTGTATAGTTCAGCTGGAGTACCTTGCCATGTGGTGCACTCGCGCATGAATTCCATGATGGTTTGCGCTACCGGATTGGCATCGATTGCTTCATCATGTTGCGTTTCAATGTTGCGGAAGTATGCCTGAATAAACGACTCGCCGCCATATCCCGATGCTTCAGCAATGGCATAACCCCAGCGGGCAAAGTCGGCCATTCGAGGTAGTTTATCTAATCGTACTGTTGGGTAGATGGAAAGAGCTGTAGCTAAGGTATCAAAAATTGCACCAAGTATTAGTGGCCGATCACGCTCAAAATCACTCCAGAAGACCTGTGCTTCTTTCCGATTTTCTGGACGTATCCTCTCGAGGTTCAATAATATCGAGCGGTCAAGCAGGTCAGATTTATAAACAACTTGATTGATGCCATTTAATGCGATTGTCTTTTGAAAACGGTAGATAACATCGTCATCATCGGTGTAAAGTTCGCGTTTGCTAAAGCTGTCGCCAGTTGCGGCTCTGGCTAGTGCATCAGAGAACCATTCCGGCATTGTCGATAGATTGTCATAAAACACGAAGGAGTGATGACTGACTGTCTGCACGAAGCTTTCTATATTTTTAGGTGCCGACAGGCCTTCTAGTTCTGAAGGGTCAATTAGTTCCTTCATGATTTTCATAGGGGTTGTCTTACCGGCACCTTGCGCTCCATGCAGTATTAAAAGTGGGTGAGGGAAGCCGGGAATGAATGCTGCTACCACGTACACAAGGAAGAGCAATTGGTCTGACTCATTTGTAACATTAATATACTTTAGGAGAAGCAGTAGACTGCCACCTGCCACAGGAGCGGCCTGCTTTTTTTGATGGGGGAATCGTCTAAATATCAAAGGTATGTCATATGGAATATCCCATCCCTTTTTGGTAATACGCACTGCCCCTTCGCCGAGGTCGTACCATAAGCCATCGCTATTATGCACATTGCGCACATCCAAAGAGTATCGTCTACCTTCGAAATATGCTTTGGCTGATAAAGATTGCAAAGCGCGGTTTATAGTATCGGTCGTGGGGATTGATCGTAGGTTTATATATGCGTATCTAATTAGCCACATTTTGGTCACTTTGGAACTTATTTTAGAAATACTAGTACCATCACCGTAGAAGGCGATATATGTATCGTTGTATTGGTCGTGGAATAACTCGGCACCGCTTTCTTGTATGGCTATCAGTAGCGCCAATACGGGTGATATACGGTCGTCGGGTTTTGTTTCTGGCTCCACGTCGTTAGGTTCGTTATTTTTGGCTTCAATGTCCTTATTTTTCATCGTCATTCCCTTTGTCTTTGATTGGTCGAGTAATTCTTATTAGTTCGGCAAGGTTCAACAGCTCTAGTTCGGCCGCCTCGTACGTGATTGGTTTATCGAACTTTTCGAGGTGTAATTTTTGAAATTTTAAAACTAAAGCTGAATTGAGCCTCATAGTTAACTCTTGCTATAAATATGTGATTTCAGCATTTTTACATCGTCAAAGTATTTGCGTGCTTTAACTAATAAGGTGTCAGCATAGTAATTATTTACGACCCTAACGAGCGCCGCCGTTTCCTGAAAAACGAAGTACATTCGACCGTCTGGGTCTCTATATTTTTCTTTAATTTCGAAGCCATGTGTTACTAGCGCAGCAACAACTCCTAAGTCTCGAATGTTGACCAGTAGCGGTTCTTCTCTCATTCACATCTCCTATGAAATTAGTAATGCCTCCGACTATACGGAGGCACATTCATTCAGTATTCAGTGAAAATTCTGCGAGGTACGGAAAACTTAGATTTTTAGAATCCAACCCCGGTGGGATATGTTTGTAATACAACTTTTGCTAGATGGTTTTACTGCTGCATCAAGCTTCTTGCGAGTTCGAGAAATCAACTTGCTAAGTGTAGCGTGAATATCGTTACGGGCATTGGGGTTATCAAAAACATTAGCATATGGGTCGGTGAAGTCATCCTCAGTTCTTATCTCTTCAGGGCGGCGCATTAAGACGCGCATAACATCAGCCTCTTGACGTGTAAATGGTATCATCACACCTTTGTAGCTTATCGTACCGTCACGCCCTGCTAATAGATCACCGTAATTAAGTTCCTCGGGGTCGCTATCACTAATTGGTTCAGATGAGTTAACCTCCAGCTCTAGCCAGCGTCGAAGCTTCTGGTTAGTAAGCTCAATGCTCACAAAGGGTTGACCACCATTCTCCAAGTCGTAATCCATTCGCCTAATAGTGTACTGACCAGTAATTAACTGGGGTGCAAGGACTGTCTCCCAGAACGGTGGTGGATAACTATAAAAATTAGTAGCATTATCACCGTAAAGATCGACAGCGTTGATATGGGGCATAGCATGGCGTTTGTAAGTTTGTTTTAGTGCAGATATAAGTCTCCTGTATTGATGTATATGGTCGTCTGGCTTATATGCAGAGTTGGTATACAGTTTGTCTCCATACCAGTTTTCAAGGTATTGCGTAAGATCATCTGTAACTTTTTGATTATTTATAGAAGTAATCATAAAGCCTCGCGGAGATGGACGAAAATTCGATTCGTCATCTGGGTCAGGATCTTTGTCCGCATATACGACTAGTAGCGGCACTTCTTTAAATTCAATATAGCCCGCTTTCTTGTACTTGTAGAGCTGTCGAACTAGTTCATCGTCAGTCTTGCTATTAAAGAAGTACCATTCGTAATCTAAGGTTATCGCTCCTTTTGTCAGCCTTTCTGGAAATAGAGACAGTGTTCCCATTAAAAACACTTCTTGTTGAGGCCAGTACATATCCATTTTCATCTGATGTATATTGTCTAACAAAACCGTCACGAGGGCAAACTCAAACAGTTTGAATGTGGTATAATTGTCTCGTCTAGCAATATACAAACCAGAACGCAATTTCATTTGCGGTTCGCCGTTGAATTCGGCACCGCATAAGCATTTCGGCGAAAGCTGGTTTGTGAATGGCTAGACACCTTGCGGTGTCGATTTTAATTTTAAGGAGAAATATATGAATAAAAAACTCGGACCGGGAGCTCTATTGTTGCTATCGTTGGTATTACTTTTTATGACCGGTCTGGTAGGGGGCGGTGCACTTGGCGCTGGTTTGTTCGTAGGGGCTTTGGTTTGTTTTGTTGCCGCAATCGTTGGATTTATCCAGAAAGTATCTAGACGTAATAAAAAAGATAACTAGGTAGCACTATGGACGTATTAATTAATGTAATTGGCTTCGTTGTTGCGTTATTTGCACTATCCGTGACAGTACAACACATATTGGTCACATTATTTCAGCAGTTGCCCTTTATGCGAAAGATTAGTAAGTCGGGAGTTTTAAAATTTTCCGGAAAAACTTATGCGTTGCTTGGGGTAAGAATTATCGTCTGGACTAGTATTGTTGTCGGTATTTTTTATGTTCCGGTCACAGGCGTATCATTTGGTGCTCTTCTCGGTACCTTAATTGGAGTGCGGGCTGCGTTTGATAGAGAGAACAAAAATGCAATGTTTGCGGAATATATAAAAGATGCTGAACGCAATGGTTTCATTATAGATGCCGAGTCATGGGAATACTTTACGATAATAGTTCTTGGAATAGAAAAGTTACAGAAAGAGCTGACCAAAACTATGAGACTTGAGAAAAATAATATGAAGTATTTTTCGTTTACTGATAGTCAGAGAGCTGAAGTTTTACGTTTAACGGGGGAGAGCAACCGCTATTTCTATCAGGTAATTCAGAACAACGCTGAAGTGCGCGACAAATTGCTATTAGAACGACCTGAAAAATGGGAAGCTATGGTTGAAAAAAACCTTGAGATAACAGAGGAACTTACAGCTGAGATGCGAAAACGAATAGAGGAAAGAGACGATATTTTACGAGAATGTAAAAGCGCAGAGCAGGCGCAGTGATAAATTAATTCACCTAAGTAAATCGTATTATTAGGTTGTTTCAAATAAAATCTTGTCAGTAAAAACTGCTCTATATATACAATTTTATATCTATTTTGTGCCAATGCACTACCCCCCCTTGTCCTACTTTTAATAAAAAATCACAAGTTTTAAAAACGAGTTTCCTCTGTTAAATCGTTACGATACCTCAAAAATAGTTTATTTTTACACAAAACGAACAAAAAATAAGGAAATCTAAACTATTATAGGATTAGGCACGGAGACAGCCTATTGCAACATGCTTGTAGCCAGTAGGGTCAAGGACAGGCCTATGTTAGTATTAATCTGAGATTAAGCAACGGTACCCGATAAAGTTGAGAAGATTTGACTTATGTCAAAACCTAGAAAAGTAAATCCGAAAAACGTATTCACGAGTAGGTGGTTTATTGTAGCGTCCCTAATATTTTTTGCTCCACTAGGACTCTTTTTAATGTGGAAATTCACCAATTGGAGCACTAATAGTAAAAGAATCGTCACGGCAGTGGTAATCTTGCTATTTACATGGTTTACGGTGCTGGTATACAATGCTCCCCCTACTATCCATGTCGAGGGTGTCAATTACGATGCAATAACTAGGACAGACGAGGATAAGTACGTCATCAAAGGGAATATCTCAAGCTTCCATGATGCCACATTGACCATTAACGGTACCGTTGTACCAGTCGACGGCTACGGAGATTATCAATACACACTCACACTTGAGGAGGGAGATAATAAGATAACCATAGTCGCCACGAGCGAGAAGGGTACAAACATACAAAAGTTTGTCATCCATCGTACAACAAAAGCTGAGTTTGCCGAACGTGAGAGACTTGCTTCTGAGAAGAAAGCCAAGCAAGAAGCTGAAAAAGCGAAAAATTCAAGCAATTCTTCACAGTCCGGGGTTCTATATGATGTGGTGAGGGTGGTAGATGGCGACACGATAGATGTAAACATTGATGGTAAAGTTGAGCGACTGCGACTAATTGGTATGGACACGCCAGAAACGGTAGATCCAAGGAAACCAGTTCAGTGTTTCGGGAAAGAGGCGAGTGCGAAAGCAAAAGAATTACTGTCGGGCAAAAAAGTACGACTGGAAAAGGACGACAGCCAAGGTAACAGAGATAAATACGACAGGCTCTTGCGATATGTATTTCTTGAAGACGGCACTTCATTTAATAAAAAAATGATTGCAATGGGATATGCGCACGAGTATACGTATAACTTGCCATACAAATACCAGAGTGAATACAAGCAAGCTCAAAAAGATGCAGAAAAAGCAGGCAAAGGTCTGTGGTCGCCCTCAACTTGCAACGGTGACACTGACCAGTCGGCAACGCCTAGTGCGCAGACGACGCCTAAGTCACAACAATCAACTGCTCCTACAAATGGCAATTGCGACCCGAATTATAGTCCGTGCGTTCCAAGTGTATCCTATGACCTTGACTGTGGAGATATAAGCTTTTCTGTAAAAGTTATTGGCACCGACCACCATCGCTTTGATAGAGACGGAGACGGATACGGTTGTGAGAGTAATTAGATATCTGATTGGTGCTTTTTTAATTGCATTGTGTATTGGTGTTACTATTGGAGCTACCGTTGAAGCTCATCCAGGAAGAACGGACTTTTACGGCGGACATACATGTTACACCAACTGTGATTATTGGGGATATAGCTACGGCGAGTATCATTACCACAATGGAGGATATGCGACAGTAGATTATTATGACCAGGGTTATGATTACGGCAGCGGCGAAGCGTTTGATAATAATCATGACTACATTGTATCGAATGCTAAGTCCGAAGGTGAACAGGCGGGATATGATGTCGGATATGCAGGCGAAGATGAGGAATCCTATCCTGATGCTCCTGATTCGATTTGTGAAATTGACTTCGAATTCGACGCCGGAGCTTCCTCCGACTACCAAGACGGTGTATACGAGGGCTTTAGAGATTCCTGTGTTGACTTGGCAAATGATACATATCGTGAGGCATACTCGGATGCTTACTATGAAGGCTACGCAGAATATGAGGCAGAATCGGAATATACAGATAACAACTCTACTGGTAACGATGTAGCGACATTTTTTGGATGGGCTTTCGTGGTGGGTATTATTGGACTGTTTATTTATTCTGCAGTAAAAGGTGACTAGGGTTAACAGCTGGCCATGTAATACGCCCTCTATGGTCAGGAATCTTACGTTATAATCAAAGAATGAATAGAGACTATGATGCGACTCCTCCGCACCTACTAGGCAGAGCTCGCGACTGGTATGAACTCGCATCGGCTAATTTATCAAACCCCACCCAAGACTTCACGATAGCGAGGTACGTAGCATTCTGCTTTTCGCTTGAGTTTTTACTAAAGGCTCTGCTATGCATAAACAAACAAAACGCACAAAAAAGTGTGCTACAAAAATACAGTCACAGTCTTGGCAAAACAAAGCATGCGGCTTTAGGAGAGGTGAGTGATAAGCAGATAATTACTATGATAAATGACTTCTTCGACAAGTATCCAGAGTTCAATAATATTGATGTTATCGAGGTTCGATACGGAACGCTCGGAAGCTTTAATACTTATGACGCAGGTGCTCTAACTGACAGAGATTACGTCGATATACTAAAAAAAGCTAATGAAGTAATTCATAGAGAATGGACGCGGTGACAGGATTATGCATGTTCCCAGTGCGTACTTCAATATGGTTGTATACATCTATCCCAACAGGGATGATGCGGCAGCCAATATCATAGCAAATGGTGGAGGAACAGGATTTTTAATTGGTGTTGCCTCTGTCGACCAAGAAAAGCCGCCCATGTATGTGGTCACCAATGCGCATATTATAGAGTATTTGGAAGGAAAACAGGCCACTACCTGTACGCTTAGAATAAATACTCAAGACGGCAAAACCGAGACGATAGATACTCTTTTATCGAGCTGGACAAAGCATCCCAAGGGTGATGATATAGCGATTTGTTCAATAGAACCGAATGATAATTGGCAGTACAATTACATTACAGACGAGATGTTACTAAAAGAAGAGTTTATTAGGACGAATATTTTTGAAGAACAAAGAACGGATGAATTTATAAAGTTTGACGAAGAAAATAACGGCACTGAACGCAAATGGAAAAGTGTCCGTAAAATCGGTATCGGTACAGATACGATTATGGTAGGTAGGTTTATGAGTCACGGTGGTAATTTAAAAAATTATCCAGTTGTGCGACGCGGCCATATCGCAATGCTACCATTCGAACCAATGAGGCAAACTGGCAGAGGTCACTCACAAGAAGGCTTTCTTGTCGAAACATATTCCATCGGTGGTTTTAGTGGCTCACCAGTTTTTGTACAGACTAAACTAAATGAACACGTTTCAGCACTAAATAATACAAGCAGCAGCACCTCACACAAGGAAATGGTCTATCTTCTCGGTATCGACTGGGGGCATTTTGATTTTGACGGGCAGATAATCTCAATAGACGGTCAAAATACTATTAAGATTCCTTCTGGTATGATGTGCGTAGTTCCTTCATGGAAGCTTACCGAACTCCTATTTAACGAGGACACAATCGGTACAACGAAACTTGGTCAGCCAGCTAGTAAAGCTAAAGCGTAAATTTCGAAAAATCACGGTTCGTAGTATACATAGGCAAGTGTATAAATATCCGATAAGTGCCAACGAGATTTTCGCAAATGTAGTATCGTGGGCACTATTGGAGCGGTGGTGTTATAAACTATATATTAAAAACATTACGTTCTTAATAACTTGATTTAAAGGTGAGGATAGTGATCTGGCAAATTATATTGATGTAGCGACATCTCTCTTTATGGTGGTTATAACTTCCTCTATCGTGGTGAGCCAAGAAAAGACACCCGTAAGGGTGTTTTTTCTTGGTTCCGACGCTAGACTCAACCAGCGACCGCGCTGGTTGCTGAGCTAAAATTATTTATACAATAAAATTAACAATCTAGGGGTTCAACCCTTGAATCAACCCTTGAATCCAACCCTTGAATCCATAGCAATTGCAGCAGGAGGAGTCAGTAGGTGTAAGCCTAGGGCACTAAAGTAAGTCATTGCTCGCACCCTAGCATTATTTTTGTTCACATAGTCACTGATAGTAATGAGCGGGATCACTAAATCGTATTTAATTGACTTAAAATTCTTAAAGGAATCTTCATCATAAATAGTGTCGATTTGCAAGTCGGCCGACTCTAGCCATGCAGCCCACGTAGAGGCGTGGTTGCTGGTTGGATAGTGAATTATGGCTATTCGAGACATGTGAGTATTATACAATGTTCGTGACCTGGAAGCTGAGCCAAGGTCATATATTTTACAGGTTATCCAGTAAGCATTCACGCTACTGGATATTTTTGATTAGAACACTATTGTCTGAATTAGCACTCTTGAATCGAGAGTGCTAATTTACTATACTTAAAGTAAGGAGGCACGTCATGCAATCTGATGAAGACAGCAAGAAACCACTCGAACAATTTGGTCAAGATTTTACGCAGCTTGCACGCGACGGCAAGCTCGATCCAGTCATCGGGCGCGACGAAGAAATTCGTCGATGTATGCAGGTGTTGTCTCGCCGGAGTAAAAATAACCCGGTGCTGATCGGTGAGCCAGGTGTCGGTAAGACGGCTATTGTTGAGGGCTTGGCGCAGCGTATCGTCAAAGGTGACGTGCCGCAAAGCCTGAAAAACAAACGCGTCGTGGGTCTTGAAATCAGTAGTCTGCTCGCTGGTGCCGGATATCGTGGACAATTTGAAGAGCGCCTACAGTCGGTTCTGAAAGAAATTGAAGAAGCTGCTGGAGAAATTATTTTATTCATTGACGAGATACACACGCTTGTTGGGGCCGGCAAGGCTGAAGGTGCGGTCGACGCTGCCAATATGCTCAAACCGATGATGGCGCGCGGTAAACTGCATTTAATCGGCGCCACAACACTAGACGAATATCGCCAGTACATTGAAAAAGATGCGGCGCTCGAGCGCCGGTTGCAGCCTGTCTATGTGGGCGAGCCGGACTTTGACAATACCGTCGCGATCCTCCGTGGACTGCAGGAAAAATACGAGGTCCATCACGGTGTAAAAATCCTGGACGAAGCAATTATTGCGGCGGCACGGCTCAGTGACCGCTACATAACCGAGCGTTTTTTGCCCGACAAAGCAGTCGATCTTATCGACGAGGCGACTTCGGCGCTCAAGATGCAACTTGACTCAAAGCCGATTGAACTTGACAGGCTAAACCGCAAAATTATGCAGTTGCAGATCGAACAGACAGCGCTTAAAAAAGACAAAAGCGCCAGCGCCAAAGCACGAAAAGCCGAAATCGAGCAAGAAATGAAAACTATTCAGGCTAAAGCTGACGAGCTAGATGCGAAATGGCAAAAAGAAAAGAATTTGATAGACAAGTTCAATGCCGAAAGTGAAAAACTCGAAGCAGCCAGAACCAAACTCGAGATGGCCGAAAACGAGAGCGACCTTTCTACCGCCAGTCGCGTCAAATACGGTGAGATTCCTGAAATCGAGCAAAATCTCACCGAGCTCAGACGCCAAATTAACATGATACCGGCCGGCCAGCGCCTGCTCCGCGACGAAGTAACGGCAGACGATATTGCCGCTGTAGTGTCGAGATGGACGGGCATTCCAGTTGATCGGCTCAAAGAAAGTGAGACGCAAAAGCTTGCGCATCTCGAAGACGACCTGCATAAGCGTGTGATTGGCCAAAATCGCGCCGTTGAAGCGGTCGCAAATGCTATTCGCCGTTCGCGGGCGGGCATTGGCGATTATCGCCGGCCGATTGGCTCGTTTCTCTTTCTTGGTCCGACCGGTGTCGGAAAAACCGAGTTAGCCAAAAGTCTCGCCGTCGCGCTATTCGACGATGAGCGAGCTATCACACGTATCGATATGAGCGAATACATGGAACGACACGCCGTGTCACGCCTGATCGGTTCGCCGCCAGGATACATCGGCTACGACCAAGGTGGTCAGCTGACCGAAGCAGTGCGTCGTCGCCCGTACAGTATTGTGTTGCTTGATGAGATTGAAAAAGCTCACCAGGACGTATTTAATATATTGCTGCAGGTACTTGATGACGGCCGCTTGACGGATGGTCAAGGCCGAACGGTCGATTTCTCAAATACGATCATTATCATGACCAGTAATATCGGTTCACAGTACATTCAGGAATGGGATGGTAAAAATTTCAGCAGTTTGGAAAGTCGTCTGCAGCAGGAGTTAAGCCATAATTTCCGCCCTGAATTTATAAACCGTATTGATGATATAGTCATATTTGATCGCATCGACAAAAACGACATACAGCATATTATCGAGATGCAACTCGCGGCATTTCTGGAAGAAGTCGAGAAGTCGAAAGACATTAAGCTCGAGTTTTCAGATAATGCTAAAAAAGCACTTGCGGATGAAGGGTATGATCCGGCATTTGGCGCCCGGCCGTTAAAGCGGGTTATTCAGAAACGGATACTGAACGAACTTGCTAAGAAAATTATTGACGGGTCAATACAGGCTGATTCGTTGGTAAAAGTAGATTACGCAAAAGGTTCATTCAGCTTTACAGTAAAATAGGATGGTTTGTGAGTAGTGTCGACTAGTCTCAAGCCAAAAGTCACCCTATCAAGTAGAGGGCTCCGGCATGAATAAATCAATGAACTGGCACTTTCGATTTAGGCCCCTACCCTGAGTCAGTACAACATATGAACAGTAAGCCCAGTATGCACTCGAACTACTGGGTTTGCTCTGTTTGTTGGCTATATAAAGTCCGTGACCTGTATGCGGAGCCATGAAAAAAGCTGCAGTCCATTTGGACTCCAGCTTTTTTCTTTGTCCGCCAATCTGAGCCGACCAGCGACCGCGCGAGTTTACTCGCGTAAGGTCGCGGTTCGCCCGTTGTCACAATCTATGATTTGACAGCATCTAGCTGATGTTCGCCGCTAGAATAGCGAGAACATCAAAGCGTCGCCCAGCTGCCGGAGACCTAGGAAATACATTTCAACGGGTGTATTTTCTACTTCAAAGAACCTATACTTAAGCGTATGAGATATGTCGCTCTACTACGCGGAGTCAATGTTGGTGGCAAAAATCGCGTACCGAAACAGGACTTTCAAACTGTGCTTGAAGGACTTGGTTTTAGGGATGTGGTGATTTATTTAAACTCCGGTAACGCGGTGTTTACTAGTGATGATGTTGTGGAGTCGCGAGATGTACAGACGGCACTTGAAGAGTATTTTGGTTTTGCGATACCGACTCTTCTTCTGCCAGGTGATAAGGTGCAAAAGATTGCTGAGACTATACCCCTGGACTGGACTAATGACGCGCCTCGACCAGATAAATCTGGCCAGAAGTCAGACGTTTTGTATCTATTTGATGAGATAAATACGCCGAACATACTCGACGATATTGGTTACAAATCTGATATTGAAAAAATGATCTATGTCGACGGAGCAGTGATAACAAATGTCTCACGAGCTAATCAGTCCAAAGGAAGTTTGCAAAAATTGATCGGTACCGAGCTGTATTCGCATATGACAATTCGGAACATCAATACCGCCAGGAAGCTGGCTGAGCTTACTGTAGTTTAAGCACATTCCTTCGAAGGAAACTTTATTTAACTTACTTTCCATCGTTGAGTTCTACCCCTCAGCGTGTCTGCGCTATTTTTGTTATCATGGAGAAAAGGGTCGATATAACTATTAGAACACCGAGAATAGGAGATCGACATGAGGCAGTGGCAAATTATTACCGTAGTTATCATCACTGCTATCGCTGTAGTGGCAACAGGTCTCGTGTTATTTCAAAACGAGTCGCCGCATAATAATCGCTATGTTGCCATGGGTGATTCAGTGGCAGCAGGCGTGGGTATAGGAGCAGCCATGGGAAGCGGCCTGTTAAAGCAGGCGACATAGCCAGTCCAGTAACGATCTGCAACGGCGCAAGCACAAACACGATGATGGCGTAGCTAATCTGTTGTAATGCGTTATACTCAGCACCTTCAGCCATGATATTAAGCGTCAGATAGTTGCCCATCACGGTAATTGCTTGCGGTATCACGTCCCAGCTGGTCGGCAGTATGCGCGACCATTCGCCACTCACCACCAAGTAGCCCACATATAGCAGACCAGTGAGCACCCAGACTATGGCCGCCACGAAATGCCAGTGCCGCCCCGCACCAAGATTGTGAAATCCACCCGGTAGGGGTAGAAGCTTCTTGGGTGGAATCTCGGCCTCATCGCGCGCTGTCCACAGTTTGTTTTTGGGTTGGATTTTTTTGCCGAAACGAATCCACCAGTTGTCATCTCGAGTGTGATCTGTCCAGTACAATTTAGGGTGGTCGTAGAGTATTTGTATGCCGCTGCGGATGAGAATGATAAGACAAAACAAGTTTACCAGGTGCAAGACCATGACAAATGTCGGGATAATCAACTGGCCGTCTTCCATGTCGCTATGATATCACTATCATCAGTCCACCACGCAATTCGTCATAATTCGACTTCGACGGCCCCTCACATGTATAACCTCGTTAAATCCTAACGACTAAGGTATAGTATGAATATGAAGCGATTTGCCGTATTCGATATCGATGGCACGCTAATACGCTGGCAGTTGTATCACGCGGTAGCAAACAGCCTCGCTAGGCAGGGCCATCTAGGTGAGGATGCTTACGACAGACTGCGCGATGCTCGTATGGTATGGAAAGAGCGAAGAAACGAAAACGCCTTTTCACACTACGAACGATTGCTAGTGGATACGTTCGAATTGGCACTGCCACGCATAAAGTCCGCTGACTTCGATTTCGTCGTCGAGCAGGTGATCGATGAATACAAAAACCAAGTTTACACCTACACGCGCGACCTGATAGTTGATCTTAAGCAAAAAGGATATTTCCTCTTGGCTATTTCTGGCTCACATCAAGAACTGGTAGAGAAGCTTGCCGAGCACTATGGCTTTGATGATGTCGTTGGAACGCGCTACGAGAGGAAGGGGCAAAAATTCAGCGGCGAAAGCTTCATCGCCAGTCATGACAAACTCTCCGTACTCAACGAGCTCATTGCGAAATATAACCTCAGCACCGTAGATAGCATTGCCGTAGGCGACACCAAGAGCGATGCACCGCTACTTCATGCCGTCGAAAACCCCATCGCCTTTAACCCTGATAGAAAGCTCTACGCCTACGCACGACAGCAAAGGTGGCCGATCGTCATCGAACGCAAAAGTGTTATCTATACGCTCAATAGCCAAGATGGGCATTACACACTCGATTAATAGATGAAATAGTGATTTGTTAATTACAAAAAGAAGCCGACTACCAGCCGATGGATGGCTTACGCATAATACCTTGCGCAAGGACTGTCCTTGCGCAAGGTATTTCTAAGGTTGGGAATGAGAGAGAGGGGTGGGTACTTGCGTAAATGCTGCAATAGGAGTAGGCTGACTAGCAAGTAACAGGAGACGCTATGGAACAACTACATAACCGCCTGAACGATCAAAAACTTGAGCACTTCATGGTGCTGGAAGGTGGCGGACCGTACGGTATCGGCTATGAGGCTGGTATATTGGATGAGTTTCGCGATCGAGGAGCGGATGGTTATGCGATGCATGCGCTTGGTACGTCGGCCGGCTCGTGGGTAGCCAGCATGATGGCGACCGGCAAGACGTTCGATGACGTGGCGAATCAGAAGCAAATACGTCTGTTTGATCAGACACCCGACTACATGCTTGGTTACGCGCGTGAGATTTTTGGTGAGGAACGATCGGGATATGTCAACGCTACGGCAAGCCAATTGGCGTTTCCAAAACCCAAACTTGAAATTTTTAACGGTGCCGAACATGACTTGGCACATATGGTGACTATGTCGTCGTCGGTGCCGTTTCTGTTTGCCCCCGCTCGCTACCAAGGCGAACGATATTGGGATGGAGCCGTCGCCGGCGCGTCAGCGGGCTACGCACATCTGGCACCAAAAGCTGACACGTTGATATGTATCACCGCGCTGGCGACGCATCTCAAAGCACCTGGCCCGTTCAAATACCTGGCAGGACCGGCGCTGGAGCGAAAGTCGCGCCATGAACTGGGACGTTGGCAGAAACGGAATCCGGACAGCAAAGTTATCTATATACGTCCGAACCGGGCGATCAATGAACTTGTCGCGTCAGTGACAGACATATTTGATTTCGAAATTGCCAAAGACGTCTACTGGATGGCGCGTGAGCAGGCTGCTGATATGATAGACGGCCCGAATAAGCGCGAAAGCATCGCTCAATTGGCCGCGCGCTTGTGCGTGAAAAAACCGGCGTAAAACCGCGTCGCTACTGGTATAAGCGCCTACGCTTGCCATGCGGATATACCTCCTTCATAGTGGGGCGGCAATGGGGAGAGTTTTTTCATACGAAGCAGTAGCGGCCGGGAAGGTTCCGCGGCCTGATGACTTTGATA
Source organism: uncultured Candidatus Saccharibacteria bacterium (assembly GCA_964488555.1). GTDB lineage: Bacteria > Patescibacteriota > Saccharimonadia > Saccharimonadales > Saccharimonadaceae > UBA2112. Next base: position 56,390 of record CAZAUF010000004.1, on the reverse strand, counting down.
GAGCAAGAAAATTGTTTCTAGAGCGCGTCGGCGAAGAGTCTACCGGTGGAGCGATTGACGGAGGATTTATATTTGGCTCCGTGTGCCGAGGCACCGCAGATTTGCGCAGCGACTTTGACGCGCTCATAGCACTACGCGATGGCAGTCCTCACTCATACAAAACGGCTCGCGACATTACTCAGTACATCGCCGATGACAGCGGTGGAAAAATTCTCATAGAACCAATAGTGTATTCGAAATCAACGCTGGCAACCGGTCAGCACGAGCTGAATCAGCTGTTCGGTCAACATTTGCTGAGCGGCTTTCGATTGGTCGAGGGCAATGACCCCGCGACATATATAACGTTTCCTGACATGCAGGTGCGAGACGTATTGGCCGACTATATTTACCAAAAAGCTCGGAAGTTATCGAACAAATATATTACGTCAGATCCACGTGAAGTCGCCGACAATGGTTTGCAGCGCATGCTTGAGCTGCCTAATTCGCTCGGACGCAAGACACTCCAGGCACTTAGTATCGCGGGACATCTGGAAGAAGCTGCCGAAGCGAGTGAAAAAACTGCTATCTTTCAGCAGTCTGACGAGCTGTTTCGCAGGTATGATTTACATGAAGGATTCCGTGATCTGGCTAATGCCAACGACATGTATACGGAACTGCTACGCGAGGCGATTGACGGACAGGTCGACAAACAGACCTACGATGACGTGCTTGTCGGTCTGCATGACAAGATGCCAGCAGCTATCGAGTGGACACGGGCAGTGGGTAGGGTAATCCTACCGCTTTTTGATCAGCACGTGTAGACCGAGGGTCGCCTTTTTTACAGCACTCTAAGACGCGGTTTTCCGGTAAACTGGTCGTAGCAATACCGAAACATAAATACACTCATGCGAGTTATTTACCAAACGAGAGGCTTTTATATGGACCAACAAGACATACTGACACCTGAATCTTCCACGCCGCAGACCGAAAGCGGCGGCTACAAGGAAACTGATGTATTTGCATGGGCGAACAACGTGCTGCAGTACAAGGAAGATTTGAAAATCGATTTGTTTCTCATCAGCAAAACATATGTGTTATACCGAGTAAACCTGGCAAACGAACTGCGCAATCAACTGGAGCCGCTATTTATCGACGGGTTGCTGGAGTATCTATTCGAGGGTGCCGAGACGGGCATGGTCGTGCGCGGCTTTGAAGAAGCAGAGAGTGAGACGGGCGTGCTGCAGCGCACGCAGGTATTCAAGGTTGATCGTGCTCGCGAAACGCTGAACTGGATCAAGACCCAAGAGCACGAAATCGAGCTGTTCAACGAAGATGAACACGACTTTAAATACATGAAAGGAATCCTAGCGCGGGTCAGTCATCCGGAGATGAAGCAATCAGTCTACATAGCCAAGGTGTTGCCGCGTTCGAATGTGATGCAGGGTCGCACAGGCTGGATGGTGCGTAAGGGCAAATTCGTGCCGTTTGACGCGGACGCCGCCCTACGTATACCGCCCGACAACCAGCTGCTTATCATCGATCAGGACCTGTATGTGTTTAGTCAGGCACGTTTGAAGCAGCTGTTTAACTACGATGCCAAAGAGGCGAGTATCGCCGAGAAAAAGGTGGCGGAAATCACTGCCAACTTCAAATTGTCGTTTCCAGAAGGACAAAGCATGCAAACCATGATTGAGGGCAAAAGAAGCACCATCAAAAAATTGCAAAAAATCAACACGACCGCCGTTAAGCAGGAACAACTCATGGAGCATGCTGAAGAGCTAGGTATTGACCTGATGGAAGATGACGCTGGTGCAATTATCATCATGGACGACAAGGATATGAGCAAGTTTGTCAATCTGCTCAACGATGACTACATGGAGTCGCCGCTCACTGGTCAACGCTACGAAATTGTCAAAAAACGTCCGCTCAAACCCGAAGATGATGAAGTGACCGCGCCCGTTCCTGGACTGTAGCAGCTTAGGACGCAAAGAATATATATGATAAAATAGCCTCGTTCATCGCAGCGCTCACACAAAGGAGATACTATGCGGAGGAAATTAACAGTACCATTGGTAATCGTCGCGACCCTCGCGGTTATTTGGGCATGTGTCTGGGTTGTCAAGACGGCAGTCGACGGTATGGTAGAGCAGGATCCTAATCCACCCGTCACGCAGACGACTGAACCTAGCTCGTCACCTGTCACGGCAGAAGACGCGCCATTGTCACTTTTCTATATCGCACTCGAAGACAAGGGCGTGTCTGGCACCGAGATCGGCTGTGGCGATAGCTTGGTCAAGACGACTACCGAGAGTGTCAGCTTTACCGACGAGGTGGAGGCGTCGTTCAAGAGGTTGCTGTCGAACCACAAGCAGTATTTGGGTGAATCCGGACTGTACAACGCGCTCTACCAGTCGCGGTTGTCGTATGTCGACTCCACGGTGGAGGGCGACACGGTTACCGTGAACCTGACGGGTACGTTGACATCCGGTGGTGCTTGCGACGATCCGCGGATTATCAATCAGCTTGAGCAAACTGCCATGGTCGCTGCCGATGTCGACGAAGCTGTCGTGAACATCGATGGCGTGCCGGTAGAGGAACGCTTGTCAGCACGTTGATGTAGCTGCGCCTCGGTCCGGCAAACAGGGATAGTATTGTCTGTTTGTCGGACCGATTTTTTTGTGTGCCTGTTGCCGTGCTACAATAACCACACTAGTTACGGGGGAGATAAGGTGCACGAGAAATTTGCCGAACATCAGTCGCGGACGCGGATTGAATATCCATACATGCCCGAAGAGGGGACGATACTGTATGTCAACGCAAGCAATAAATATATGCAGCTCGCCAAAGAGTTTGCACGCCGCTATTCGCTCGATAAGACCATGCCGAATACCAGTGTCATCGTAAAAGACGATGAAGTCATCGGCATCGGTGCCAACGGCAGTAATTATCATGAATTGAACGGTTGTGTTCGTGTTCAGCGAGGTATTCCGACTGGCCAAGGATATGATTTGTGCGAAGGTTGTCACCCCAAGAATCATGGCGAGCAAAAAGCACTTGCCGACGCTCGAGCATTGACCGGCGAAAACCGGTTTGATGGCGCAAAAATTTATCTATGGGGTCACTGGTGGTGCTGCAAGCCTTGTTGGGACGCTATGCTTGCAAGCGGTATCGATACGGTGTACCTGCTCGACGATAGTGAAGTGCTGTTCAATCGAGAGGATCCTGGAAATATCATAGGTCGACAATTTGACGACGAAACATAAAAACAGAGGCCGTGACAGTCGGCCTCTATTTTTGAGCGAGAACGATTGTAAAGCTACGATCGACCTTTTTATAGTAGGCGATTTGTCGCGAACGAACTGTAATTAATTTCACTCATCCCCTGCATCGGTGCTCGTCATCTGATACAATGAGGAAAACTCTCTACGAAAGGAGCGACATGCTTGCCTATTTGCGCTCGACGCACTACCGACCAGCTATTAAACCGCGTGATGCATTGCAGCCAGGCAGCTGGATCCGTTCGGAGCGTCCCAATGAAGACGAGCAGCAACAGCTCATCGCTCTTGGGATTGACGCTGATTTACTCGTCGACGCACTCGACCCTCACGAGGTACCGCGCGTGGAACATGACGATGGTTGGACGTATTTTATCACCCGTCTTCCTGATACGGATGATGATTTCAATGATTACACGACGCCGATTTTGTTTGCGCTAGGCAGTCAGTATATCGTGACGGTCAGTCGTGATAGTTTGGGACGATTATGGCAGCCGTTTATCGATAACGTCCAAGCTCCAACCACGCAAAAAACAAAGCTGTTCATGCTGATGCTCGAAGCGATCACCAAGCAGTACCATACGCGTGTCGCCTCTATCAACCGTCAGATGCGTGCGACGACGAGCGACGTCCGCTCGCTGACCAGCAAGGATATCATGACACTGACTGAATATGAGCGGAAACTAAACGACTATCTGGACGCGCTCCAGCCCACGAACACGGCTGTCGAGAAAATTCTCGGCGGTCGCTTGCTGCCTCTGTACGAAGACGATCATGATTTGATCGAAGATTTATCGATTGAGTTCGAGCAGCTCATGGCACGCTGTAAGAGTTTGCTGCGAACTATCACGAATGTTCGAGACTCGTATCGCGCGGTTATGGACACGCGACTGAACGAAACCATCCGGCTCCTGACGGTTATTACGTTGGCTCTCGCCGTACCGACTATGGTGGCGGGTATTTACGGCATGAATGTTGATTTACCAGGAGAACACTCTCCATATGTATTTTGGGTCATCGTCACAATTAGCTTGATGGTATCGGCCGCACTATCTGTCTATTTCTTGCGCAAGAAGTAGTACCCCTGAATAGCCCAAGAAGCTTATGTTTGTATCTGTTGGCGAGGTAGGGTATGCTAGATGGCATAAGCTAATGTTGGGGTAGTTTGGGCAAGTGAACAGCGTACCAGCAAACAACCAAGCACTTCTAAACTGTCAGCAGGCAGCACAGTATTTGGGTGTCAGCCTAAAGACGGTTCGTCGGTGGGCCCAAAAAGGTAAACTCAAGGGAAAGAAAGTTGGTTCGCGAGGTGATTGGCGGTTCACCCATGAGCAGCTGAATCACGTGGTTAAGCCCGACAACGACATAGCGGCCCTGCGTGAACGAGAAGAACGTTATCGTACACTGTTTGACTCCCTCGAAGAGGGTTTTTGTATTATAGAGATCCTGTATGACGAACAGGGGCATGCGTACGACCACCGCTTTATCGAAGTAAACAGTGTCTACGAAAACATTACTCGTATGAAAAATCCGGTGGGCAAGACGCTTCGTGAAATAGAGCCAAACATCTCGCCAGAATGGACGGCCACATACGCACGTGTGGCAGAGACAGGCAAGCCGCATCGCTCCACACAATACTCAAAGTCTCGAGAGTGCTGGTACGATATCTCCGCTACGCGGATTGGCGGACCGGGTAGTCGTATTGTCGCTGCTCTATTTACTGACGTGACGGAAAAGCGACGCATGGAAGAGGATCGTGTTCGAGCGATGGAAAAGGTCATCAGTACACTTGAGTCCATCGATGAAGCGTTTTTCCAGGTGGATGAGCACTGGAACGTGGAGATGGTAAATGAACGGTTTGTCGAGATGACTAATCTGTCACGCGAACAAATCGTGGGACGAAATATCAGCATGACGTTTCCTGATACCAATCGACACAATACACTTTACTACAAGACGCTTATGCAGGTGATGAAGACGCGACAGCCGGCACAATTCGTCGACTACTATGCAGCCCGTAAACGCTGGATAGAAGTTCGTGCATATCCAACCGAAAGCGGCTTGTCGGCTTTCGTCAAAGACATCACGCGACAAAAAACCGCCGAAGAAAACCAGATTATTCTAAATCAAGTGTCATTAGAGCGCGATGAACTGATAAAAATAGGCAAAGCCAAGGACGAGTTTATCGGCATTGCGTCGCACCAATTGCGCACACCGGCCACTGCGGTCAAGCAATACATTGGTTTGCTGCTAAACGGTATCGGCGGTCCGCTTGGCAGTGATCAACGCCGGTTCCTCGAAACTGCCTATGCTAGTAATGAACGTCAATTGAAGTTGATTAATGATTTGCTGAAGACAGCACAAATCGATTCGGATACGTATGAGTTGAGCCGAAGTCCGCACGATGTCATATCACTCCTTCGCAACACAGTGGCGGCACTGGAGCCGATTTTTGATCAACGCAAACAAAACGTTGTTACCGAAGGACTCGATAAGGAGATTGTTGCCACGGTCGATCCTATCGAAATGGACTTGGTATTTTCGAACTTGCTCGAAAACGCCAGCAAATATAGTCATGACGGCGGCACGATTACGGTTCGCGTCCAGTCCATACGACAATCGATCAAGTTGTCTATTAGCGACGAGGGTGTTGGTATCGCAAAAGAAGACCAAAGAAAAATTTTCGATAAGTTTACGCGTATAGCCAATGAATTGTCGGATGAAACTATCGGCAGCGGCCTAGGGCTTTACTGGGTGCGGCATATCGTTGAGCTCCATGATGGTGATATCACCGTGACCTCTCGGGCTGGCAAAGGCTCAACATTTACGGTGACCCTTCCCCGATAGTTTTGATACAACGAAGTGTTAGTAAATACATAAGCAATATAGTAAACTATGCTTAATAGTTATTTTTAGGTGAAAAGTGGTGGTAAAAAAGCAAAAACGACGTAAAAAGCAGTCTAATCACGTCACGTTACGTGCGCACCATGCAAAGCCATACCGTAAGCGGCACGTAGGTCTGCTGCTGATTTGCGTGGCAGGATTCGCGGTATTGGCGATGTTGTTGGTGCAGTATCGCGATCAAGTTATTGCAGGTGTGACAAGCAGCCGGAATTTTGTCATGGATCTCGTGTCCGGCGATTCATCCTACAAAACAACCTTGCAATCAACGTTTGGATTTTCTCTCATGTTCGACACGAACGAGTTCTATGTCAACGCGATTGATGGTAGTACTGGCAAAATGCACAGAGACGGTGAGCTTACCCAGCGTTTGCCATATACCACCGTGCAACTCGCGCCCTATTCTGTGCCACATATTTCTGACCAATCTGCTCTAAGTATCAACTATCACCCAGAAATTGAAACGCCACTTTCCGCTACTATGCTTGACGCGCTAGCGTTTGAAGATGCTGGTATCAAAGAAGACAGCGTGCAGCTTGTTGCAACCAACTCTGTGGTCATGGGAGGCAAGACATTCAAGCAGACGGTGTGGCAGACGAAAGAGGGGGACGGACCGTTCAAGAGTCTGCGCAGTAGCTTTAGCTTGTACACTGCAAATATCAACGGTCATCCGCTCACTATTACTATCAGTGAAGGTTTTGTCAGCAAACCCGGCACACACAAGCTGTACGACAAGCTGCTGCAATCACTACGCTTTGACGGCACGGTCGCCACGGCTAATGCTGCCGTTAGTAAGCGTGTCTCTACTTATCGCTCCAGTACCCCAAGCCTGCTAGATGTCGTACTTATGTCACATGCGGCAGCGGCTGCAGACCAGCAGAATGACACCGCAGCTTCTGGACAAATCGCTGCACTCTACAGTCCTGCTGTCGTCAAGGTATTCAATCTCTATTGTATGGATATCTTGTACAACAATCAGCGGATGATATCGAACGCGTGCTCCGGCAGTACCGGTTCAGGATTCTTTGTGAGCCAGGATGGTTACGTGGCAACCAACGGACATGTGGCTTCCGCGAATACGCGCGACATTGCCATATACAACGCATATATGATGATGATCATACGTGGTGATCAGTCGATCATGGGATTTTTGACTGCCGAAGCGGGTGTCAAAGAGTCTGACATTGCTAGCCTTTCGCGACAAGAAGCACAGGGATACATCATTGATAAAATGTACTCGATTGACGAGTCGCGTTTCAGTAAGACCAACGATGTACAGAATCTGTTCGTGGCACTCAGCGATAAACAGCCTGACTTGGAAGAAATGATGCGAGTGACAAGACTTCGCCAGACGTTCAAGAGTGACTCGACGCTTGCTCCAGCGGTTGTAAAGGCTGATAATTTTCGAATGATGGACGGCTTTGATGGTTTTCGAGCTTCCGACGTGGCCATCATAAAAGTCGAAGGCAAAAACTTTCCAGTTGTTCGCATGGGCAGTTTTGAAGATGTAACCCAAGGTGATAATCTGGTTATCCTTGGTTTTCCGGGCAAAGCAGGAGATAACGGTCTTGTCGACTCCGAGACGACAGTTGCGACGCTGACGACCGGTAAAGTGTCAGCGAAGAAGAAGGTCGAAGGCAGCGACAAGATGGTTGTCGAAACCGACACGACAATCGGACATGGCAACAGCGGTGGTCCGGCGTTCGCCGATGGCGGCTCAGTGATAGGTATTGCAACGTATTCGGTAGACGGTTCAGGCAGCGGTAATGGAACCTTCAACTACATTCGCGACATCAAGGACCTTAAAGACTTGGCAGCATCGAAGTCAATCAGCTTTGATACCAACAGCGAAACACAGGTGCAGTGGGAAGAGGGTATGAAGCATTTCTACACGGCCCATTACTCAAAAGCTCTACCGTATTTCGACAAGGTAAAAGAACTCTATCCAAACCACAATAAGGTCGCGGAATTTACAGCCACTGCCAATAAGCGCATTGCTGAGGGGTTGGATGTGAAAGACTTCCCGGTCGTACCGGTCGTCATCGGTGCTGCCGTACTATTGCTTGGTGCAGGTGCGGTGGGTGTTGTCATATTGAAGCACAGAAAGAAGCACGCTGTTTATAAAGCTGGCGTTGCCCAGGGCAGCGTTACGCCGATGGCACGAGGCATGTCTCCACAAGTCGTCGCTGTCGCGCCACCACCTGTCCAGTCCGTAGTTTCTCCCGCGGCTCCTTCAACCTCTACCGCTCCACCAGCGTCGCCAGCGATGCCATCAACGTTGACGCCTCAGCCATCTGCACCGGTTGCTTCTCAACCTGTTGCTCCTTCTGTTCCTGACACCTCGACTACACCAGTGACACCTGCAGCACCCGTGGTCACCCCTCCTGCTACGCCGCAGCCGAATGATGGCAGTATGCCGCCAACATCTCCTCCGCAGCAATAGATCGCACAGTGTCTTTTGCAAAGTGTGACAATTCTCACATAAAAATTTTTACAGACGCATTATAGTAAGGGCTGTCACACTAACAAAAGGAGGACATAATGATACTCGACATACTACTGTGGATAGTATTTGGCGCGTTAGCGGGTTGGATAGCGTCAATTATCATGGGTACCAACGCCCAGCAAGGTGCGGTGATGAACATCATCGTGGGTATCGTCGGTGCCATGATTGGTGGCTTCGTGGTTCGCATGTTGACAGGCATGCAAGTCGAAGGCTTCAATTTGGCAAGCCTCCTCGTCGCCATACTCGGCGCGGTCATCCTTTTGGCTATCATCCGGCTACTGCGCGGTGGTGCGCCACACCATGCTTAAGCCGAATCCTTCCACGAGGAGCCGCCCACGGAGGCGGTTCCTTTAGTGCCTGTATTTGAATAAAATACAAAACTGTTGTATAATAGAAAATGAAATAAGTTGATTCCGGTGTGAACAAGCGAGATACAAAAGAGTCATTGATCGACATGCGGTCACGCGCAATGATGCGGTGGCCAGCTTTGTCATATGCTGCGATTCCGCTGGTTATCCTAGTGCTTCTGATGATTGGGAGCTTGATGGGCTACGCACTTACGTCGAATAACCTACGAGAAAGTCGACTTCAGGCAATCGAACGTCGTGCGCACGAAAACTCGTTACGAATGAACGCGGACTTTGACGACTATGCGCATTTGTTGTGGGGTAATGTTGGTCTGATGCAGTCGGGTCCTATCGCTGAGCAGGACTGGCGGAAGTTTATAGATGTATATACGCTTCGAGAAAATTTCCAAGGACTGGAATCAATAGGTATCGCTTACGGCAAAACACCGAAAACCACAATCATCGAACACGTCAGTCCGAGAACCGAAATGACTACTGAGGCGATTGGTATAAACCTAGGTTTATCACCAGTGATCTTACCTGCTATGGTTGCGGCGGCAGACTCGGGTGAAGCAAAAATAACTAACACCATACCAAACCTGTTTTCAACCAAAGATGACGTCTCGACGCGAACAAACGGCTTTTTGATCGTTATGCCGTTTTATGACGGCAGTTTACCTCACGAAACAGGCGAACAACGTCGCCAAGCTCTGCGTGGATATGCAATCGCCATGTTCCGCGGCGATATATTCTTTAAGGAAGTGTTCGAAGGCATTACATTGCCGCATGAAAGGCTACAGGTATATTTGGGCGAAGATAAACCATCTAACCTTCAATATCAGGTAGACAACACGACGAAAGCTGACCAAACCGTTTTCAGACAAGAAGTGACTGTTTATGGCAAAACCTTCACGTTGGTTTCCACCTACGATACGGCTGACATAGTGCCATTTGCTATCAACTATTTGCCGCAACTGTTGCTGTTTGGCGGTATTAGCCTTGGTGTCATCATCGGCATCATAGCAGGATATTTGCTGCGAAGTCGCTACAGGCGATTGATTTACCAAAAGGAACAGGACGTGAACTTTGCCAAAGATGAACTATTGTCGCTAGCCTCACATCAACTGCGCACGCCAGCTACGGGTGTCAAGCAGTATCTTGGTATGGTGCTGCAAGGCTTTGCTGGTCAGCTCAATGAGCAGCAAAAGACGTACTTGGAGCGTGCATACAGCAGCAACAATCGTCAGCTGCACGTCATTAATGACATCTTGCACCTTGCCAAACTGGAAGCGGGCAGGATAGTACTGGCAGAGCATACGTTTGATATCAGCGACATGGTGCGTGAGGTCGTGGATGAGCAACGAGATGATGCCATAAAAGGCGAAATTGATTTACGTTTGCGTGCACCATCCCGGGGTCTCATTGTTGGTGACAGCCACATGCTACGGATGGTCGTGGAAAACCTCGTCAATAATGCTATCAAATACACACCGCCAGGAGGCAAGGTGAATGTTAGGCTCATGCAGCGTGGTATGCGCTGGACACTTGTGGTCAAGGACAATGGCGTGGGTATTGCTAGCCGAGATATTAATAAGCTATTTAAGCAATTCAGTCGTATCAGCAACTCCCGCAGCGATTTCGTAACCGGTACCGGCATCGGATTGTACCTGGCGCATCACCTGGTGGTGTTGCACGGTGGAACAATCAGTGTGTCGTCCGAGGAAGGAAAAGGGTCGACATTTACCGTACGTTTGCCGCGAAAAGTATAAGATATCTTTTTGCAGCAACCAGGGTATTGCAGTATACTGTGAAGTAGTGGAGAGACATATGACCGAAGTCAATCAGAAAAAATCAATCCTCATCGTCGAAGACGAACCTGAACTAGCGGATGTATACCATACATTGCTGACTCAGAGTGGCTACGAAGCCATCATAGCGCGCAACGGCAAAGATGCGCTCAAACTTGCTGCCGAGATATCACCAGACCTTATCCTGCTTGATTTGCGTATGCCAATCATGGACGGCGTCGAATTTTTGAAGGAATACGACCTCAAAGGCAAGCATCCTGGCGTAAAAGTCGTCGTATTTAGTAACTATGATTTACAAGATGAAATCGATGACGCATACCGCTTAGGAGCGGACCGCTACGTACTCAAAGCTTGGGCATCACCTAAAGAGCTGCTACAGATCGTCAAAGACACGATAGGTTAATCAAATGCATACCAAAAACCGCGCCCCGCGCGGTTTTTTGTCGGTGGCTATCTATCCTCTGCCTGCAGGCGCATGCCGCGGAAACTCTCGTCACCCAGACGATGTTCAAGTGCACTGCGATAAATATCATACCCACGGCTGTCGTAGTCGATGATTTTCTTGCGTTTCAGGCGACCCAGCTCCATGGTGGTCGTTTCGCGCGTCAGTCCCATCAAGCTACCGAGCGTCGTATGCGTGAGTCGTAAATCGACGCGGTATACGCCCGGGGCGGTTTGCTTGCCATAGCGGAACATCAGATAGTACATCATGAGCAATAATTTTTCTGCTGCACGAGACTGCTCGAGTGCTGTAACTTGCATAAGGAGACCAGTGTAGCTGTTGACGATGTAGTCAAACATACGGTCTTTAAGTTCAGGTTCTGAATTGATGAGGTCCAGCAGTACAGGCTTTTCGACTGTCAGTACTTCAGAGTCCTCGAGTGCTTCGTAGTAGTAAAGCGTGCTTGAGGTTTTGCCAAACAGCCATGTTTCAGGGAAGACATCCCCTTTAGTTTTGAAGCCGACAATCTGCTCTTCACCGAAGTTACCAAGCCGATAAGTCTTGAGGACACCAGAGAGAACAATGTATGCCTGACGGGGTACCTCACCTTGGTAAATGATAATAGACCGCTTTTTTACGGAGCGGCGCGTTGATTGTGTCGGGAGAAGGTCTGCTACTTTTTCCACTCTTTTATACTACCACTTTCTATAGTGTATGAATAATGTTACGCCAGAAAAGTAAGAAAAATCACAGTTTTCGACCTCAAGCGTTTGTATCATAGGACTATCTGGCACATGTCAGTGGAGCAATGAAAGGAGATACATATGCACATCATGACAAACGAAGACACAGTGGACGAACGTATCCGTCGATTCAAAGCAAGTAAATCACCATGGAAGACGCTCGGTCTCACGATTGCAGACAAGTTGTCTGTTCCCCAAGGTACTCGTACTAAAAACCTCGGGATTTCCTACGAACAGACACGATGGCGTCCTACGTCTCACTCCTAAACATAAAAATCATTTCATATAACCCCCACTGACAAAAGAGCGGTCGCGTGAAAAGGCCGCTCTTTTCGTGTATATGTACTCGTATGTATTGACATACTTTTCATACTTATCATACAATCAAAAAAATGCGAAAGGAAAAAACACGTGCATACAGGTGAGAAGAAACTCTACGGTACAGCCACGATCGGGAGCAAGGGGCAGGTCGTGATACCTGCTGACGCTCGTGAAGAGCTTGGACTCAATACTGGCGACCGCCTGTATGTGGTCGGTATTGGCAATGATGGTGGCGTCGCACTCTTGAAAGAAGAGATGCTCGAACATATTGTCGCGAAAATGACGGCACAAGTGGAGGGCTTTAAAGCGTACAAAAACCACGGGCGCAAACAAAAATAACTTAGTAACAGATAGGAGCGATCTGACCATATGCACCATCACCTTACTCTGCGTGCCAAAGTCATCATCATGATTTCGGTCATGGCCAGCATGTTTTTGGTCGCGCTGGATCAAACCATCATTGCGACCGCACTCGGCCGGATAGTCGAAGAGTTCAACGCCTTTGATTCGCTCAGCTGGATAGTCACGGCGTATTTGTTGACGACAACTATCACGGTACCGATTGCTGGCAAGATGTCCGATCTTTTCGGGCGTCGCATCATGTTGCTTCTCGGTGTGACTGTATTTACTGTTGGCTCACTGTTTTCTGGCATGGCGGGTACGGTTGACCAGCTGATTATCTGGCGAGCTTTTCAGGGTATAGGTGGCGGTATCATTACGGCAAACGCATTCACGATTATCGGTGACTTGTTTGCAGCTCGAGAACGTGGTCGATGGCAAGGGCTTATCGGTGCGGTTTTTGGTCTATCGTCGATTATCGGACCGCTGCTTGGCGGATGGTTGACTGATCCGCACGTGATCATGGGATTGACCACGAACTGGCGATGGACGTTCTGGATCAATGTACCGGTGGGCATCGTGGCATTTCTGGTCATCATGATTTTTTGTCCGCCGCTCAAGCACGCCAAAAAGCCGATCGTTGACTACGCAGGTGCTATGCTGCTTGCAGTCGCGCTCGGTACGCTCGTGCTAGCCGTCGACAATACCGAAAACATCTTCAAGGATTTTCTGGAGAGTACAGGTTGGAGTCTCGAGCAATTGCGCATGCTGATGTTTAGTATCGTCGTTGTAGCAACATTGGCATTCGTGTGGATAGAGAGAAGAGCAAAAGAACCTATTTTGCCGCTACGACTTTTCAAGAACCGTAACTTTGTACTCATCATGGCGATAGCCACGCTGTTTGGTGCGGCGTTTCTAGGCGCGATTCTTTACCTGACGCAATTCAACCAGCAAGTGTTTGGCGCGTCGCCAACTGAATCCGGCTTGATGCTGCTGCCGATGATCGCGGGCCTCATGTTTACGTCTATCGTGTCCGGTCAGATCATCGCTCGAACTGGCAGATACAAGATATTCATGCAGGTCGGCATTGTGCTAGCAACGGTCATGGTGGCGTTGCTCACCACGCTAACCCCTGAGTCGAGTTATGCATACGAAGCTGTGCTGATGCTGCTGCTTGGCGCAGGCCTAGGCGTCGTGATGCCAGTGATGAACCTCGCGGTGCAAAATGAATTTGAACTGCGCGACCTGGGTGTGGCGACGAGCTCAAGCCAGCTATTCCGTAGTCTTGGATCGACGGTCGGCATTGCTGTGTTTGGTGCTATGCTGACTGCCGGACTGACGGCAAAGCTCGCTGATATTCAACAAGACCCATATCTATCATCACTCAAGCAAAACCCAGAGGCGAGCAAAATTGGTGATTTCAATGACCCGAATACGCTCTTGACACTCAATATGCCTGATATCAAACAAAAGATAACCGATGCATCTGCGGACGCACTCGCTGATCTACCCAAGCAAGAGAGGGTACAGGCGGCTGAGCACTTTACACGTCAGCAAGACGCATACGGCAGCAAGATTACACATGGCTTTAGCGAAAGCTTGCAGCGTTTATTTATGACTTCGGCGATTCTGATGTTTGTCGCTTCGATACTTGTGTTTATGATTCGTGAGAAGAAACTCAAGGCCGCATCGCCAGACGTGACGCCAGGCGAAGCGTAAGGTAGTTACAGGGTCTGCAATCACTTGCGCGAGAAGTGTGAGAGAACCCGAGGACAGAGTCAATATGCTTGTGCTTTTAACAATTTTATTGTATGGTATTGACCGGAATGCCGACGATTGCTATTATGATCTATGTGTTTCGCGTCAGAAACCAAAATTTACGAAAAAAGGTCGAGAATGACGCGAAATCATGTGATAGAGAAAATAAGGGAGTGTAACAAACCTCATGCCAATAGCTATCAAGTTTGTGCCTACGCGCAAACAGGTCGCGGTGGATGTGGTGCCTGCAGACTGGCAACTGTATATCGCTCATTAAATGTTGAGAAAGGGTTCGCCCTTCCGGGCAGTTTTCGACCAAGTCGATAAACAACCCCCCATCCCCTAAAGGTCATGCGGTGCATGGCTTGTCCCTAGCAAAAGAGTTTTGTCAGGGTAAACGGAAAAGAAAACCGCTCCACGGCACCGGAGCGGTTTTTGATTGCGGATTCTATTTATTTCAGTGCTTCGTCGATAGCCTTTTTCATGAGACTGCCGTCACCGTTGATGACACTACCTGACTGTTCATCGGTCACTCGTTCACCGTTGAGGAAGAAGGTTGGTGTCCCGGTTACTTCCGCCTTGGCACCAAGGGCCAGGTCGAAATTGATTTTTTTGTTGACACCATCGCTGCCCATATCTGTCTTGAATTTTTCGATATCTTTGACGCCGATTTCCTGTGCGTAGGCGACAAACTTGTCGGTGCGCTCATTCACGGAGACGCCCTCCCAGTCGCGCTGTGACGTGTACAGCTTGTCGTGCATCTCCCAGTACTTGCCCTGCAAACCAGCCGCTTCAGCCGCTGCTGCGGCCGCCTTGGCGTTTGGGTGCATGGTAGGCAGTGGGAAGTTTCGGAATATGAACGTTATCTTGTCTCCATACGTATCGGTGATGTCTTTGACTTTAGCGTGAGCTGTGCCGCAGTACGGGCACTGGAAATCACCATATTCAATAAGCGTTACTTTGCTGTCCTTTGCGCCGAGCACGTGATCAGCGATGTTGCCGTTAATTTCGCTTGCGGCTTGCAGTTGGGCGTGGTCGATGCCAGAAACATCCACTTTGTCTTTCTGGGCCACGACGACAAGTACGCCCAAGAATATGGCACATACGGCAGCAAAAATAATCCAAGTTGTTTTATTCACACGATTCCTCCATTACTGCTATCCATTATATAGTATAGTGGTCCTATGACAACGCTCATGGCAATTGTTTGGGTTTTTGCGATGGTTGCACTGCTGATAGTGCTAGGGTTCCGACCCAAGCGTACGCGCCATAGCTGGTTCGAACTGCAGCGACGTGGAGACAAGGGAGCTATCCGACGTGAACGGCTGCTCGGAGATGTGCTGGCATTTCGACGTGTGGCGGCTGGGGTATTGCTCAGCATTCTTGTACTGGTCGGCGCAGGGCTTTGGCAGGCACCTGGTGTGCTGATCAGCCTTGGCGTCTGGCTGGTTGGGGGTGCGGTGAGTCGCTGGAAACCGTTTCGTCGCCAAGCGATGCGTCTATATGACAAGCTGGAGCCATGGCTTTTAGACACAGCTCAGACTGTGCCGATACTTGGCAAATTGTTTCGTACGGATACGTACACCCCGCGCGACCAAAGACTGGAGTCTGTGGAGCATTTGCTACACATGGTAGATGCGGCCGATCATATTTTGTCGACCGATCAGCAAGAAATTATTCGACGAGGGGTTCACTGGCACGATACCGTGGTTGGATCGGTCATGACACCAGCCAAAGATATTTTCAGCGTAAAGCATACGGAATTACTGGGGCCGCTGGTGTTGGATGATTTGCATCGTAGCGGCCATGACCGGTTTCCGGTGATTCGAGGGAGTATTGATTCGGTCATCGGTGTACTTGATATCACTGATTTTTTGGAAGTCAGCACCGACCGACGTTCAGAAACGGCACAAAAGGCAATGACACCCGATGTTTCAAAAATCAATGAGAACGAACCGCTGCCAGTAGCCCTTAGGCTGCTCCAAAAAAACCGCCAACACATTCTCATCGTGACTGATGCCGAGGACAAGACAGTTGGGCTTGTGACACTCGCCGACCTGACTGGTTCACTACTTGGAAAAACAGGGGTAAGATGATATGATTATGGGTATATTATGACAAGAACACTTGCGCGAGAGACCATAGAGCAAACGGGGCAAGTCGTGACCGTGAGCGGTTGGGTAAACAGCCGACGCGATCATGGCGGATTGATTTTTATTGATATTCGAGACCATACAGGTGTCGTGCAGCTTGTCGTCAACCCCGAAGCGTCAAATGCATTCGCGCTAGCTGAAGGTGTCCGTGATGAATATGTACTCACGGCGACGGGTACCGTGAAAGAACGCGACGAAAACCTGAAAAACCTAAACATTCCGACGGGCAGCATAGAAATCGTGGTCGATACGCTGGAGCTTCTCAATAAGTCAGAGCCGTTACCGGTAGCCGTACAAGACGAAGGTCAGCAATCGAACGAAGAGTTGCGCTTGAAGTATCGTTATCTTGATCTGCGGCGCCCCAAAATGCAGGAAAATCTGAAAAAGCGTGCCGAGTACTACAAGGTACTGCGCTCGTATATGGACGAACGGGAATTTACCGAAGTTACTACGCCGATTTTGGCCAATTCCAGTCCCGAGGGGGCCCGTGATTTCCTCGTTCCAAGCCGTGTTCATCCGGGGAAGTTCTACGCTTTGCCGCAAGCACCACAGCAGTTCAAGCAGTTACTGATGGTCGGTGGCGTGCCGCGCTACTATCAAATTGCGACGTGTTTTCGTGACGAAGATCCGCGGGCTGATCGTTTGTACGGCGATTTTTATCAGCTGGATCTGGAAATGGCATTCGTGGACGATGGTGAAACAGTTCGTACGACCATGGAGCCACTTATCAAAAATCTGGTAACAGAATTTGCTGGTAAACAACTAGTCAGTGAAGACGTGCCGCGCATTCCGTATGAAGAAGCAATGAATCGGTACGGCTCTGACAAGCCCGACCTGCGTTTTGACATGGAACTTGTCGACCTATCTGACGCGCTGCAAGCAACTGAATTCGGCGTGTTTAAGAATACGCTTGCAAGCGGCGGCGTAGTAAAGGCCATCCGCGTCGAAGGCGGTGCTGGCCTGAGCCGATCGCAGATCGATAACTTCACCGATATCGCTAAGAGTGAGGGTGCTGGAGGGCTGGCATATATCAAGTACGAAAATGGCGAATCAGTCTCCCCAATTGCTAAATTCCTGTCTCCGGACGAACTGGCGGCGATTCAGGAAAAAACCGGTGCAGCGGATGGTGACGCAGTGTTTTTCGGTACCGACACACGCGCAACGGTCAACAAGGTGCTCGGTCGTTTGCGCAATGAATTTGCTACTCATTTTGACCTGAAAGATCCAAACAAGGTCGCGCTGGCATGGATTGTAGACTTTCCGTTTTATGAATACGACGAACGAGAGAAAAAGCTCGATTTCGGACACAATCCGTTCAGTATGCCAAAGGGTGGTGTGGAGGCACTGCGTGGTGAAGACAAGCAAGCTATCCTGGCAGACCAATACGATATGGTGATGAACGGTTACGAAATCTGCTCAGGTGCGGTACGAAACCACAATCCCGAAGTCATGTACGAAGCGTTTGGCGTGCTCGGCTATGATCGTGAGTACGTGAATGCTCGGTTCGGTGCCATGATCAATGCGTTCAAGTATGGCGCACCACCTCATGCGGGCTGCGCATTCGGTATCGATCGTATTTTCATGGTACTTATCGGCGAAGACAACATCCGTGAGGTCGTCGCGTTTCCAAAGAATGGCTCTGGTGTCGATGCTATGATGAGTTCACCAAGTACGGTTGACGACACGCAACTACGCGACCTGTCAATCCACGTGCAAGTCGATGAATAATTGTTAGTATAACAACACTTAGCGTTAAATTAACAACAGCTCATACGCTAAAATGGTATAATAGTAATATGAATGAAGCTTCAACTATTATCGTGCTTTTAACAATCACCGTTATTCTGCTATCCATAGTGATAGTGGCACTCTTGGCAGCCATGACTGTCATGATTATCCGTATCAACAAGATCGTCAAGAATATCGAAGCGGTTAGTAATAATGTTGCGCAGGCGACCGAATGGTTCAGCCCTGTCAAGCTGTTTTCATCGGTAGTCGAAATATTTCGTAAGTAAAGGAGGAATACAATATGTCAAAAGTCGTTAAACTCACGCTCGCTGCAGCAGCTGGATTTGTCGCAGGAATCCTGTTTGCGCCAAAAAGCGGCAAAGAAACCCGTGAAGATTTGAAGCTGAAGGCAGAAGATGCCAAAAAGAAAGCCAAACAACAAGCAGCAAAATTGAAAGACGTTGCAGATGACGGTAAGGTAGCACTAAAGCGTGGAGCTGATTCTGCGAGCAAAGAAGCGGCTGCGTTCGGTCGTAGTGCCAAGGCGACCGCTGAACGTATTGCGGCAGAGGCTGCTGAACTTGGCGGCGAAGCTCGCACGCGAGCACGTCGCGTGGCAGACGATGCCAAAAAGAATTCAGACGAACTCGGTAAAGACGTCAAAGAGCATCTGCGGTAACGTACGTATATTTTCAAAAACACTCCCGTAACAAGGGGTGTTTTTATATCCCTGCTTGACAAACAATGCTTAAGGTAGTATTATAATAACCAATCCGGATATCAAAATGATGTCGGAAGAACCGAGAGGAAGTGAGTACCATGGGGCATACCGCAGTCATGGACAGAAGCACGGCCACCGCATCAAGTGCAAAATATCCGAGCTTGCTGATCAACGGTGCGGCCGTTCAGCTCAGCAAAGATATGGTGTTGGAATTCACTGACGACAACGATCGTATGGTCCAGGTGGTCGTGGCTCCGACGCCAGCAGGCAACAAGGTGCCGACGCGCTTTTTCCGCACACCGGGCGGAGAGGCGCAGTTGTACGACATCGTACCTGCGCTGATGCTGCGTATCAGCGGTCAATCGAGCAAGAAAGCGATTGCTGTCGGCTATTCGGACAGCCTGCGCAAGTTGTTGCTTTTGTTTCCAGCCGTGGATGTTCTGAAGAACGAACGTGGCCATGAAAAACTACGTGAATCGCCGATGCTGTATCGCGCTGTCGACCCTCTGACGGGCAAGACGGTCAAGCCGCTGAGCGTCGCACACGTGAGGATGGCCGATCTTTCCGAGATCGACCTCGCAGAATGATGGAGAAGCCCCGTGATGACAATACGTTGTTGACACGGGGTTCTACCACTCCCTCTCGGTTCGATAATTTCTTTTTAACCAGCTTATGCTGGTTATTCATTTGACCGAAGTGATGCTTATGCTTCGAGAACATCTGACAGGCGTTGGTAGGTAGTGCCGACTTGTTTCGCGATCGGTGGCAACATGCGATCTGGCAAGCTTTTGCCTGCATCAGACAGGATAGCATCGTGGGTAGGAAAGGCAAGACGCGGCTTAACGGCTGTCAAAAACTCAGCAACTTCGCTGATCTTCAGCCATGGAGCCGCAACTGGCAACGCAAGAATTTCAACAGACTGATCCGGGACGGTGAATGAATCACCCGGATAATAGAGTTTATGGTTGATCAAGACGCCGAGATTGGCGATGACCGGTTGATCCTCAAAAATAACTGCGTGATCGCCGCCAAAGAACTCCAGCTCAAAACCGCCAAGTCGTATGCCTTCATTTGGGACGACAGCCTGTGTCTTGAATCCGTCAAGTTGCGCGGTGATATCGCTGTGCGCGACGATAACTGCATCAGGATTTCGGTCGACGATTTCACGCAAGCGATCGCGGTCCATATGGTCAGCGTGTTCATGCGTGACAACGATACCGGCGACGTTATCTGGCACGATTAAATTTGTCGTGAAGCCGCCTGGATCGACGATGAGCGATTGATTTTCCTGCTCGACAACGAAGCAGGCATGCTCGAATTTGGTGATTTTCATGGTTATGAATCCTCCTTAAACCATTGTGAATATTGAGCGCGTGCTTTGACGATCTTGGGCTCTATGACGACAGAGCAATAGGGATTGCCCGGATTTTTGTCGAAGTAGTTCTGGTGATGGTTTTCAGCAAGATAAAACTCGCCGAGCGGCTTAAGCTCGGTAACGATAGGGTCGTCCCAGTGCTCCTGAGCTCGCTTGAGTGCTGCCTCAAACACCTCTTTTTGCTCGTCATCTTCGTAAAACATCGCAGAGCGATACTGCGTTCCTATGTCATTGCCCTGACGATTGAGCGTGGTTGGATCGTGAATCAAGAAGAAAATATCCAATATTACTTCAGTTGGTATCAGCTTGTCGTTGAACGTAATCCGTGCGGCTTCGGCATGGCCGGTCGTTCCCATTGAGACTTGGTCATAGGTAGGGTACGGTAAATCGCCGCCAGTATAGACGCTCATGACATCATGGACGCCCTTTAGGCGACGATAGACAGCGTCTAGACACCAGAAGCATCCGCCAGCAAGAGTGTATGTAACCATACTCCTAGTATACTGGGATGAATGGATCATGACGAATTTCAAAGATTGCTGCGTCAGCGTGGAGAGGAGTTGTATCGCGATATGCCGTGGAGGCGTGACACGCGGCCATACTACGTACTCGTAAGTGAACTGATGTTGCAGCAGACGCAGGTCGAGAGGGTTATTCCAAAATTTCATGCGTTTATCGAGGTATTTCCCGATGAAATCGCACTCGCTGAAGCTTCACTTGCTGATGTGCTGAAACTGTGGCAGGGACTAGGCTACAATCGTCGAGCGAAATTTCTGCACGAGGCGGCAAAAATAATCGTCCGGCACGGTGAGTTTCCCCAGGACGAGTCTGGACTTACGGCACTGCCGGGCGTTGGTATAAATACCGCAGGAGCGATTCGTGCGTATGCGTTCAACAGCCCGGCAGTGTTTATCGAAACGAATGTCCGTACGGTGTATATCCATCATTTTTTTGATGACCAGGAGCGCGTGAGTGACCGTGATATCCAAAATGTGCTAGAACAAACCATCGACACCGAGTCTCCGCGCGAGTTTTACTGGGCGTTGATGGACTATGGCAGTTGGCTAAAAAAACAGGGAGTGCGACCGAGCCGCAGTCGTCACTATAAGAAGCAGTCGCCGCTCAAGGGCAGTGTGCGAGAGGTGCGTGGACAAATCGTGGCACTGCTTGCCGCACATAGTCAAACCGAGAATGACTTACGCAAAATGATGACGGCAGACGAGCGTTTTGAGGCAGCATTGACAGGTTTGTTGAAGGACGGTTTGGTGACGCGCAGTGGTCCGAATCTTCATTTGACCAAATAACAACCACAAGAGATAATAAAGAACAGTGAAATCAATCGTTTTACGTACAATCATCGCGGCTTTTGTTATCGCCACTGTCGGCGGTGTTGTGCCAGTGCTCGCGCAAGCTGGTGATACCATGACGGATCGGCATATTACGCGGATCCGTGCGAACTGCAAAGAGGCACTTGCGACCTTGAGTCAGATCCATGCCAACGACGCACCGGCTTACATCAACCGTAATCAAACGTATTTTTCTATCAGCGATAAGCTGATGGCACGTCTAAACAGCCGTTTGACACTGAACCGTTATGATGCGGCAGAACTGGTCAAAATCGCCAGCAACTATAACGAAACCGTGTCGGAGTTTCGTGACGCGTACAAGGATTATGACGATTTGATGTCATCGGTTATCAAAATGAACTGCACCAAAGAGCCGGTCGGGTTTTACGACAGGGTAGCCAAGGCTCGTGAAGCTCGCGAAAAGGTGCATGATCTCACGACGGAACTGACAGATTATATCCACCAGTATGGCGGTGAGGTACAGGCACTCAAAGACAAGCATTTTTCGCAGACTGAGGGTACTGACAATGAATGAACTGAGTGATCAGCCGGGTGTCGCCAAGCCGTGGTATCGCAGCGAACTATTTCTATTTATCAGCGGCAGTCTGATAATGGCATTCGTGTTGGTACTCATCGGCATGGCACTGTATGAGTCGAGCGGCGCAGCGCAGCTTGACCTGAGTCGACCAGGGTACAATTTGGTACGCAGTGAGGTCAACCAGTCCAATGCGTTTGAAGGATTTCCAGCCGATGGTCCAGTCACCCGTGATGTGCTGGATGAATTTCAGGAGCTGTACGAAAAGCAAGTCAAGCCAGTAACCGGCAAAGATGCTTTTAGTAGTGCGGTGCTCGACGACAGCGCGCTGAACATCGATGACGCACCAATCGATAAATAGAGAGTTATGACAATCGATCCGAATCAGTTTATCATCACACGCAAGCGCAAAAAATATAAGTTTGCGTTGTTTGCTAATTCGTCGATATGTTTCGAGCTGCACGAATGGCGCAAGCGTCCAATTGATGTCGTGGAGCTTGGTGCTGGTACCGGTTTATTCAGTGTGGAATTGGCTGCGCGCAGCCCTGAGCAAGCGTTTGTAGCTGTCGATGTAAAGGCTGACCGGCTACAGAAGGGTGCGCATGAGGCCGAAGCTCGCGGGTTAAAGAACATTTGGTTCGTCCGGGCTCGCGCCGATCAATTGCACGAAATAGTGAGTAAGAATTCACTCACAGCCCTATGGCTGACGTTTCCCGACCCGTTCCCAAAGGAACGCTCTGCCAAGCGACGCATGACTCATCCAATATATCTCAAGCTCTACAGAGACCTTTTGCGCAAGGGATTATCCCCTAACAGAGAAGATAAAATGCATGAAGACGAAGGTGGAGCTTTGTATCTGAAACACGACAACCGTGAGTTTTTCCAGTGGAGCCTGGAACAGCTTGTCGCGGAGAAATGGCGCATCGACGAATTGTCGTTTGACCTGCATGAATCAGACCTTTCCGATGAGTATAAAATCTTGACGACCTACGAACAGCGATGGCTGGGCGAAGGTTTGAAAACGAATTTCGTGAAGGCTATGAAGCCATGAAACCGTATTTGATTGCGAACGAAATTACTCCTGTGGAGGTGGGTGAACGTCGTGATATGCTACCGTTGCATTGTACGCTCGTGCATTGGTTTTGGCTGGATGAGAAGATGCCAATTGAGGAGCTAGCGAACACGCTTACAGATATCTACTCGCGCCGGATACGCCTTATCCCCGACACGGAAACGACGTTTAGCGCGCCGACAATAGGTGGCGATATGCCGGTGCGTGTGACGACCGTCAAGCGCACGTCGGAGCTCATCGATCTGCACGAGCGCGCCTGCGCGGCACTTGTTAGTTTGGACGCTGCATATGAAAAGCCGGAGTATATCCATGAAGGCTACCGGCCGCACATTACCCATCAGAGCGGTGAAATTGTCGATCCACGTGGCTATGTGTCAGAAAATCTCTATGTCGTCACAGCCGAACGTCCGGAATATGGACATCTTCGCACGATCGTCGCAAAAATTGCACTAAGCCGATAAAGCCTATGCTTGCATACTGACAGCTTTCACGGTTTACTATGTCTAACGATCATCCATGGTGGAAGATCCGTTTTTTGACAGAAGAGGTGAATGATATGACGTATGTCTTGTCTGACAATACGTTGTTCCGCCAGCCGCACGACACCGTCGGCAATGGACACATTGCTTTCGCAGAGAAAGCACGAGCCGCGCAGGATGCTGGCAGCTTGGCTATGCTCAAGAGCGAGATCGCACGGGTGGCGGCTGCAATCAGCTACAGCTTAGTGCCTGGCACTCTCGACGACAAGCCAGTTGCTATGGCAAGCTATCTAGCCAAACAGAAGCTGATAGTGCCGATTCCTAGCTACTATCGAAACACGGTCGGCAATGGTCCGATCGACAAGTGGGCAATTCGTCGCGAATTGCAGGAATGGAATTTTGAACCAACGCGGATTGACATCTGCATCCGTAAGCGTACGCGATTCAACACGAATCAATGCTACGTGGAAATCACATTCAAAAAGAAGTAGGTATAGGAAATGTTTACGCAATGGCTAGCCGAGCGACGGCAAAGAGAGCAGAACGAATCGATGAAATGCATGGCCAGGAACGTGGCGTGGCAATTCGAGGAGCTTCTGCATGAAGCGGCGAGTAAACGACTCAATGTCGTGATGAATGCATCTCCGGATATCATGAGGGCATTAAATCTCATGTCGCGATATCTGGAAGATCCAGAAGACCTGAGCGACGACGAGATGTGCGAGCTCACTGCACTTACGAAGCTCCTCAAAGAGAGACTATCCGAAGCGTGTCGTTCCTCTATCACGATAGCAAACATGGTGCTTCCTGTCGTGAACAAGAGTATCGGTGAGGATATGGAGTTGCTACAAAATCATGTATTGGAGCATCTTCGTCACCGCGGGGCGCACGCCATACAATCGGATGTGCGACCGAACGGGTCACTTTGGTTTCACGTGACGTTCACGCGCTAATTGCAACGAGGCGGCAGGTTCACCCCTTCTGTCCTCGTCTTTTGTCGTCGAATCATCGACGGTGGAAGACGAGAAAAATTATTGATGTCGATTTCTACTTGTACTCGGCAACTGCAAGAACAACTAATATTCCGATAACGCTCTCAACTTGTGCACGATTACGTATCTCTTCTGCAAGTATAGCGGGCTCATAAACAAGCTCGTGGTTCTCCGCAACAATTTCTTTACATATTGTTATGGCGGCTTTGTATCGTTCTTCTTCGCTTCTAAAAATTTTTCTAATCCGGCCATAGGAACCGTGGCGGCATTACCAGCTACGTCAGGGTAAATTGGTTCACTATCTATTTTTTGATTCTTACCGATTCTTTTTTCCATTCTTCAACTCCTTTTTAATTTATGGATGCCCATCGCCGATTCCAACCGGCACCCACTGGATGAATCTGTCATCCCGATTTGTAAGCCCTGGCTCCAAGTGCAGCTTCAGATCCGAATCAAGCGTTGAACGATGCTTTTTTATTGTGCTGTCGCGTCGATAGGGTACTTCTATATCTAGTTCGTTGTCCTGTATCCAGACTGTTCCGGCATGTTCCACTATAGCGTCCGGTTTGATAACTTTATTGTGATTTGCGCTGACATCTACTTCGTCCCAGCCGTACTGGACTGGCACAACGAGTTCTTGCAGGCTTTTTGTGCCGATTTTTCGGTACAGAACGGTTTTTGGGCCGAATCGGCAATTTTCAAACTCTGGAAAAACAGGGAAGTTGGGTTGCTTTGATTCCTCTCTTTGCCTCTCAAGAGCCGCGATTAAAGGGTCTACCTGCGCACTTTCAAAGCTAATCTGGGGCTGGTGTACCGAAATATCAAATAGTTTTTCCGGGTCAGTTGGCGCGTTGGCGTCTCTTTGTTCGGAATAGTTCAGCGAAAGGCTTTCGATCGGCCGCCAGGCTGTCAGAATTTCATTGAAGCTGTCGTAGGCGCTGACCATGGTTCTTTGACCTATGCGATAGGCTCTCAGGAAAGTTGGCGTTACCTCACGTAGCTGCGGAATTGGCTTGCTTTCGATGTTGAGCCAATAGCGGGCGCTATATGTATGATCCGACGTGCGATATCCGAAACGGGCAGCATGATGAATAAGCGGGTTAAGGTATGGATTGTCTGATTGTACCGTTATCTCCCTGCCCTCTGTGCCACCGGGGAAATGAAGCGCTGAAAATTCCGCGTATGGCGATCGTCGCAACTGTTCCTGTATGGTGGCGACGATTTCGGGATCAGACGAAGGATTGAAGATGTCGCTCAGATCTTTGGGGATAGACCTAAGCGTTGCCTCGACATCGTCATTAATAAGATATGACGACGAAGTCTGTTCCGGTATTATTTCGTGCTGAAAATCAGTACCCCTGAGCGTTGAGGATATTGGGACGGGCATAGGCTTGTATCTATCGAGTCTTATGGGCATGAGCAGCGCTTTCACCGAGTCTATGAACGCGGCTCGTTCTTCCTCTGACAGACGGCGACGATTTTGCTCAAGATTTTTCTGTACTGTATTTTTTTCAGTCAAACTATTTCCTCCTGTGTAATGTAAATAACAGATGATATATTCATAATAAAGTAGTACAATTATTGTGTATAGAAAGTATATTTTGACTCAAATATGATTGAGCATCCAGACATAAAACACCACATTCAGAAACACATTTTGAGCGTTTTGCTGCGGCAAAAAACGGCTCGGTTTCGTGATATGCGGCCGCCACGGACAGACACAAACCTCTATAGCTATCATCTGACGCAACTACTCAAGAGCGGTCTCGTGAAAAAGTCGGACAAGGGTTACACGCTTGATGCGACAGGGTTAATTTACGCCGATCGGCTCAATGCGGATAAGATGTTCGTGCGTCAACAACCAAAAATCGTAACCATGCTTGTCATACAGAACTCTGATGGTGACGTTTTGTTGCAGCGGCGTACCAAGCAGCCATATATCGACATGTGGACATTACCAAACGGCAAGCTACACAATGACGACAAGTCATTGATCGCGGCGGCTCAGCGTGAGGCGCATGAAAAGCTTGGGGTGAAAAATCAAGACATGACTCACGCCGGTGATTGCTATGTACGCGTGCGTCATGACGATACCATCATGACAGTGACGCTCGTGCATGTGTTTACGTTTTATCGTGATGACATTGCCAGTGACGAACAAACCGTGTGGGTGCAACCGCACAAATTACACAAGATGACACTCGCACCGGGCATATCAGAAATCATCGCTCGGACATTTTTCCGAGACCCGTTCTTTTTCGAAGAGTTTGAAGCGACGTGGACTGACTAGACGGCCGCTTTTTTGCGAATCCAGTCGTCTATGGAGCCCGCACCCATGCATAGTACTAACGCGCCGCGCTTGCGTGCATGCTGGATGTTTTCCCACAGTTCATCATTGAGGTCGGCGATATGGACGGCGTCGTGATTGCTGATGTTTTCTATGAGCTCCTCGGGCTTTAACACCATGAGCGAAGGGTCTTCACGAGTCAGATAGGTAGGTAGCCAGTAGACATCGGTGGCATCTTCGAAACAATCAGTGTACTGAGTGCGGAATTCGTGCTGACGGACATTTTGGTGCGGTTGATAGACCAGAACCACATCGTCGCTTAGTTCACGTGCCAGCTGCAGCGTCGCTGCGATTTCGGCAGGGTGGTGACCGTAGTCACTGTACAGGTTGGTATCGATTTTTTCAAAACGGCGATCAACACCGGGGAAGCGGTTCAACGCGTCGATAGCATCTCCCATTACGCCCAAACGCTCCAGTGCTTTGACGACCAGACTGGCATTGCGCCGGTTGTGTTCACCTGCAAGCGTGACATTGACGACGTCGTGTTCGCCAAGTACCCATGCGTCAGGCGCGTGGCCAAGCAGGTTGCTGTCGCTTTGCCACAACACGCTGTGCGCGCTTTGAGACATGAATTCACGAAATGCCGCGACGTAGTTTTCGGGACTGCCGAATGTGTCGGGGTGGTCAAAGTCCATGGCGGTGATGATAGCCAGCTTCGGGTGAAACTCTAGGAAGTTACGGTCGAATTCGTCACATTCGTATACAAAGTATCGACTCGCCGGATCGAAAGCACCGCTTGGTCCGAACGACATCGTCGTTCCGACCGAATAGCTCACCGGAACACCTAGCTGCATCAATGCCCATACCACCATGGCTGTCGTGGTTGTTTTGCCATGAGTACCAGCGATAGCGATCAACTCCAGATTCTTTTCCTCGATAATACGCGCGAGCAGTGCGTCACGTTTAGCGAGCGTGATACCTAGCTCCTTGGCCGCAACCAGCTCTGGATTGTCGTCGGGAATGCCCGCAGAGTACACGAGCATATCGATGGGCTGCTCAGCGTGCGTTTCCTTCAGAAAAACTCCATCTTGTTTATAGTCAATCATTACACCACGTTTTTCTAAGCGTTGTGCCATGAGACTTTCTGCACGATCCGACCCTCGGATGCTGTAGCCAGTATCCAATGCAATTTCGGCTAAAGGACCCAGCCCGACGCCGCCGATACCGCAGAAATAGATAGTCATATGAACAGTATACCTTATCTGGTAAAGCTGCTGCGTGCTATACTAAAACCAGCAATAAAGCGGTGGGACAACTCCAGTGGCAGATAAACGACAGGTTCGACGCAATATCAGGCGACTGCAGCACGTCAAGACGTGGCAGCTAGTCGTTTTGCTGGTATTGGTCGGATTTATCGCAGCGACGTTCCTGCGTCTCAACAGTGTCGGCATGTCACAGCGACGCGACGCAGTTCTACAGGCAGACAAGACAGGAGATACCGAAGCAATCAAGGCAAGGTTGTTTGCTTTACAACGATACGTATCTTCACATATGAATGCTGACATGGGATCGATCTACCTGGAAAATCAATATCGACGTGATAGCCAGCGTGCTATCGACAGTGCCAGCAGCGTCGGCAATCCAAACGGCAACATTTACAAGAAGGCACAAGAAGTCTGCGCACCAAAGTTTACCCACTATTCTCAAGCGTATTTACAGTGTACGGTGGACTATCTGGCACAGTACACGCCTGCTGATGACCCAGCGTCCGCGGTTAATCTGCCCAAAGCCGATGCCTATCGATATAGTTTTGTTTCGCCCCTATGGTCACCCGATTTCGCTGGCCTCTCAGTACTGGTATTTCTCCTGATCTTGCTTATGATTTTTGCCCGTCTGATAGGGCTGATGGTCCTACGAATGCTACTTAAAATGCGCAACAGAGAGCCATAAGTGTTGACAAGTGCTATCAGGTCACGGTAATCTGACTACTGTATAGCACTAAAGGAGGTATAAGACCAATGGCTTACAAACACACTAACTCAAAGGGTGTCACCTACTACCTGCACAAGACTACCGTTACCTTGCGCGGTGGCAAACCACAGACCATTTATTTCTTTGCCAAGGTTGAGAAGAACGACAAGGGTGAGCCAACTGATCTTCCAGAAGATCGTGTTGTCAAGGAAAACCCACGCAACGGTTTCCTAACCATCTCAAAGAAAAAATAATACCTAATCGGTATACGATGAACCGCCCCCATAACAGGGGCGGTTTGTTGTTAATTTTATCCTGTCGGTCTGTGGATAAACTATTGCAGCGTAATCGTGCTGATGGTAGACTGAAGTCAAACAAACAGGTGTCAATCAGCTCCGCGGGGATACGCAAATCGCTCCGCGGAGCTTTTTGGTACTGGTCATTTCGCGGTATAATAGAACCATGGACAGAGAGACTCCGTCACCACCGGAAGAGCGCGAAGAGGATAATCTGGTGAAGTTCCCCACGAGTGAGTACATGGCGGCACGCCAGCGTCACCCTGCGGGTAAACTTGCGCGAAAACCAGTTCAAGAAACGCTGCGAGAGCTGGGAATGATTCGAGAAGCGGACGAAGACACTTGATATATTATAATTCTTATGGTATAATAGACATATATGATCGAAATACCTCGCGATACCAGCAATATACCTCCAGAGGTTATGGACACACTTCATGAGGCCAGGGCCGAAGCAGACAAACTGCGCGCGCTTGGAGCCACGGAAGAACGCATAAAATCCAAAGTCGCATTGGGTCGTAAGCTTGCCATGCTCGCAGCGCGTGGTATAGATATCTCCGCAGCCTTGCCTCAGGAAGAGAGTGACGAGCTGACTCCAGAGGAAGAGGCCGAGGTCGACCGGTTGGATGCCATGGGTATTATGAGCATTGCCGAAGCGATTCAACGAGTAAAGAGCAAACGAAGGTAACCTGCAAAAACAAAAGACCCCGACTGACACGCGGGGTCTTTATTGTCCTAGCGGTCAGTCGAGGGCCGGTTTTGTGAAGTTCTTCGCGAAGTAGGAGCGCAGAGCGTCCCACTCCGAATTCAGGGCTGCCAGGTAGCCTGCCTTTTTGACTGCCCCTTCAGGCGTCGTATCGTCGAGGTGTCGCGTTAAATCGCGAGCAACAGTGGCGTAACTGATCTCTGCGGGATAGGCGCGATGGTTTACATTGCACAGATTACCGTGAATTCTCGCCAAAATGGCGCGACGAACCTTTCCGTAACGATTTTTTTGACTCGAGCGTACTCCCGCTCACAGTATGCGAGTATTTGCTCTACGGTGACACTATCAGGTGACCACTGGATCGGCTCGTCGTAAGCCGGGGCGCGGGGGGATCGTGTCATGGCCGCTCCTCTCGTTGTCGAAGTACTAAACGAGTATAACCATATACCAAATCAGCCGTCTACGCAAGTAGCAATCACCAGGCAGTATAGTTTTCGCCAAAAATGACCCAAGTATCGTAATATAGAGACAATAGAGTTAACGTTTAAAAAGGATGGGCATGAGCAAAAAAACAGAGAGAAGAGCGATAGACAAAGTATTTATACTGCTCGGTAGTGCGAGTACCGCCGCACTGCTCGTTATCGGCGGGTTGGCATGGTACGGACATCAGTTTGCGACCAATATGGTCACGACAGAACTTTCCGCACAAAAAATATTTTTCCCTGAAAGGGGCAGTCAAGCACTCGAGTCGCTGCCACAGAAAGATAAAGAGGCAATCAGTCAGTATGCTGGCCAGCAACTGGTGAACGGCGAGCAGGCGCGCGTGTATGCCAATCACTATATAGGGGTGCATTTGGAGCAGATGGCTGACGGCAAGACATATGCCGAAGTCAGTGCTGAGTCCATGAAGGATCCATCAAACCAGAAGCTACAAGCGCAGAAAGCAACCCTTTTCCAGGGTGAGACACTTCGCGGTATGTTGCTTAGTGCCGGATATGCATATTGGACCTTTGGCATGCTGGCACTTTATGCCGCTATTGCTGCTTTCGTGGGCGCGGCAATCATGGCAATACTCGTATTGCTCGGTCTGCGTCATCTGGCCAAACTCAAATAAACACATGACTCATTTGTCGTTCATTTTATAACCTCTGGTGGGGCTGGTAGGA
The DNA here is from genome assembly GCA_964488555.1 of uncultured Candidatus Saccharibacteria bacterium. Classification (GTDB taxonomy): domain Bacteria; phylum Patescibacteriota; class Saccharimonadia; order Saccharimonadales; family Saccharimonadaceae; genus UBA2112. The sequence goes on along the minus strand of CAZAUF010000004.1, from coordinate 25,144 downwards.
ATCGAACCTACTACCAAGTGGTTATGAGCCGCCTGCTCTAACCGATGAGCTACAGCCCCATGCCAGAGGTTATAAAACGACCGTACTGCACTCCATTTTACACTATAGGAGTCTATTACGATATAATGAATGAAACAATGCAAAACAGACAAATCAGACGCTTCATCTATATCGCGCGACATCAGTACCTCACGATAAACAACATCGTGCTGGCGGCTGCGGCACTCATTGCCGTGAGCTGGGCCTGGTCGTCTGTCCAAGCTGTTCAGCGTAATTACCAGCTACAGCGTGAAGTTGACGACAAGAAACGTCAAGCCACACTTGTACAGCTACAGACGGAAAACTTGCAGTTTGAGCAGCGGTACTACAAAAGCAGTGAGTACCTAACACTTGAGGCAAAGCGTCGGTTGGGACTGGCTGAGCCAGGAGAAAAGGTGCTGATTCTGCCACCAAACTCTGCTGCGATCATCGCGCAGGACAAGGCGGAGGAGACGACTGGAAGCATGCTTCCCGTTAAAACAACACCTCCGTCCCCATTGCAGCAATGGATAGATTTTCTACTAGGTGCGCAGCCGCGAAATTAAACACGTCTTGCCAGATAACAGATAGTGTGATATCATAGACAACATATGCCGCGGGGTGGAGCAGCCCGGTCAGCTCGTGTGGCTCATAACCACAAGGTCGCAGGTTCAAATCCTGCCCCCGCAACCAAGAAAAGATCCGCAGTCAAATGGCTGGGGATTTTTTCTATGCTAGGTGTACGGGCTTAAACTTACGACTGCCACAACTTATCTCATCTGTCTTTTATCTTTGCAAATGCTATAATTACATGAAATCGTAAGCAATCTATGAAGTCCAAGAAAAAATCGAATAGTAAACATCGTCCTAGCGTAAAGCAAAAGCTACTAAATGCATTCAAGGTGGCAGTCTATGTGTGTTTATGGTGTTTTATGTGGAGTGTCGTAGCGGTTATTCTGGCCGCGCTTTTGCTTTCCGCCGTCGTGGCGATGATGGCCCCTGCAGAGATGACCGCAAGAGGCGCGAACAACCTTGTGCTCGCAATAATTCTCACTATTGCCGCCATATTCTTCGCGGTGGTTTGGCTGTTGCGTAGGAGCAAGGTGCTATTTATACGTACATCCAGGGCTGTATTGTTTGTTTGCACCTGTCTAGGGTTGTTTATCGGTGTGCCCATATCTATAGCGGGTGTTTGGCAGCCCGAAAACACTTCGCAGAACCAAGTAGAGCAGATAAAAGAAGCTAACAAAAAGACTAAACGTTGGCAGTATATGTATTGCTCGAATGGGTCATACAGGTACTATACTGACGAGCAATTTAAGAATCCACAGACTGGTTTTACGAAGAATAGCAAAGACTATTGTGCAAGTAACGGGCAGGGTAAAATGACAAAGTTAGCTGATAAACCACCGCAAGTGTCGGGTAATGCAACAAGTAGTACGGGCTCAAGCTATACAGAGAAGCAGAAGAAAGACGATGAATGCTCCCCTATGTGGTACAGGTATTATGAATCACCTAAATCAAGGTTGGAAACAAAGCTCGGAGGTAAACCGAGTAGTGCTCACATTATTCATTACATCGGCACGGACGAATATGAAAGCGTTGTTGCGAAGTACAACAGTAAAGCACGCGAATGGAACGCCTCGTTGAAGCGGTACGAGCAAAACTTCAAGACCGCAACCCTTGGCATGGGGTGTGATATGAGACACCTGTTTAGCGGCTATGATTTTGATAAAGTTAATGAGTACGGTAATTAAAGCTTGTGCTCACGAACACTACTCAGATAGGCAGCAGTGCAATTAACAGATACGAAACAAACCTTCAAGAGAGAAACTTGAACGAGAATTTTTGTATTGATGGGTATGGTTACGTGTCGCATGTTATCATGCGTCATAGAGGCTCTCACGAGCTTGTAGCAGTATGAAATTGCTATCAAATTTTCCATTGGATTATTCATAATGAATATATATCTCGACATTGACGGTGTGCTGCTTGCAGCAGTCAACCAAAATGGAACAAACGTTCTTTTATAAGATAAGAACAAGGTTACGAAGGTGAAAAACTACGAGCTCAATCGATGTGTGGCTGTAAAAACTTTGTGAATTATTTCAGATACAGTTTTGACATTCATGGTAGATGGGATTACAATGAAACTTACATTTAAACAGGTATTTAACTATGAAATTGACTCTTATGAACAAACAACCGGTCGCTGCGGACGTCGTTTCGTTTGTATTTCGACCTGAAACTCCCCTAACCTGGCAGCCTGGTCAGTACTTCCACTACGTGCTTCCTCATGCCGATGCTGACGACCGTGGCACCGAACGCTGGTTTACATGCTCGAGTGCGCCATCCGAAGGCCATGTGATGATCAGCACGCGCTTGGCTGGCGACAACGGCAGCAGCTTCAAGCGAGCACTCGACGCGCTGGAGTCAGGCGAGCAGGTGGAAGCCGACGGGCCGGAAGGCGGGTTTGTCGTCGACGACTTTTCACGCAATTATATTTTCGTGGCTGGCGGTATAGGTATCACGCCGTTTCGCTCCATTTTGATCGAAGCTGCCAATCAAGGTTCACCTATCAAAGCGACATTGCTATATGGTAACCGCGAAGGTGAGGTGCCATTTAAGGATGAGCTGGATACCCTTGTGGCCAACAATCCAAATGTGCGGGTAGAATATGTGACCAGTCCTGAAACCATCGATGGCAATATGATCAAGCAGTACGCTGACGCGGTGACCGACCCGCTGATTTACATATCGGGTCCGGAGCCGATGGTGGCGAGCTTAGCGGTACAGCTGGCTGATTTGGGTGTGGGTAAGGAGTCGCTGAAGACAGACGACTTCCCTGGCTACGAAGGAATCTGACATGTTAACTCCTGCCGAGCATCATCGCTTACAGCAGCATGTCCGGCACATCGACGTGACGCGCATGACGACCGCATTTGATGCATTGAGCGAACCGAACCGCTGTTTGATTTTTCGCGCTCTGCTCCGCGGAAGACCTATAAGAGTTGGCGATGTCGCGCGACTCATGGACATATCGGATCCGCTGGCATCACAGCATCTAAAAGTGCTGAGGCAGGCGGAACTGGTCATCCGTGAGCGTGATGGCAAACATGTATATTATCGAGTGAATCATCGCAATCCGATGGTTGAAGCATTGGAACGAGCGGTAGACGCGTAGGGCAGAAATGAAAGACCCGCCTACCCTGCACGAAATGTGCGAGTAGGCGGGCAGTGCCACAATAAGTGGCGCGATCAGGTTAGGTGACCGTCTGGACACCCTTTGCCGCAGTGAGGATACGGTGCCACAGGTCATCGACGGTCGGATCGTCTGCTTTGACTGCTGTAACCATTCGCAGTCCTATTACGCCAAGCGGCAGATTTGATTCGATTCTGACATTGGGATCGTTAGCGTAGAATGTTTCGACCATAGCCTCTATCCGTCTTTCGGCGTCTTCGATGGTGTCGTCGGTTTCTAGCTTGCAACCACGCCAGTTTTTGATGATCGGGTATCCAATGAGAAGCCGAAGTGCGATCGTAGCCATCATGCCTCCTGATGCTGTAGTGCCTCGCCATGGGGGCGGACAGAAAAGAACACGCCGAACGGTTGTTCGGTGTGTGTATACTATACTAACTTATCACTCAAAAATCAAATGTGGAGGGAGCAGGGAGCTGGCTGTTTGATGGTGACGGACGGACCACGGGGAAGCGTCGTTGCTCCCCCGCGGCCTGAGCCGCTTAACAGTGAGTCATTTTACGAATTGTCGCGATTCGTGCTCTGTGGACGATGTTGTTCGCTGCTTGAAAAAACACATCGAAATCGTCGGTCGTACAGAGACATTCACGTCCGTAGACGATGATCACATGTGCCGAACGGTTGTTGTGTAGTATGTTTACCGTGGCACATACGTGGGTGTCGCTGTCTGCGTCTTGCTTGCACATAGTTTTGATTCTCGCGCAAAGCTCCGAGATGACACGCTCTTGCTGTTCTGTATTCAGCGTGGCTGCGAGCGTCGGTTCATAACCGACGATGACATTGTGATTGGTTTGTGAGTTGTCACGTATCTCGTCGGCAATAAACAACAGCTTCACCTTCATCGCATCTGACATTCACCAGCTCCCTGGATCGTGTGCCCGGAAGGGCACGATGTACGACCCCGGTCTTCCGGGGCATGTGACCATCTAATCATAGTCGCTTATGGTGGTCTGTGAAAAAGATGACTGCAGTATTGCTACCCAAGAGGCTGTCGCGAGTATTTCGCCGTCGGCAAGTTTGTGCCGAGCAGCGTATCAACGGTTACCAGCTGGTAACCATCTGACCGTAAAGTGCTGAGGATGCGCGGCACAGCGTTGACCGTGGTCGGATGAATATCATGCATAAGGACGATATCGCCTCGTTTGGCGTTGCTTATCACGTGATTGGCCACGTAATTACTGTCGCGGTATTTCCAGTCTTCAGAATCGACAGACCACATGATTTGCGGCATGTCGACCGCATCGATGACTGTTTGATTGGTTGCGCCGTATGGTGGACGCATAATTTCAGGTGTGACACCTGTATGATTGAAAATTTCGGTGTTTGTCCGCGCGATGTCGGCTGCTGCTGCAGCCGCACCTATAGATGTGAGGTTGTCGTGACGCCAGCTGTGGTTAGCAAGCTGGTGACCACCGTCACGAATCTCTCGGACGGTGTCGGCATATTGCGCGATGCGGTTTCCTACCACAAAAAACGTGGCTTTGGCGTCGTGAGCGGCCAGGTCATCAAGTAACTGCCCTGTGTACGGACTTGGACCATCATCGAAAGTGAGCGCGATGCATTTTTGAACCAGGCAATCGATCGTAGCTGGCGGTTGTTCTATTTCTGTCGGCGCGGGCGGAATAGCAGTGACGGTTTCTATGGGTGTGGTTGTACGTGTTGACGTAGGACGAGGTATCTCTGTCGATGTGGGTATCGGCGTACTCGTTTCGGTGGTCGGTGTTGCCGTGGTTGTGCGCGGTGTCGTAGCTTCCACCTCGCTCGTGCAACCTGCCAATAGTGCAGCGGTCGCCGCAAACGCGGAGACGTATGCCGCGAATGTTTTTCGTTGCAACGTGTTCTTCTCGCCAACATGTTCGGTCATAGTCAAAAATCTCCCCCCTATGATTATACACGAATGAGGCTTAGCTTAATTTGCTGGCGCAAACACGAACCGCTTCGCTCCACGTCAGGAAGGCGTGAGGAGTGGTGGCTAATTGTGCGGCGGTCAAGCCGTATTTGATAGCAAGTGCCAGTTCGTGAATGATTTCTCCTGATTCTGGTGCCACCACAGTTGCACCAAGCAACACGCCTTTTTTGTCGGTGATGAGCTTGACGAAGCCGTCATGAAAATCGCTGGTGTTGCTGCGAGCGATGAGTCCAAACGGTGCGATTGCCTTGCGGATGTTCAAGTCTCGACGCAAGCAGTCATCTTCGGTCATGCCGACAGACGCAACGGACGGATTGGTGAACACGACGCGCGGCGTGGCAGCGTAGTCGGGGATAAGCTTGTGTTTTGAGAGCAGGTTGCTGGCCACGATGCGACTTTCGAGCAGCGCGGTGTGGGTAAATCCATGACGTCCCAGTACATCACCGGCGGCATAGATGTGCTTGGCGGTCGTTTGCAAAAAGTCGTTGACCTCGACGCCTTTGGCAGTATAGGCGACACCTGCGTTTTCCAGGCCGAGGTCGACGTTGGGTGTACGACCAGCGGCAATCAAGACTTCGTTGACACGCAAACTATGTTCGTGTCCGCCCCGGGTATAGGTGACGCGTCGAGCAATGTTTTCTTTTTCGATTGTGAGGGTGCGTGTCTGTGTGAGGACGGTGACGTCTTTTTGATCGGAGAGGCGTTTTTCGAGCAACTCCCCTGCTTCATTGTCGTAGTCGGGGAGCAGGCGAGAGGCGATTTCAGCGATATAGACTTTGGTGCCAAAGATAGACAGCAGCTGTGCCAGCTCGACAGCTGTGGTGCCGCCACCAATGATATAGATCGATTTGGGCGGACGCGTGACTTCCAAAATAGCGCGCGGCGTGACGTATCCCGCGTCGGTGATGCCATGGATATCTGGAACGACCCAATCCGAACCGGTAGCAACGACAAACGATGCGGCGGAGTAGTTGCGGCGGTTGACGCTGATTTCATGCGGTGACAGGAAGTGTGCTGTGCCATGCAGCGTGGTAATTCCTTCGTTTTCGTAGTACTTGCGATTGCCGCCCGCGCCGGTTCGTTTGACAGCCAGTTCTTTCCACGCTTGAACGGACGGGAAGTTATAACCGAGGGCACTGGAACGCAATCCAAATCGTGAGCCATTACGGGCATCGTCGTATAGCTGTGCAGCATGCAGCAGAGCTTTGGTGGGTACATCACCCCAGTTCGGGCTGGTACCGCCAAATACGTCAGCTTCGACGATGGCGACGCGCTTTCCCTCGTGTGCAGCAATGGTCGCCGCTGCACTGCCGCCAGCACCGCTGCCGATAACGATAAGGTCAAAGTCGAATTTAGGTTTTGCCACGAGAAACTCCTTATATGATGGTTCTATGATTTTGATATAGGTAGGCGGCTTCTGGGTGATACCGACGTAGGTGCTGGCTTGCCAAGCGACGGATGTCGTGGCTGGTAACGGCTGGTTTGGTGTCAATCCACAGCACGACGGCATGTGTCACGTTAGCAGCGGTTGATTCGGCTTCGCCTTCAGGGGTGCGCACACTGAGACAGGCCGCACGAACGCTATGGAGTAGTTTGTCGCGATCGAACTTTTCGGTCGGACGTTTCCCGGAACGCTTGACGACATCGACAGCAAGTCCCATTACTGGCCCCCTAGCGTGCTGACGACGGCGACGGTGAGGACGCGTTCCACGTAGACGTAAGCACCGAGTATCAAAAGGCCGCTACCAGCTGCAAATTGCAGGAAATTTTTGTTGGATTCACGCCATCGCTGGATATTGCTCAGCTTGTGTCCACCACCGATAAGTAGACCGACGACAAGCAGTGGCAGCAGAGAAACGGCAGCATAGAGCAGCACGCCAATCAGTTGCCACATAGGTGGAAGCTGGACGAGAACGAGAGCGGCTATGGCTACCGGTGCGAATATAAACAGCAGCTCGCCCAACACGCTGGCAAGTCCCAAGCTGAACGACTCGGCACTGCTTTTGGTTGCTTTTGCCCGGTCACTCAGAAAACGTGCAAAGTTACGTGGCACCCACAGCGAGGTACCCGGTTCGCGACGAAAATAAAACAGCCAAACCGAGAGCCCCACACCGACAACGCCACCGGCAAAAGCGGCCCAGACAAGTAGCGGCGTGCGCTCAGGAAGTAGCAGGTTTAGCGCGAGTGCGATAGTCGAAAGTAGGAGCATGGTGATGAGCCCAGCACCGAGCGTGAAGCTACCAACCAGACGCATCAGACGCAAGTGCGCGGTTTTGCGACCAAGGGCATGACCGCTGAGCAGGGTGAGCATGCTGACGCTGAGCTGGAAACTGGCATGAGTCGCCGCCGCCAACAGGACGATGGCGAGAGAGGTGATAAGGTCGAAGTTTGCCATATGTTTATCTTGTCCTTTTGGGCAATTTTACCATAAGAAGTACTATTTGCGCAAAAACTATTGCTTTTTTAATATGTTTATGCTATTTTAAATACAGACATTTATAAAAACAAAAAAAGGGTCCACCACAATGACAAAAATCCTCTCTACAAAAACTGCTGAATTTGAGAAAGCTTTCAGGGTTATCAGCCTCGCTACCTGGAACCGCCCACGCACCTCAGCTGAACTACGTGCCTTTCTCGCCCGCCGCGAAGCAGCCGTCGACAACGTCGAACTCTAGAAATCTTCACCCGTATCTGTTACAATCGTCTTTGCCCTAATAACGACGAACGTTAGTTCGTCGCCAATTTTACAAACCAAGCTTGCTGTTTGTAAAATTGAGAGGAGGAACAACGAAGAGACGAAGCTTTTGCCGCTTGCGGCGAAACGAGGTCTCGAAAGTGAGTTCCGACGAGGCAGCGTAGCTCAGTTGGTTAGAGCGTAGGACTCATAAGCCTAAGGTCACAAGTTCAATCCTTGTCGCTGCTACCAAAGAAAGACGGTCACATGATGTGGCCGTTTTTCTTTGTGATTGATTTTGGATTACCAGCACAGTTTCCTGTAAAGTCTCTTTGTGTTTATGCTTGATATACTGATAAGAATATTGTTATTCTAAGCTCGTCCTCATTTGCAGCGATATGTTTCGCAAGCAATCAACGTGGAGGGAAGTACATGATGAATGGTCGCTATGCCCGAGACGGTAGTGCCGACGTGCGGAAATGTCGCAATTGCGGTCAGCCTAAGGGTCGGCATGCTGCCATTACCAGCGGCATCAATGATGAGTACTGGTGTCCTAATGCTAACGGCAAGGGGTTCAGAGAGGTTTCCCAAAATATTGGGGCGAATACCTACTGGCCAGGGGCAGACTAGCATAAGGTTGGATCATCTACTGACATAGGGTTTGTGTCATCAGCACCAAAACGTGCGTTCGACGTCGAACGAGCCGCTTGTCCGATGCGTAATCGGGCCTTTTTCTTTTGGGTGAATCAGTGTAGGCAAGTTTATCCACCATCATCGTTACGATATACTGATGGAATGAGAAAGATGTATCTAGTGACGGGGAACCCAAATAAGCTTCGTGAATGGCGAGCGATTTTGCCTGACGATATGCAGATAGATAGTATGGATGTGGATTTGCCGGAAATTCAGAGTGCGGACCCAGAAGAAATTGTGACAGACAAGGCGAGGCGTGCTTATGAAGCGACAGGCAAGCCAGTTGTAGTTGAGGACGTGTCTGCTGGACTGGAAAAGCTTGGAGGACTCCCTGGTCCTTCCATTAAGTTTTTTATCAAACAGTTGGGTGGCGCAGCTCTGTACGAGCTTGCGGGAGCGGAAGGTGAAAGGGCGACGGTGTCGTGCTCTATCGCTTACTATGACGGTGAAAAATTGGTGTCGGTGCGCGGTGACGTGTCGGGTACCGTGGTGGCACCGCGCGGTGACAGTGGCTTTGGCTTTGATGTAACGTTTGTGCCGGATGGAGAGACGCAGACATATGCCGAAATGGATGAAGACAAGAAAAATTCGCTTAGTCATCGACAAAAAGCCATCCGCTTGTTTGTCGAAAAGATAGAGAGTGTCGGAGCAAATGAAACAGGGCCGACCTCGCTACCGAAGTAGCGAAGACCGACCCTGAAGGTCATTCGAAGAGCACGCTTGACTCGATCGACGAAGGCACCTGCTTCTCGGCGACCTCGCAGAACGAGCTGTGCAGCCAAGCCCGCAGATCGTCTTCAAACGGACCGCTGAAGCTTCCCACATGGGGGTACATCGCCGCCATGTTGAGCGCGTGGAGGAGACCCCATTGGCCTTCCGGTGCGATCTTGTCCTCAGCGTTCATGAGCGTCAAGTACTTCTGCGCAAAGTGCTCGCCGGTCGCTTGAACAACCTTGGAGAGCTTTATGCTGCGCTGACCGTACGCCCGTTCCACGTCGCAGTATGCCTTGGCAGCGGACACCTCCAGTTTGTCGGCGTCACTTGCCTTGTCGACGAGACCACGGATGCTTTCGGCGAATTCTTCAGGCGGTGTGGTTGAGGTTCCGATCGCCGGATCGTCCGACTTGATGATCGAGTCTCCGCCGCAGGCACTCAGGCTGAGACCCAGCGCGAATGCAGCGGTGACGACCAGTGTGGTCATGCGGTTCTTCTTGAGACCGGCAAAGAGCGACATCGGTAGAATCCTTTCGTAGAAGTCCAATGTGTATGTGTAATCATTATAGCATTTTTATATCAAAAAGTCAAACAGAGCAAGTCAAAAAACCCAGATATGTGGTATAGTATATCTACTATGGAGACTGTCGATCATGTGGCGTTTATGAAGGCTGCTTTGGAACAGGGTAGTCTGGCTAAGCAGGACAGCGAACGACCGTTTGGGGCGGTGGTGGTCCGCAATGGAGAAATCATTGCAACTGGTCGATGTCGGGAGGATAGGCTGCAGACAGTCCTCGCGCATGCGGAGACAGAAGCTGTGGATAACGCGTGTAAAACTCTGGGTACCAACAACTTGTCAGACTGCACCATCTATTCCACCAACGAACCGTGCCCTATGTGTTCGGCGGTGATTTTCCAGGCGAAAATCCCGCGAGTCGTCATCGGTGCCTCACGTGAAGACTTACCCTTTTTGCGTCCGCGCCAGATAGGTACACAGACGCTTGCCGATGACAGTGGCTATGATATTACGATCATACGCGACGTGTGCCGTCAGGAAGTGCTGGAACTTTTTGCGGACGTTTAGTAGTTTTCGTCGTCCAGATCATCATCGAAATCTTCAATCATGCTGCTGCGATCCTCGTCGTTTTCCTGCTTGTCCAGCTCGTCTGCCAGCTCATCAGAGGGAACGCCGAGCTCTCTAGAGATGTCGTCGCCCTGCTCGCTCATGAGCGGATCGGTGGTGTTATCATCTGTGTCCAGATCATCCTGATATGAGTGCAGTTCAAAGTCTTCTTCGTTGCGCATATGGTTTCCCTCCTTGGTTGATGTATTTTTACGATACAAGGGGCCGTGTCTCTCTGCTGTGAGAAAAGTTACATATAAAATCACCCGCCATATGACAGGTGATTTTGTGAGTCGGGATAGGATTATCCGTTGTTGCTGGTGTCAAAGTTGACGTATGGCACGTAGGTTTGCCATGCGGCGATTTCGGCGGGTGAGAGAGCCTGCGCCTTGGCGACAGCTTTGGCGACGACGCTCTTGTCGACAGTCACTTTTTGGCCGAGATTCAGGTACGGTGAGCCTGCGTCAACCGTCAGGAATGTTTCGGCGGCGACGATTTGCGCTTTGCTCACTTCGGTCTGGGTAGCATCAGCGTATGCTTGGATGGATTTACGTGCCAGTACAGTGTACGAATCGCCTAGGCGAGCAGTGTATGTGGTTTCACCAGTCTTGGCAGCTTCTGCTTTGGCTTTCGCTTCGGCTTCTTTTTGTCTAGCCTCTTCGGCCTTCTTTTCTTCCTGGCTAACCTCGTTCGTGGCGTCCTTGTTCGCGTTGTCGACGCTGCTATTGTTGTTAATGTATAGTAGCCCAGCCACGATAACCACGACGGCAGCGACAACCAGCCACTTGTATTTCTCTATAATTTGCATGTTTCCATACCCTCCTGCCCACCGTTTATTAGCGTTAACAAGATTGTACCATGAACTTGCTCATGGTCAACGCTGTTTGTGAGTTGAAAAAATATGGACTAATGAGTTTCGCCGTTCATCTCGGCTACGAATGCTATCCTGTCCACGGTTGCCTGGTGATAGCGGTGGTTTGCTACTTGTAATTCTTCGATCAAAGATTCCCATTCTGCTCGCATGTCAGCGGATATTTCCTGGGACTGTTCCTGCAGGGCGATCCTGGCCAAGATAGCTTGGCGGTGGCGTTGCTGCACTTCATGTAGCTGTTCGCTGGCCTCGCGCAGTTCTTTGGACAATACTTCCAGTGCTGGTCGCAGGTGGTCTGGCACCAGGGGCGCACCATTTTCCGGGGATTGATTTTTCATGGTGTAATTTTTACCAATCATGGTGCTATAGGTATATCGTTTTTGGGGCGAAAATACAAGCTGCATGATTTGCTATAATGAATATATAATCCCCGCGACACACACTGGCCACCCGGCAAAGCGTCCCTCCGGCGGAATTCATCATTCAATTTTATCGTCTTCGGATTTTGATTAGAAACGGATCAAAAGACGGGCGAATCGACAATAATCGTTTCTCAAACTAACTTTTGAGGGCTTTTAACTATGAATGATGAAACTTTTTTGAACGAACGGATCAAAGTAATCGCGACGTTTGGCAGTGGGCTGAACCCGTGCACCCCAGTGAAGTTCAAGCGACCAAATGGGAGGGAGGTGGTTGTGAGCGAAATCGGTCTACGCCACCCGACGCTGAAGGGCAAGCGGACGGTACATGTGTTTGATGTTACCGATGGACAGGCGGACTATCGGATCGAGCTCGACAGCGAGCGGTTGACGTGGCATTTGACACGGATGGGAGATTCTCTTGAAATACAGTTATAATTCCGCTCAGCCATTGATTATGCATATCGACCTGAACAGCTGCTTTGCTACGGTGGAGCAGCAGGCGCGGGTGAGGCTCCGGGGTAAGCCGGTGGCAGTGGTGAATCGGCGGACGGAGAATACGATGATCGTGACGGCGAGCTATGAGGCCAAGGCTATGGGCGTGAAGCTAGGTATGAAGCTGCACGACGCGCAAAAACTCTGCCCCGGCTTGATTGGCGTCGAGAGCGACCCGCCGAAATACCGCTACGTATACCGCAAGCTGCTCGACATCATGAACGATTACTCGGCCAGGGTAACGATGAAGAGCATCGACGAGGGCGTCATCGATTTCGCCCACTCACCCCTGATTGCGCAAGGACTGTCCTTGCGCAAAGTGGGGATGGAGATAAAGCAACGGCTGCGAGACGAGATAGGCTGTGCCATGCGCTGCAACGTGGGGATCGGGACGAACCGCTTTTTGGCCAAGACTGCCGCCAGTCTGCATAAGCCTGACGGGCTGGATGTCATCACCCACGAGAACCTGCGCGACGTGTACGCCACGCTCAAGCTGACTGACCTCAATGGTATCGCATACCGCAATGAGCAGCGGCTGAATGCTGTAGGCATCTACACGCCGCTGGAGTTTCTGGACGCGAGTCCTGAGGTGCTGCATAGCATGGTGTTTCACAGTATCAATGGCGAGCAGTGGCATCAGCGGCTGCGCGGCTGGGAGGTGGACGACGTGGTTATCACAACCAAGCGCGTCGGGCGGCAGTACGTGCTGGATAATTTTAACCTGACGTTTGACGAGATATTGCAGCGGCTACACCATCTATGCGAATCGGTCGGCTGGCGTATGCGCAAGCAGGGGCTGAGCGCGCGTGGCATCTATGTCGGCACGCGCACTTTTGGTATGACGGGTGACAAAAGAAGGAACTACTGGCATGCGACACGCGTGACGCAGACGCCGTTTTTTAGCAACGAGACGATATATAGTCTGGCAAAGAGCTTGTTTATGAACGCGCCGCCAGCTATTCGTGACATCAACGTGCATGTGTATTTGCTGCAGCACGAGGAGCCGTCTCAAACCAGCTTGTTTGCAGACCAGCTTGCCCGTGAGTGGGCAGTTACCGACGCCGTGGACGAGCTGAACGATCGCTACGGCGAGCACACGGTTCACTCGGCAGACACCATTCCGACTGGCCGCCTGGTCAAGACAAAGGTGCCGTTTGGCAGCACGCGATATTTGTAATTTGCTGGTGGAATATGGTTATTAGAAGCCAGCAATCTATAATAGAGCCAGATGAATACAAAATATGTGGTAGCAGTCAGCGGTGGAGTAGATTCGGTGGTCTTGCTCGACATGCTCATCAAAAAAGCCATCTACCAACTACCATCTACCAACTACCATGTCGTTGTCGCGCATTTTGATCATGGGATTCGACCGGAGTCAGCGGACGATGCGGAGTTTGTGCGGCAATTGGCGGAGAAATACAATTTGCCGTTTGAGACAAGGCGCGAAGAGCTCGGGGCACACGCTAGCGAGGAATTGGCGCGTGAGCGACGCTATACATTCTTGCGTGAGGTTGCAAAAAAGCACGACGCGAAAATCATGACCGCGCACCATGCCGATGATGTGGTGGAGACGATTGCTATCAATTTGACGCGCGGCACTGGCTGGCGCGGGCTCGCCGTGCTGGATAGTCCGGATATCGAGCGGCCTCTGCTTGACACGCCCAAGGCAGAACTGGTCGCATATGCCAAAAAGCATGGTTTAGAGTGGCACGAAGATGCGACAAATCAAGACACGAAGTACCTGCGCAATGATTTACGGCAAAAATTAGCGGAATTGGACGACCAGACGCGCGAATTGTTACGGATGTACCGTCAACGTCAGGTTATTCTCAGGCGACTGGTAGATAATGAAGCGGAGGGATTAAAAGGGGCGTCACCGTATTCGCGCTATTTGTTCATCAACGTGAACGAATCGGCAGCTTTGGAGTTGTTGCGGTCGGTATTCGTTCATGAGACGGGTGCCGGACCGACGCGTCCGCAGCTCGTCCGAGCACTGCATGCTATCAAGGTTATGCGTCCGGACAAAGTCTTTGAAGTTGGTGCGACGACTCGCTTGCGATTTACACGTACGCATTTCGTGGTAGAAACAGATAGACGCAAGTAAGTGGTAGGTGTTATCATAGTATAAGCGAGAAATGCCCTAACACCTGAGAGCGAAAGGAACGATTCTGATAGTATGGCAGCAAAAAGTACACCACCTCGAAACCGAATGTCCAACTGGGCTCGATTGGGCCTTTTTTGGGCGATTATCATCGTCGCCATTCTGACGTTGTTTGCGATTTTATCGCCGCATAGTCAGCTAAAGGAGGTACCGATTGCGCAGGTAATCGAGCGTGCCAACAAGGGCGAGATCAGCAAGATTGAGGGCTCGGGCAACGATCTGAAGATTACGCCGGAAGGCGAAGACAAACCAACACAGCACTCATACATCCAGGGTGGTGTGAGCACGCTGATCAAAGAAAACGTGCTCAATGAAGAAGCGAAACAAACGCTCAATGACACGCCGCCATCAACAGCGGGTGAGACGTTGTGGAATCTGGCGATTATCATCGTGCCGGTCATATTGATCGCAGGATTTTTCATGATTATGATGCGTCAGGCGCAAGGACAGAACAATCAAGCACTAGGATTTGGCAAGTCAAAGGCCAAGCTCTACGGGCTTGATAAAGAAAAAGTCGTATTTGATGATATTGCAGGTAATGAAAGTGCGAAGCAGGATCTTGAAGAGGTTGTGGACTTTCTGAAGCACCCCAAAAAGTATCAAGAAGTTGGGGCTAAGATTCCCAAAGGCGTGCTGCTTGTCGGTAGTCCCGGTACGGGTAAGACGATGCTGGCTCGCGCTGTTGCGGGTGAAGCCAATGTGCCGTTTCTGTCTATCAGCGGCTCTGAGTTCGTGGAAATGTTCGTCGGTGTCGGTGCCAGCCGCGTACGTGATTTGTTTGCCAAAGCCAAAAAGAACGCGCCAGCTATCATCTTTATCGATGAGATTGATGCCGTCGGACGTCGTCGTGGTAGCGGTATGGGGGGCGGACACGATGAACGCGAGCAAACGCTCAACCAGATTTTGGTAGAAATGGACGGTTTTGAGACAGATACCAACGTCATCGTACTGGCTGCAACGAACCGTGCTGACGTGCTTGACCCGGCACTATTACGCCCTGGTCGTTTCGATCGTCGCACGAATATCATGCTGCCTGAACGCAAAGACCGCGAAGCGATTCTGAAAGTTCACTTCAAGAACAAGCCGACCGATGAGTCTGTGGATCTGGATAAGCTCGCTGCCAAGACTGCCGGTAGCTCCGGTGCTGATCTGGCCAACATTGCCAATGAAGCCGCTATCGTGGCTGCTCGCGCTAATCGCAAAAAGATCAGCAACGATGACATCACCGAAGCATTTGAAAAAGTTGCCATAGGTCCAGAGCGCAAAGCCAAGGTCATGTCTGAGAAGGAGAAAGAGCTGACCGCTTACCATGAAGCCGGTCATGCAATCGTTGGTCACGTGTTGCCCGACAGCGATCCGGTGCACAAGGTGACCATTATTCCACGTGGTGGTACCGGTGGCGTGACGTGGTTCCTGCCGCCAGAAGACAAGAGCTATACGAATGTCTATGAGTTCAAAGACATTCTGGCACGAGCCATGGGTGGTCGCGTAGCCGAGAAAATCATGTACGGTGCCGACGGTATTACGACCGGAGCAGGGTCAGACTTGCGCAAAGCAACTGAAATCGCGCGTGATATGATTATCGAGCAAGGTATGGGCACGAAACTGCGCGACCAGGTATTTCATGAAGACAACGGCGGCATGGTGTTTGACAAAATCACACATGAACGACCGTATTCTGATGACACCGCTAAGGAAATCGACCTGGAGGTCGAGTCGCTCATCAAAGAAGCTGCGCGCCGAGCAGAAGCGGTGCTTACGAACAATATGGAAAGTCTGGAGAAGCTTGCGAAAGAGCTGCTTGAAAAAGAAACGCTCGAAGAGACCGAAGTAGCAAAAATACTAAAGGATGCTTCACTACCAAAAGAAGCACGGCTTTACACGCCAACCGCATAACATACAATAAAAAGACATGGGACGAGTCAGGAGCGCTGTTGCACGAGCGAATAGGCGGCTATCTATCCAGCTAGCCGCCAGCTTGTTGGCCGGTTCCACACTTATATCGCTATTGTTCGGATTTTTCCGCATGCGACTCCTGAACGCCACGTACTACGACACATACCCCACGGGATACGATGCATACTTGGCGGCGTTTACGGTGCCGGACTTTATGTTTTTCATCTTGGTATCGGGTGCGTTGAGCGTCACGTTTATACCAGTGTTCAATCAGCGATTAGCAAGTGGCAACAAAAAGTCGGCGTGGGAACTTTCGACGAGTTTACTTAATTTTATGGCACTACTGACGCTTGTCACTAGCGTACTGATTATCATATTTGCAGAACCGCTCATTCGCTATATTATCGCGCCTGGTCTGAGCGAATCTGGCATCGCGCTCGCGAGCAGTTTGATGCGCGTCATCGCGGTCAATCCGTTCCTGTTTGCTATCGCGACGGTGCTGTCCAGCATCCAGCAGGCGGTTGGTCGGTTCACGTTTTTTGCCATGGCACCGATTCTGTACAACATCGGTATCATCA
The DNA here is from genome assembly GCA_964488555.1 of uncultured Candidatus Saccharibacteria bacterium. Taxonomy (GTDB): domain Bacteria; phylum Patescibacteriota; class Saccharimonadia; order Saccharimonadales; family Saccharimonadaceae; genus UBA2112. Next base: position 8,334 of record CAZAUF010000004.1, on the reverse strand, counting down.
TCGGTATCACCGTGTTTACGGGCGGTATCAACATCTTCGGCGTGCAGGTATTTGATGGCGGCATCATGGGAGTCGCGCTTGGTGTTGCACTCGGCTCGGTGATGCAACTGATTGTCAGCTGTATCGGCCTGATGGGTCTTGGCGTTGATTATCGGTTCAAAATTTACTGGCGCAATAAGGGCTTTCGACAAGTGCTGCGACTACTTCCTCCACGCTCGATTGATCAAGGTATGGATTATCTGGTGGGTATTGTCGAAACCAACCTAGCCTCCAGGTTGTCGGCGGGTACGCTGGCGGCGTATAACCAAGCGACGGTTCTCCATATGGCACCGATCAATCTCATTGGTGTCGCAATTAGCACGGCCGCATTTCCCAAGATGACCGAGCGAATCGGTCAAGGTCGAACGGATCTTTTCCGCAGCGAGCTACAATCGATTATCCGAATTATCATTTGGTTGGCCATGCCAGTTGCAGCGGTAGCGTTTTTCACGCGTGGCTACTTGGTCAACTTCATCAAACCGGGCGGTGACGCGCTCATGGCTGGCTTGCTAGGCTCGCTCGTGGTCGCTATATTGTTTCGCTCAGTCTACTTCATATGCGCGCGTAGTTTCTATGCGCAGCAGGACACCAGAACTCCGCTGTTTATATCGCTCTTTGCCATCGCACTGAACATCACGCTTGCAGTATGGTTCACTATGACGCTCAATATGGGTGCGTACGGACTCGGCTACGCGCAGTCAATCGTATCGGTGTTTGAGGTCATCATACTCTTTATCGTCATGAATTACCGTATTAGGGGATTAATCAGTCGAGAGCTGTTTCGTCCGATCGGAAGGATGGCAATCGCAACCATGGTGACATCGATTGTGTGTTATATCATGGTGCAGCTGTTCCAGCTGCAAAACGTCGATAATAGTTTCCTGGCGACATTTCCGAAATTTACACTTATTGTGGCGGTAAGTGGTAGTGCATATCTGCTGATGAGTCGTTTGCTGGGACTAAAAGAAGCGAACCCAATTCTTCGTCGCATCAACAGCTTGCTGTTTGGTCGTGCTCGATAGAGGTAGCTTAGTTCAAGTGATTGTCTCTACCCCTGTTTTCTGGTATAGTTAGCGTAGTTTATGGATCAGTCACATATTAGAAATTTTTGTATCATTGCTCATATTGACCACGGCAAATCAACGCTTGCTGATCGTATGATGGAGATGACAAGTACCGTGAGTAAGCGTGACATGAAGTCGCAACTACTCGATAGTATGGATTTGGAGCGCGAAAAGGGTATCACGATCAAACTGACGCCAGTGACGATGATGCATGATGGTCATCAGCTCAACCTGATTGATACACCAGGGCATGTGGACTTTAGTTACGAAGTGTCACGCAGTCTGGAGGCGTGCGAAGGTGCGGTGCTTGTGGTGGATGCCAGCCAAGGCATCCAGGCGCAGACACTGGCAAATGTCTACCTGGCACTTGCGGCCGACCTGACTATCATACCTGTGCTCAACAAAATAGATCTGCCTGCGGCCGATGTGCCGCGAGTTAGTGCGGAAATCATTAATCTGCTGGGTTGTGACGAATCGGACATACTAAAAATCAGTGCCAAGACGGGCGAAGGTGTACCAGAAGTGTTGGATGCAATCGTAGCTCGCATTGCGTCACCACAAGGTGACGACAAGTCACCGACCCGGTCGCTGATTTTTGATAGTTATTATGACGATTATCGCGGCGTGATTTTGTATACCCGCACTGTCGATGGCAGTATCAAGAAAGGTGATACCATCGAGATGCTCGCGACTGGCGCGCATGGCTTGGCACTCGAGGTCGGCATATTATCGCCATCTATGCTCCCACAGGAAGCGATCGGTACAGGTGAAATCGGCTATATCGTCACCAACCTCAAGACTACGCGTGATGCCAAGGTGGGCGATACAGTGACAGTCAAACGCTCGCATGCGGATACACCACTGCCGGGATATCAAAACGTCAAGCCATTTGTGTATGCCGGGTTTTTCCCTGTGTCCAATGAGGATTACAACGACCTGAAAGAGGCGGTCGAAAAACTCAGCCTGAGCGATAGTGCCCTGCAGTTCGAGCCGGAGAACTCACCGGTGCTTGGGTTTGGTGTACGCATCGGTTTCCTGGGTCTTCTCCATATGGATATCATCCGTGAACGGCTGGAGCGTGAGTATGATCTTGATCTCGTGGTCACAAATCCATCGACTGACTATCAGGTGACGCTGAATAATGGCGATGAGCTTGACATCAAATCAGCCAGCGACTTGCCCGACGTCAGCAAAATAGCGGAAATCCGCGAGCCATGGATCAACGGCGAGATAGTCGTACCGCAAGATTATATCGGTGCGGTGATACAACTGATCGTGAGCAAGCGTGGACGACAGAAGAACTTGAGTTACATCGACGAGCGTGCACTTATCAGTTTCGAAGCACCGCTGGCGAACCTATTGACTGACTTTTATGATCAGCTCAAAAGTGTGACGAGCGGCTATGGTAGTTTCAATTACGAACTGAGCGAATACCGTGCCGAAGACTTGGTACGCGTTGATTTCTATGTGGCCGGTGAAATGGTAGACTCGCTGAGTATCATGTTGCACCGAAGCGAGTCGCAGCGTGTGGGGCGCGAAGTCGTGACCAAACTCAAAGAAGTTATCCCCAGACAGAATTTTCAAGTGGCACTACAAGCAGCGATTGGTGGTCGGTTTATCGCCCGTGAAGACCTGAGTGCCTATCGCAAAGATGTGACGACCGGACTCTACGGCGGCGACGTCTCCCGCAAAAAGAAAGTCCTCGCCAAGCAAGCCAAAGGCAAAAAACGGATGAAGCGGTTTGGCAAAGTCGATATCCCGTCCGAGGCATTTACGGTGATGTTAAAGAGAGACTAACAAAGGGGTTCTTTAGGGGAGGTGTTCGGTCGCCGAATTTATTTCGGAGACTGAACGGAGGGGCGAGCCCCTCCTGAAGAATCGCGATTCGGCAAAGTGGATATTCCATCCGAAGGCGTTTACAGTCATGTTAAAACGCGACTAAAGGGAGTATACTGTCCAATAACGAGTGGGCAGAAGGAGAAGGGGAGATGTCAGACATAGAAAAAAGAGTCAGTGAATTCGCACATAATTATGTACCGGTAAACCAAGAGTCTGGGACCGAAATGGTCGCTGCTAAGCGCGTATGGATGTACGACAAAATCGGCAGAAGGTATCTTGATATGCTAGCTGGTTATTCGGCGACGAACTTTGGTCACGGCAACGAAGATATCAAGGCAGCTGTGAAAGCGCAGCTCGATACAGGTCTTACACTTGGTCCGCGCTATATCAGGACGGAGGTCGGTGACTTGTTTGCCCAGGAGCTTGGAGAATTGACCGGATATGACATGGTTTTGCCTTCGAACGGCGGCGTGGAGTCGGTTGAGTCTGCCATCAAGACGGCGCATAAATGGGGTGAAGAAGTCAAAGGCGTACCGAGCGAACAGTCAAACATCATCGTCATGGGCGGAAATTTCCATGGACGCACGACGACAGTCATCAGCTTTTCTGACGATGAAGTCGCCAAGAAGGGCTTTGGTCCATATACGCCAGGTTTCCGGCGTGCACCGTTCAATGATGTGGCAGCCGTCGAAAACGCAATTGATGAAAATACAGTCGCGGTGCTACTGGAACCGATACAGGGCGAAGCGGGTATCATCGTTCCTGACGAAGGGTACCTAAAAGCCATGCGTGAGGTTTGTACGCGAGAAAATATATTGATGATTGCAGATGAGATTCAGTCGGGCTTCGGGCGTACAGGCAAAAACTTCGCGTGCGATCACGAAGACGTAAAGCCGGACATCATGATTGTTGGCAAAGCACTTGGAGGTGGCGTGATTCCTTCATCGGCAACGCTCGCGAACAAGGAAGTGCTGGGAGTCATCGAAGCGGGCATGCATGGCAGCACGTACGGCGGTAACCCGATTGCGGCTGCCGTGGGACGAGCCACGATAGCTTTGTTGAAATCCGGCAAGTATGCAGAAAATGTTCGTCGACGCGGTGATCAGCTTGCTGCCGGTATGGAGGAACTTATTGGTCATGGAGTGACTGAAGTTCGCAGCAAGGGTCTGTGGGTCGGTGTCGATCTGGACCCAGAGGTGATTACAGGTCATGACATGTCGGCCCAACTTTTCACTCGCAATGTCATAGCCAAGGAAGCGCACGAACAAACATTGCGACTTTCTCCTGCGTTTGGTATTTTCCCCGAAGAAGTTGACTACGCGGTCAATCAAATTCGTGACATTTTGTACTTAGCCAGGAAATAACATGGAAAATATGAAAAAATCACCACTTCTTAATAAGCGTCTCTTGATGGTGAAGGACGCGAGTGAGTTTTCGGTTGTTGAGTTGAATCAGTATAGCCATGACGAAGTGCAGCCGGTCCAATCCGAAGCAACGCGTGAGCTAAATACGATGAAGGAGGCACTGAGAAGTGCGGGCGTAGAAATAGTGGAATGCGATATGCCGTCGGATTGTCAGGATGCAATTTACACGGCGAACTGGGGATTGAGCAATGGCGATACGGTCATCGCATCGCGCTTGCCCGGTCCACGCAAGGGCGAAGAATTGTATTCGCGTCAGGTATTTCGCAAACTTGGCCAGCGAGTCATTGTCCCGCCGTGGCATCGCTTTAGCGGTCAGGGCGACGCGTTGATGATGGATGACATGCTATTTCTGGGGCACGGCTATCGTAGTGACGACATGGAAGGTTTTTTCCAAAGACGAGATGTGCGCAAGGCTGGCTTTAACTATCGGCTGATCAATCTTCAGACAAAACCACTTCTTTCGCCTGATGGAAAGCCGGTGCTGAACAAGCTTTCAGGTTGGCCCGATAGCTATTACTATGACATAGACCTGGCTATGGCAATGATTCGCCCGCAAATAGGTGAGAGCAAACCGATTATTGCATGGTGTCCAGAGGCGTTCATGCCGGAAAGTCAGGAAAAGGTGAGTAATCTTCGTGATATATCTCTGATCGAAGTGAGCGAAGACGAGGCCATCAACGGCATTGCTTGCAACGTTGTTAGTACCGGCTACGACGTAATCATGGGAGATAAAGCACCGAACTTTCGTGCCGCACTCGAAAAAATAAAAGGCTTGTCGACGATTGCTCTGAAAATGACCGAAACCAACAAAGGTGGCGGTGGTCCGCGTTGCGTGTCAAACGATATTTCCGTAAAGACTATTTAGACGCAGCCATAAACAGGCGAGCGAGGATGTTTTCGAGGACTTCGCTCTTTTCGGCGTCACTGTTGACTTCGATGAGCAGTCCCATGTCACGATACACTTCAATGACAGGCAGTGTCTTGTTGTTAAATTCAGCGATACGAGTACTGATGTGCTCTTCCGAATCTTCCGGACGGATGCGATCGCCAAGCTGCAGAGATTTTTTGAGGCGTTGTCGAACGACCTCTTCGCTCAAGTGCAGATATACGACAGCCTTGATGGGATGTCCTGAATCTTCGGCCGCCTGCAAGATACCTTGCTCTTCACCAATCCAACGACCAACCGAACTGAGTATGAGTGGTCTACCTGTGAACTCTTCCTTGGCGAAGTAGGGTGTGAATAGTTTCAAGAAAACGTCGGATGGAGGCAGACCGCCAGTGTCGAGCGTTTCGCGGTCTTCGGGCGTGAGAAGGTCTTTGCTGCTGCGAAAGACTTCGCCGCTACTGAGAAGCGGTGCGTCAAACAGCTGTGACAACTCACGACCGTGCGTGTCCTTGCCAGCGAATGGCAAGCCGAAAATGTTGATGGCACCGGAGCCAAGCCACTTTTTTATTTTGTCGAGATGATCGGGAGATATCGGTAGTTTTTCCATAGATATAGTATACAGGAGAAGTGAGATGTCGCCAGATTTGGCACTCTAGTTGAATGAGTGCCAATATTACGCTATAATGACAGCATGACAGAGCGTCAAGTCCAGATACTCGCCGCCATAATCGAGCAATATGCAGAGGTGGCATCGCCAGTTGGCAGCATCACGTTAGCCAAGCTGTTTGGCGTGTCCAGCGCGACTATACGCAGCGAAATGGCTAAACTTGAGGAGCTTGGGTTTATTACGCAACCTCACACCAGTGCCGGGCGTATTCCGACCGACAAAGGGTATAGGTTTTATGTCAATGCGATTACCGAAGCGCAAGAAAGTAGTATGCCGCAGCTTGATCGTAGTGCGAGAGCGATTGAAGCTCGTGTATCGACCCATCTCGATCGCGCGGACCGTGCGATTCGTAGTGCCGTCGATAGTCTCGTCGATCTGACACACAATCTCGGACTCGCTACCATTGGTGACGAACTCTATATGAACGGCATCGGTAATTTGTTCAGTCACCCGGAATTCATGCAGGGTGATCACGTGCAGGCGGTTGCTCGACTGCTCGACAATTTGGAGCCCTGGCTCCGCGAAGCTGCACCCAACGAGCCGCTCAACGTCTATATCGGTAGCGAAAACCCCATCGGTAAAACCAGCGGCGCGTCGCTCATTATTAGTCGGTTCCGCTCGCCATATAGCGACAATAGCTACATTGGTGTGCTTGGTCCAACTCGCCAGAGCTATGGCAAGGTCATGCGGCTTGTTCGTCATGCTGGTGCGATGCTCGAAGAGGTATTGTAAATAGTAGTTAGTAGCTGGGAGTTAGTAGATGGTAAAAAGTAAAAAAAATGAACCGCAAGGTGATACACCATCAATCGAAGAGTTCGTACAGCGCATTGACGAGTTAACCGGTGACCTGCAGCGCACTCGTGCTGATTTTGAAAACTATCGCAAGCGTGTCGAGCAGGAAAAGCAAATGGCCAAGATGACAGGCGAAGCGACTTCGATCTTGAAGCTACTACCCGTCATTGATAATATCGAGCGCGCTATTGCACATGTTCCGGAGGAGCTGGCAGACAACAAATGGGCGCAAGGTGTCACGAATCTTGTAAAAAATCTCGAAAAAGCGTTGGAAAGCATGGACGTGAAGCGTATCGAGTCCCAACCGGGTACAGCATTCGACCCGGAATTACATGAGGCCATACAGATGGACGAAGATGCTGAAGGCGAGAAGGAAGTGATCGCAGAGGAGCTACAAGCGGGATATACGCTCCGTGGTCAACCGCTCCGCCACGCCATGGTACGCGTGACAAGACAGTAGAGAGCAAACCACATTCATCCGTTATAAGGATCTGCGGGACGATTTTTAAATCCGATATATTCAGGAAGATGCTATTGCTATCTCGGTTAAGAAGATATATTATATGTACATCAAGACGTGAAAGTGAGGGGACATGCCAAACCTAGGTGCGCCAGAGTTAATTATTATCTTACTAGTCATCCTACTGCTAGTAGGAGGTAAAAAATTGCCGGAACTCGCTCGAAGTGTAGGAACTTCGGTACAAGAGCTACGTAAGGGTATCAACGGTGAAACAAAAGAAACAACAAAAACAACTAAATCAGCAGACTCAAAGAAATCCTGATAGCCACCACCAATCTGATCTGACGTTTTTGGAGCATCTTCATGAGCTCCGAGCACGTTTGTTTTGGGTGGTTGGAGTAATTATTGTTGCTGCTGCAGCTGGTTTTCAATTTAAGGATCAGTTGATTCAAGTTGTCATGGCACCACTGGATGGTCAGAAGCTTATTTATCTGACGCCGGGCGGTGGATTCGGATTTATCTTCACGGTTGCGGTTTATTTCGGCATCTTCGTTGCCATACCAGTGATCGTGTATCATATTTACCGGTTCTTGCAGCCGCTTCTCAAACACGCTTCGCGTCGTCTCATCATCACGTTTATGCTGCTGTCGTGTCTACTGGCAATCGCCGGTGCGGCTTTCGGTTATTTTGTCACTATCCCCGCTGCGCTGCACTTTTTGGCTTCGTTTGCCGGTGACGCGGTGATACCAAGCCTGACAGCGGATTCATACTTGAATTTTGTGGTGGCATACGTGCTTGGACTGGCCATGCTTTTTCAGGCCCCGCTATTGCTGTATCTGATTGATCACGTTCGTCCGCTACCCCCAGGCGCATTGATGTCGTCGCAACGGTTTGTCATTATCGGCTCTACAATCATGGCAGCGGTTATCACGCCGACACCAGATGCACTGAACATGGCGATTGTGGCAGTGCCGATTATCATGGTCTACCAGATAGGTGTCGTGACAGTATTTGTACGCCATAAAATCGCGTCTCGACGACGTGCAAAGACGCAGAGTTATGTACCTACACCGGGAGACCCGGCGACAATCGTACCAGTTGCCCCAGTTGCCACAGTTGCCCCAGTTGCCCCAGTTGCCCCAGTTGCCCCAGTTGCCCCGCGT
>CAZAUF010000003.1:89609-137366 GCA_964488555.1 uncultured Candidatus Saccharibacteria bacterium | reverse complement strand
GGGTTTAGTGTTGTCGCCTATGTGCTATTGCTTTTTGCCTTTGATGTCTCTATGGAGTTTAGTGGGCAGCAAGTCCACTCGTTCATCTCTCTAGAATATAGGTCCCTTGGAGTACGGGCGAGGGAATCGATAGCCGCCAGTAACGCCTGGGACTCTGTTTTCGGCGGTGAGACCATCGCCGAGGCGGTAGTCCGCACCATTGCCCCAGCAGATGATGACAGCATTGGCGACAGAGCAGGTAGATGACGCGCCTGCGGATATGTACGTCGCGACACGACGCTGCGTATTGATGGGCGTGGTTGGAGCGGTCAGGTCTACTGTGGCACCACCGTTGATGAGTACAGGAGTAGTGCTGTTCGATGTGCTGTCGTTGCCTAAGCGACCGTTGGCTCCTGCACCCCAGCACCATATATTGCCGTTGATTGCAGAGTTGTTGCCATGGATGAGCGCGCAGGCATGGGACGCACCGGCCGATACTTGCGTAGCATAATAGCTGCCAGCCGAGCCGTAGATGTTTGTCGGGGTAGATCTGGTACCGGTGGTGTTGGTGCCGGTTTGACCTGAACTACTGTTGCCCCAGCATGAGACCATGCCGTTGAAGATGCCGCAACTGAAGTCGCCTCCTGCCGCGATATCACTGACAGATGGTCGCATGTTGTTTGGACCGGTCGGTGATCCAGCAGTGCCACCAGTGAGTCGTGTCGGGTTGCTGTCGCTGTTAGAGGTGCTGCCTATTCCTGTGCGACCCTGGTAATTCCAGCCCCAACAGAATGCATCGGCGTTGGCGACAGCACAGGTGTGCTCACTACCCGCACTTACTTTCGTCACTGCCATGCTAGTTGTCAGTTGACCGGTACCATTCACACGTATAGGGGTAGTGCGTTGCGTGGTGCTGCCGTCACCAAGCTTTCTATGCGAGTTGTTGCCCCAGCAGTATGCATTGCCATTGGCGACAGCACAGGTATGGTTATCGCCAGCCGAGACGTCGGTGACACGCATACTGGAAGTCAACGCGCCATGACCGTTTACAAGCTGTGGTTCGCTTTGGTTCGTCGTATTGCCGATACCGAGCTGACCTTCGTTGTTTAGCCCCCAGCAGTACAGTTTGCCGAATCGGATAGCACAGGTGTGATTTTTGCCCGCACTGACTTTGGTGACGTATTGTCCAGAGAATTCAGGGACAGCCAGAGGTGTGCCCTGGTTGTTGAGGTCGCCCATACCGAGCTGTCCGTAGTTGTTGAGTCCCCAGCAGAACAGTTGTCCGTTGGCGATGCCGCAGGTGTGGCCATCGCCCGTGCTGACAGGACCATTGGCGGCGTAGGTTCCTTCGTCGGATCCAATAGGTGTGTTGCCGCCATCTCCGGTATGGGTAGCATAGGTGATACTGGAGGTGCTGCCATTGGCGAGTCGCCCATTGGAACCGACACCCCAGCAGTAAAGTCGTCCGTTGGCAGCGATACAGCCGTGCATTGTGCCTGCTGCGATTTTGATAGGTATATTGCCAGCCAGGCCGGCAGACGTATTGAGAGCACCCCAGTTCCCAATACCGTTACCATCCAAGACACCGCTACCCCCGCTGTACAATAGATTGGAGGTGATTGATGTCTTACACTTCGCGACCCCCTTGTCCACTAAGCAATAGATACCGTCGAACGTCATACTCATTTCATTGTCTCCGTTGTCATGCGACGTTACATCAGCGTTTGCAATTTCTCTCCATGGTGGTTTGAAGGATGGCAAGAACTGGAATCCCACCGTCGGTCCGTTGCCAACACAGAAGAAGTCAGCGTTTGCCATGCCGCAGCCGATATTGGTGTTTACCTCCCACGTACTTGGATCAATAGTCTTGGAGTTGATTTCAAACCCGCTAAAGAATCCCGCCTTGCTCGACATGTCGTAGCCGCTTGAGTATGTCTCTGTGCAAGGGTTGAGGTTCACAGTCAGCACATTTGCCGGGTAGAAGAGTGGAGATGGAGGTACACCGCAGAAGGGGCTGAGCGGAGCTTCGACACCCCAGCAGTACATACGGCCCTCGGCGACAATACATGAATCGTGCGAGCTTGCTCCGACACGTTCTGCCTTTTTGCCCCTAAACGGTCCAGTGTTGTTGCTATACCCATAGACAAGTACGGGGTTGTGACTATCAGGATAGGCTTTAATCTCTAACCCTACGCAATTGCCGAAGAGTATGACGCCGATACAGAATCCTTCTACGGTGGATAGCTGACGGAATCCGTTAGTACCCCAGCATGCGACCGAGCCATTGGCCTTGAGGGCGCAAGAATGCTGCACCGCGATAGCGAGTGGCCACCAGAAGGCAGGATTGTTGGCTGGTGCGGTACCGATATCGGTGATGAAATTACCACTGAGAGCTCCGGATGAAATTCGAGGATAACCAGATGTGGGCTGCCTGACGCTGGATGTACTGCCATTGCCCAGTTGTCCCTGACCATTCTGGCCCCAGCAGTATGGCACACCATCGCCGATGGCACATACCGACACGTCGGATACGCTCACTCTGGTGACCGTCTTGCCTGCGAGTGCTCCACCGACAGGCGTGGGATTGTACCGATCAGATGTGCCGTTGTCGCCGATCGTGCCGGTGCTACCCCTGCCCCAGCAGTACAGCTTTCCGTTGGCTATAGCGCAGTCGGTGTTTTGAGCCTTGAGGTCGGTGATAGACTCACCTCTAGAGATAGGTCTGGTATCAAAGCCAGTCGCGACGTTCATCTTGCTAGTCGTTGTGATGGTATTGACGACCGTACCGCCATTGAGTATCTCTACTGTACCGGTTGAAACGATGTTGTTTTGCCCATCAGCCGGTGCTACCGAGAATCTGGAACGCCATTCGGTTGTTTCCTGCAGATAGTTGCTACCACCGTTATTGGTACCTTCACAAGTGCTGCCGGATGTCAGTGATGACCACTCATTTAAATTATTGCTGAGGCAGCTGTCTGCATAAAGTATGCCGGAATCGGCTGCTTTTTGCGCGATGTCCTTGTAGTTTTGCATGTGGACGAGCGTGCTGGAACTGATGGTGAACTGCATGGCAGTCACCGCGACGATAGACACCGCGACGCTTAGCAGGATTGCTGCCGGTAACATGTATCCTTGGCTCCACTTACTCATACTCATTACCCCTCGTTCATCCTTGTAACTCTAAGCGTGCGCTTGGATGTGATATCTGACTGGCCGCTTTTTTCTGATACCCATAGATTGATGACAACTGTTTTGGCAACGGTTGGTGCCAGAGAATCGTCGTCGTACTGACCAGCCACGGGAGTCGGTGAAGAGGGGTCAGAGTAATAATCGACTGAGAATTTGGTGACGTTTCGTATAATAACGGCGTCTGCACCCTGGCAACTGCTACCGGTCACACCAGCGGCGCAGGTGGTTTTTTGGGCGATGGGCGTACTGGCGCACTGCGGTTGGGTGCTGGCTATGGTACGACGGTAGAGGGTGCCGTCGTCGACGAAGTATATATGAGTGTTGGTGAGCGGAGTGGTGCAGTTGGTCGCAAAGGCAAGTGTGCGACTGTTGTCGTTTCTTGAAGCAGTGGTTGCATATGCGGTAATGATGATGACACGACTATCCGGGCCATCGCCGCGCCAATCCCATGCAGTAGCATCATTGTTGGCACCAAGCGGTGCACTGACTGATCGCGTAGGATTTAGCGTGGTCGCAAACGATATGTCGTCTTCGAGCATACGGAGTGCACCGTGCGCATCACCAATCTGAACCACGGATTTCGTACTTCGTATAAATGACGTGTATAAGTCGTCGAGAGGCCCGATGATGAGCGGTAGCAGCAAACCCGCCACCACCATGACAATGATGAGTTCAGCAACGGTAAAGCCTTTAGTTAATGTATGCCGCATGGGTGACGGTCTCCTGTGATCCATTTTCTGTGATATAGGTAACAATGGATATTACCTGTGCTGGTAGATGATCATCGCAGCCTTGCGGATAAAGAATCTTAAGCGTCTGTACGGTCGTGTCGTTAGCTAAGTTTGTGTTATCGAGCAGCTCTGAAGTCATGCCAGCATCGGCCCATGTGGGAGTAGTCTGACCTGTAGTGGCATTTGTAGCAATGATACTGCCCTGGGCGGAAGCGTTCGTGAGCGGGTTGTTCGGGCTGGATGGAGTATCGAGACACTCGGTGGTCGTATCTGGGATATAATTTTTTTCCGTGATCTTGTTGAGATTGGCTTGGACGATATTGGTAGCAGCAGCCATGCGAGAGACCGTAGCCTGCTGATCCTGAGAGGTAATGAATGTCTGGAAGAATACGCCTAAAAAGAGTGAAACAATGACCAGGGTCACTATCATTTCCACTACGGTAAACCCCTCTTCTCGTCGATATACCACCATAACGCTACTGCTAATAATAGCAAAAAAATGTCGATTGCAAAATGTTTTTACAGTGAAACAGTTAGTTGGATTTTTTGTGGGTTACAGACTTCTTCTGGCGAATGATTTTTCGCGAAGATTTGTCGGCTCGCCATTTGGAATCATCAAATCCAAGCCAGATCATCCAAACGATCGGCAGAAATATTGCTAAAAGTACAAACCACTTTGATTTGCCGAGTCGCTTACCGATGTTTGCCATAGCAAGGAGCATAAATATGTAAAGAACGGCGAAAAAGCCGAAGCTTGCACCTGAGGAGACGGGTGACACGATTGCCGACAAAACTGCGAGCAGTGAGATGTAGCCCGTTTGGCCACCAAGCTCGAGCAGTCGCCACGTATTGAGCACCGGTATCCATGCTTGCCACATGGGCAAATTGGCCTTTTTGAAAATCCTACTGAGCAAAAAGGCGACAAGCACATAAGAGAAAAGTGACATGACCAGCAATGCAACTAAAATAGAACCGACCAGTTCCGGATCGAGCTCACTTCCGTTTGAATATGCGGTGTTCACCAGTGTTTTCTCCTTTGTTTTCATTTCATTGTACTACACGCAGTGGTACGTACTATCCTATGCTCCACCCCTGTGCTACTCTAGTAGAGATGACTAAACTACTAAATGGCCGGGATCTGGCCGATTTCGTGAAAGAACGACAGGCTCGCCAAGTGCGGGCACTTCGACAGGCTCATCATGTATTTCCACGATTGGCGATTATTCAGACTGTCGACAATCCCGTCATTGATTCGTACGTGCGGCTCAAGCAGGCATACGGCGCGGATATTTTGATTGATGTCGATGTGTATAAGGTCGATCAGGATGAACTTGCTGGAGTGATTGAGCGACTAAACGAAGATGCGTCGACTCATGGCATCATCATCCAGTTGCCGCTCGCGGATACATCGGGCACACAGGCGGCTGTCGATGCGGTGGTACCGGCTAAAGACGTTGACGGCTTAGGTGCGGATGCGACACTTGACCCGGCGACACCGGTGGCAATCAATTGGCTCTTGGCTGGATATAACGTGCAGCTCGCAGAGAAAAAGATTGCACTGGTAGGCAAGGGGCGACTGGTTGGCGCGCCGCTTGCGCGCATGTGGCAAACGAGCGGCTATGATGTGACGGTATTTGATGAAAACAGCCAGGACATGGAAGCACGATTGCCAGAATATGACGTGATCGTGAGTGCAACTGGTGTACCTGGACTCATAAAAAGCGACATGGTAAAACATGGTGCGGTGATAGTGGACGCTGGTACAGCAGCCGAGCACGGCAAGATAGTCGGCGACATAGCACCGGAAGTGCGTGAGCGCGACGACGTGACGATTACTCCGGAAAAGGGTGGTGTGGGACCGCTAACGGTGGCGGCATTGTTTGACAACGTTATCCAAACCGCGCAAGCCGTGCTTCCTAAAGATTAATTCAAAGCAAAACCCACTGCCCTTTTCTCAGGGCCCCGTTACATTCCGCTGGAGTGCCTTGAGAAAAGACAGAGGGCTTTGCCCGCCTACAGACCCAGTGCTTCTTTGGCGCGGTCAACGACCTGGCTTGGAGTCAGTTCAGCTTTGACGATGTAGTTTTGGATGCCTAGTTCACGCAGTGATTTGGGCGATTCCTCGATACCGGTATTGGTGAGGATAATGACAGGAATGTGAGCACCCCAAGGTTGTGAACGGATGCGACGAAGAGCTTCGTCTCCAGCCATCTCTGGCATTTGCAGGTCGAGCAGGATAAGGTCCGGCATGAATGATTGCACCATGTCGATACCTGATTTGCCGTTGTCTGCCACCTGGACTTCAAAACCATCGGCTTCGAATTTCATACGGTACATTTGGTTGATTACGGCGTCGTCTTCAATGATTGCGATTTTTGTCATACTAAATAAAGTATAGCATAGCGGTTACAGCTTGAAGTGATATAATAACGACTACTGAATTCGCACTGAGCACGATATGAAATCTTTTGAATACAGGACAGGCCCTGATGCCTATATACCCCCACGTGATAACGCTTACGCTTATCAGGATTTTCGAGCAGAAACGTGGCCTGAGGGCACGCTACTGGCGCGCCAAATCCAAGCACTGAGTTATCTGGCAAATGGATTCGTTCGTCCCGAAGGGATCGTGATCGAAGACGGTGTGGAGGTTCTCGCACCAGATATTGCAACGCCGTCTGAAGCAGCTGCAGACACATCTGAAAGTGTCTGGATTGAGTATAGCCTGGGTATAGCCAAAGGTAGTGCGAGTATGAATCCGCGAACCGACAAGATGGTGGCATGGAGAAAATACCATGCACCGTTAGAAGCACTGCCAGCGTATCGTTACAGTCGTGACACATTGTGGCCGGGTTGGGATGATTACCTGCATCGAGTCGATGCCGATCCCATACTGGAGCTTGCGGAGCCCGAAGGACTTGGCAAGACGTCGAACGACCCCGGTGTCATAAAAGAATTTATGCGCAATGAGATCCAGCGCGCGCTGGGTAAGGGTGAGGTTTGGCTTATGGGACTGGTGGAAAAGACCGTTTTTCAGTCATGGGTTCGTATGTGGGGTCCAATCGCAGTGAAACAGATAGGAGATCCGAAGCCGCTGCATCATCCGCACGTGCAGGATATACGGTTGGTGCCGACCGTTATGGATATTGATCGTTTTTTTGATGACTATTACCAGCATTTGAAATCGCAAGAAGACGGTTTGTCGACTAAGCAATTAACAGATTTTGTGTATATGGCAGACGGTGTGAGCGATGACGCACTTGGTCGAGAGATTGCCGCATTTCGAGCTCAAGCCAGGAAAACACTACACAAGAGAAGGAAAGACGCGCTGGATCATTGGATGAAAACATCTTCGACACCTACTCCGCGCGTATGGTCTGAGCCTGACCGCTATGATTTGAACGACGCGGCGGACAGACGGAGTGCTTATGCCCGCATGGTCATGGATGGATTTACGGCGCGACCGCTGCACGAGGAAGTTATAGAAGAGTTGTTTAAGCTCAGGCACCCGGATAAGCTGAGTGATAAAGCAGCATACGAGAGGTTTCGAACCCCCATAGACGAGGCAGGAAACAGATATGGCATGTGGTTTCATTTTCCGTGGCGTGATAGCAAGGAGCTGATTCAATATCCCGACCGAGAGCAGTACTTGCTCTTGCGCACCGCTCGTCATAGAGATCTGATGACGGTAGAGGAACAACGTCGCATTAGCATAGGCAAGACCGTGATGTATACGGGTCTGAGCGTGGGGATGAATGTGTTTATGCCAGCGGCGCACATGGGGCTTGGCGACAAGGTGATACTGGCCGATCCTGACGTTATATCGCCGACCAATCTCAATCGCATATCGGCGGGCATGCCAGAGGTAGGAGAGCATAAAACCGACAAGGCAGGCATATACCAGAGTGAGCTGGATCCTTACGTCAAACAGATTCACTTACGGGGCGGTATGTCACCCGAGATGACAGATTTGGTGGTCAAAAGTCGTCCAGACATTATTTATGAGCATGTGGATCACCTGCCGACGAAAATTCTGATGCGCAAAATTGCTCGTCAGTTACGAGTGCCGCTCATCATGGCTACCGATGTAGGTGACCGGTCGCTTATTGACGTGGAGCGATACGACTTGGAAGATGTCAAGCCGTTTCTGGGTCGCTTGACAGACGAAGAGCTAGAAAGAATCGAGAGCCAAACTGCACCGCCAGGTGAAACTTTGGAGCTGATACAGAGAATCATTGGTCATGAAAATATATCGAATCGCATGGAAGATGCGATGGGGCGAATAGGTACCACGCTCAGCGGCATACCGCAACTTGGCACGACAGCAGTTACCGGCGGTGCCTATGCAGCGGTGGCTGGTCGCGAAATTTTGCTTGGTCGTGGACCTGCAAGTGGTCGCTACGTAGTCTCACCGCAGTACACGCTACAGTTATCAACAAACATATAGTGCCGATTTTTTTCATAAATACACCATATACAGCGTCTTTTTACAATTTTACTATTGCAAAAAATATAATTTTATGCTAAAATAATAAAGTTTGTATATTTTGAGAGGCAACAAAAATGATATTCTATGATCAAATCGACGAAATGACGATGTTTAATGACGCTATGGAAGCGAGCGGCATGGCATGGTGGTTGTTTGAGTATCCAAGCGGCCTCATGTTTTTTAATCCAAACAAGCTCAAGATGCTCGGATATAACGAGAAAGATGCTGAAAAATTTGTCAATTTGGACTCCTTCAGCAAACTGCTTCACCCTGAAGATCGCACAAAAGCGATGAAAGCTCTGCAGGACTATCTGGCTGGAAAAACTAAGGAATACCAGGTGGATTACCGTATGAAAACCAAAAGCGGCAAGTACAAGGAGTTCTTCGACCGGGGTAAAATCGTTGGCAAAAACAGGGACGGACAACTGGCCGTCGCTGGGTTCGCCATGGATTTGTCAAAAGCGAAGCTGATGCCAGTAACGGCGTAGTAATCGACTGAATATATCGGTATTGTTATGGAAAGTAACCAGAAGAACTGAAGAAATACAAACCGCTTTGCTTGAAAATCTACATCTACAATGTTATAGTTATGACTATCAACGCACAATGGAAGCGTGGAAACAATTTAGGGGTGAGAAGCCCCCGTACCTTAGGAGCACGTATGAAAGAAAAGGCTCAAGAGCTGCAAGCACGCATCGTCATGCGCACGATGATTGGCTGGGCACGACTTTTCCAGATTGATACACGTCGCGTACTGCGAGACCTACGAGATCGCGCGATGACGAAGGCAGTAATGTCTCGTCCAGGTCGGTGGGTACTTGATCGTGCACGGGTGCATGTCGGGCATTTCTGAGTCACATATCTTCGTGCTCATCGTCAAGTGGCTAGCAGTTCGTCTGCTGCCACTTGTCGAAAGCACCACGCTGTATGACTAGATCCGCAAGGATCTTTTTGTTTGTGACAATGAAAAGCAAATGAGAGTATCCCAAAAGACGAATGATTGCCCGATAAAAATTGATTAAAACTTATGTTGTGATATAATAGTAGTGTTAGGAATGAGAGAAATAGAGAAGCAGCCACAAACTTTGAGCGAACATCTTAGTTCGAAGTCTGAGATTATTCCTGATGGCGTGGGTGTGATAGAGGTGTCGTGTGGTTCACATAATGAAGCTATGCTTAAGAGGATGCTTCCTTTTCGGGCTGACTTTGTGGAGGCTATGCACTGGACACCTGATGAGTCGCAACAATTGTTTGATTTTTCAAAAGAACTGCCATGGCTGAATGAGCTTGATGAGCGTGGTCGAAGTGACGTTGATTTCTATGACACGTTAAATTCAACGCTGCACTTCATGCTCACAGACCACGAGAACGGTCAGATTATCGCCGGTCTTCGATTGACGCGAGTACCATCGGTTGAAGAGTCTCTCAGCTGGTCTATGTTCAAAGGTAATTCAGACATTATGCAACAAGCGTATAGCCACACGGATGGCGACGGTATAGGCACGCTCGTTAAGCTGAATGAAGCAGCGCAACGTGGTAACGTGTGGGATTTGACGCGGCTTGTTAATCCCGTCGATGGCACAGTAGATATAGCAAAAGTCATGGCTGGCATGATGGAACTTTTTGGCACAGGATATGGTGCTATACGAAAACAGACGTCGCCGGAAGAGCAGGATGAGGTGAGGTGGATATTCAACGGAACGGAAATGATCAAGGCTGCACTTGAGCACCTTCAGGTTCAGTTTGACGTGGTAGCACAAGGACAAATTAGCAAAAAAGACGTAGATCAAAATGGAAATCCCGTAAAATCATATTTTTGCATGGTTAAGGCAGAGTCTGCAACGCAGTACATCTACGATCATGCGAACGAAAGAGAGTTCGTGTTTCCACATGAGCACTTGGATAATGGACTGAGAAAAGCTAATGCTATATAATCCGCAGTAGTGTGGGTAATCAGTTAATTTTTACGATCGGGACACTTGGGGCTTCGATGATCGCCATCGTGCTTTTAGGCACGGCTGTATTGTTGCGTAATCCCAAAAAGGGCTTACATCAATCATTTTTCACACTTTCTCTATCTGCCGCTTTTTGGATATTGACCAATATGGTCTTTGCGGTCGTACCGCATGCCCCGACGCAGTATGTCGCTGCTCTGCTCAGTTACGGAGCGGCAGCGTTTTTAGCATTGTTTTTCTTGAGATACTGTCTCGAGCTCGCGGCAATCAAAATGCGCAGGAGCACCACTACTTCGATAGTTGGAATCGGTATAGCAGTTTCCATTGCGTCGATGTTGCCAAATCTCATTTCTACGGGAGTTTCCGCAGATAACAAAGTTATTACAAACGTAGTGCCCTTGATGTTTTATGGTGTTTACATGCTTGTCTACATGGGCGCGGGGCTCCTGGTATTGCTTCGGACACGAACTAGAGCCAAAGGAGTGGAACGTGACAAGGTGACAATTGTTCTTCTTGGACTCGTGTTCTCGGCTCTTGTAGGGTTGTTCTTTAATCTCATACTTCCTATGTTTGGTAATTACAGTTTTGTAAAGGTTGGTCCTGTAGCAACGTTAATTTTAGTAGGAAGTAGTACATACGCGATCGTGCGTCATCGATTGTTCGATATCAAACTTGCAGCGGTTCGTACCGTGGCTTATATTCTCGCGCTCGTAACTCTTTCTGGCATCTATTATGTTTTGGCATATTTTTTGTCGATAGCTGTCTTTCGCGACCAGATCAACGAAGGTATTAGCGTCAGTCCGGTCAATATTTTTCTTGCACTGCTTTTGGCGTTCGTGTTTCAGCCGATCAAGCGTTTCTTTGACAAGGTGACGAACGATATATTTTATCGTGACAGCTACAGTACCAGCGAGTTTTTTGCCAAGCTGAATCACCTGCTCACATCGACGACTGATCTACGCGGTCTGCTGGAGCGAGCATCGGTGGAAATCGCGACGACGCTCAAGGCCGAACAAGCACTCTTCTTTCTGTTTTACACAAGAGACATTGATCGCCACATGTCAGCTGGTACGAGGGGGTATACTCGGATGCCTGTACACGATGCGAGGATGCTTGATGAATATGTGTCAACGTCGGGGACAGGTATATTCTTGACTGAGATCATGGACGATGATGCTCGCGTCCAGAAGATGCTAAAAAGTCACAAGATCGCGCTCGTGATGCCACTCAGGCATGGCGACAAGATCACCGGCTATGTCATGCTTGGAGAACATCGTAGCGGCAACTATACCAAGCGTGACTTGAACGTACTGTCCACTATCAGCGATGGCCTAGTTATTGCTATTCAGAACGCACTGTCGCTTCACGAAGTCAAAGAGCTCAATGCGACACTGCAGCAGCGCATTGACGTGGCGACCAAAGAGCTACGCTCGAGTAATGCGCAGTTGAAACATCTGGACGAAGTGAAGAACGAATTTATGAGTATGGCGAGCCATCAGTTGCGTACGCCGCTTACCAGCGTCAAGGGCTACATCAGTATGGTACTTGAGGGTGATGCGGGCAAAGTAACACCAGCACAGCAGAAGTTGCTCGTCGAAGCATACAAGAGCAGTGAGCGCATGGTAGGACTGATTGCTGACTTTCTGAACGTATCGCGGTTACAGACCGGTAAATTCGTTCTGGAGAAAACACCTTTTGATTTAGGTGATATTGTGCGACAAGAGGCGGCAAACCTGGACCTGATCGCTTCGAGTCACAACATAAAACTGCGCCTCAATATCGCTAAGCATCCGTTGCCTGTAGACGCTGACGAATCGAAACTTCGACAGGTTATCATGAACTTTATCGACAATGCCATCTATTACTCGCATTCAAAGAGCACGATAGTCATCAATATCGAAAAAATCAATGACAGCGTGGCACTGACCGTGACAGATACCGGCATCGGTGTACCTGCGGAAGAGCAAACGAAGCTGTTTCATAAGTTTTTCCGTGCCAAAAACGCTCGAAAACAGCGTCCGGATGGCACGGGCGTCGGGTTATATCTGGCTCGTCGCGTGGTAACCGCGCACGGAGGTTCGATTATATTTAGCTCCAAGGAAGGCAAGGGTAGTACATTTGGATTCCGTCTGCCTCTCGATAAATCCAAAGTCGAGCAAAAAGCACCAGAGTCAAAACCCGTGACCGTGGCTACCAAATAATACTGATGATACCGACCAATATAACGACGATTGCGAAAACGATACCGGCTACTATAGCAGCTGGTTTGGCGACGCGTTTATGATCTAGCCACCATTGATGTATGGGATGCCGATGGACGGCACTGACCTTGGTGATGGTCGGTCGTGCCTGTACGCTGCCTTTGTATTGCTTGCGCTGTTTGGTAGATTTGCTAGATCGCTTTTTCTTATTACTCATCACTACTATCATACCGTCAACTGTGATAGAAACCAAAGCCAGACCCGTGGTGCGCACTCATAATACAAACAACCCCCGCATAATACGGGGGTTGTTTGGGAGATTTCGAGCCCACACTCGAAAGGAGCGGTCAGACTCGTATTAGCGTCGTAGCAGATTGCGTACGCGTTCGCTGGTAGCGGCATATGCTGCAGCAGCGGTCGCAATGCCCAGACCTACGAGGGTCAGGACGCCGGTATTGATACCAGTGCGAGGTAGCTCAGGTGGTACGTCTTTACATACCTTGCTGACTACGACGTTCGCCGTGTCGCTCTTGGATCCGTTTTGGGTATTCGCGCTGGCACTGTTGATGAGCGTATCGACGCCACAAGCACCCTCTGCGATAGCCGTGAACTTCACGTAAGCTGCACCGCCTGGAGCATATGAGCCGACATTGATGCCGCCCTTGACGAGCTCATCACTGTCAACCTTGCTCCACTGATTGTTCGTTTTCTTGTTTGACACGTATGTCGTACCAGGAACGTACTTCATACCCTTTGGCAAGTTATCCTTGATGATAACGTTGTCTTGTCGAGTAGTACCGACGTTCTTGTATTTGATGCGGTAGTCGACTTTGTCGCCAGGTTTTACCTTGACAGACTCCTTGTAGTCACCCTTGCCAGCCAAAGAAACTTCTTTGCTAACTTCGAAGTCAGGAGCGACTGCTTTGAAGCGGAAAGTGACGTAACCTTCGTAATGCGTACAACCAGGCAAGTTGCCGTCGAGCGCGTCAAAACCGATAGGAGTACCAGTGGTGACCAGGCTGTCTGGGAGCGTCTTGCCATTTACGGCACCAAGACTTGTAATCTTGGCAGAGCCGTCGATGTAGCGTAGTGCCAAGTCTTGTTTTGCTTGGCCGTATGCATCATCCCAAACCTGTTGAGGCTGGGCGTTGCTTGCACTTACGATACCCGTGATACGAGCTTCCTGACCAGCCTTGACGCTGGCAGGCATCTGTACACGCATAGCAGCGTTTTTGGCGATACCGACATGGTTGTGTGCGGCATCATTCAATACTTGTGAAGCGTTGTTGTGGTAGAAGACATATACTTCATACTCTTTGCCAGGCTGAAGCTGGATGTCTTCCACGTAGGTACCCACGCCAGCTTCGCGGATCTGAACGAAGTTACGTTCGTCACCATGACGAGGGTTGTCCGTGATCGAGTTAAAGACCACGTGGTCGGCCGGATTGGCCATGGTGTAAGTCGGACGGTCAGGTCCCCATGCTGCTATGGCTGCAGGGACAACGATCGCACCGACTAGTGCTGCCGTGAGGGCAGCGAGTTTTGGTGACCGCTTGATAGCGGCGAAAACTGCTTTCATACATTCTCCTCTCCGACACCCACCTGTCAGAAATTAACGATTTATTTTTGCTACGATGCTAATTGTTAAGGTTTCGCCGCAAATCAGATTGTTATAAAACAGGGGTTAGTCCCCCGGGGTCAGCTATATTCTGTATGCGCGTATAATGCGCCAGTTGCTGACTCCCGGAGGCCCCGTACATATTCAGTTATGTGGTTAGCCCACCGGCTCCACGTCGGTGTCCGCGGGATCATCAGGCGTTGGGGCCTGAGGGATCGGCGGAGCACTGGTGTTGACATTCGATGGCACCGGCGTTGCTGACGGTGCCGTGATGTCCGGAGGCGCAGGAGCGTCAGTAGGCACTCCTGTCTGCACCGGATTGGGCTCCGGCGGCAGAACCGATTCCACCGGTCGCGGCGGCGGTCCCACGGGAGTGTGACCAGGCGCGGGCGGCGGACCATCCTCTACCTTCGGTGGCAACGTCTCGCAGGGCCCCTCGCAGCACTCTTCCTCGCACGGAGGCGGAGGAGTGGTGGTCGGTGGGGTCGTCGGAGGCGTCGTCGGCGGCGTGGACGGTGGAGTGCTGGGTGGCGGTGTTCCCGGAGGCGTGGTGCCCGGCGGGATCGACGGCGGAGGCGTGAACTTCACGAACTCCGGAGCCGAGAACTGCAGATCGCACTCCAGCCGGTACAGACGCTCACCGTGCGTCTTCGTCTTGACGACGAGGACGAGGTGTAGCTCCGGCTGTTCGCCCCACTTGGTGAATTGCGGCAACTTGGTACGATCGCCCGACGGATCGGGAATCATACCTACCGATTCATACCGGGTCGTTCCGTAGTCACGGAGCTCAAAACCGATGATGTCTCGAGCGATCCGGTCGACAGCTTCTTGCCATTTCACCGAGTCGGTGTTGAACGTTTCAGCATTTGCCTGTGCCGCAGCGGGATCGAAGCTCTTCGGGTCGTCGACCGTCTGTCCTTCGAGCGCGTGGGCC
Organism: uncultured Candidatus Saccharibacteria bacterium; assembly: GCA_964488555.1. Lineage (GTDB taxonomy): Bacteria > Patescibacteriota > Saccharimonadia > Saccharimonadales > Saccharimonadaceae > UBA2112. The sequence goes on along the minus strand of CAZAUF010000003.1, from coordinate 122,270 downwards.
AGCCATGCCGGGTCGCACGCAGCCTTCGTCCACCAGCGGTCCCGCGCGATGCGAGCCCCCTCGTTGTTCGATGAGACGTGCAGCGCAGGACCCATCGCGTTGGTTCCCTCCGGGGCATCGTATGCCCAGAAGTGCTTCTTGCCATCGGGGCAAGCAGCGGGAGCCAGTGCGTCGGCGGCAGCCGTGCCAACCACCTTGGGGGCGGTGGCAGTGGCTGGTGCTGATGTCGGCGATGAAGATGTCGGCTCGGTTTCGTCACTGCTGACGTTGACGAGTGACACGATCACCACCGCGACAACGAGTGCCAGGATGCCCACGATCGCAAGCAGGATTTTCGTCCCGTTGCGGGGCGGTGGCTCGTCGGCCGCGCCTTGGTACACAGGCGGCACGTAGTCGTCCTGTTCCGGGTTGTTCTCTACCATTTGGTATCACTTCCTTCCTATGTCATGGGCTCGCGGATGCGAGCTGAATTGTCCGCATCCGCGGTTCACTGCCCATGGTAGGGGAGCAGCTAGCCGAACCATCGTAGCGATAGCTCAGCTAGCTGCTCATCTTTATGGAAGAAGCGACTATATAACTGTTTCGTATATGTACGGGTCGCTGCATAAGCAGCACGGATATCGCAAGACATCTCTCGGCTGGGTCAGCTCGGACTTCAGAGCATGAGAGACCTATGGCGAATTCATTCCGTCACAGGCGAGAAGAGTGAATCCTTCTCTTGTAATATCCGTGCTGCCTAGCAGCAGGACCATGTACTATAACAATCTGACTTGTTAAGCGTCCACTGTTACGTCGAGTCTCCACCTCGCGTAACCGTCTGTATTAATTTAGCACAAAAAGCTAAAAATGTCAATATATACATAACAAACTTGGCATAAACACAATAAGCAATTATAGTTTTATCATAATCAAATACATAACAGGGGTAGACAAAGGGGATATCGTCTGATATATTGGATAAAGTTGAGAGGCTTCACAGCAATTGTGAAAAATCTCACAAACCCCTATTCTCTCTGTATGTCTTCTGATATGCAGGGTGCAAATTTCAGAAGAGCACGGAAATATACTAGGACGTTTCTGCTGCTCTTCGCTCGAAATTTAGTCTCAATTTGATCTTTTGGATCAATACGGAGAACGGCCCATATGGATTGCAAGCGACCATATGAGCACCAAATTCCTCATTAAAAACTTGGCCTCCATTTGATCTTTTGGATCAAATTGCGTCCAGATTTTTCGGAAATGGTCAAAAATGCAAGTCATTTTTGCTTCATTTCACTCAAAATCTGGCCTCATCGTCTAACGGTTAGGACACCAGGTTTTCATCCTGGCAATCGGGGTTCGATTCCCCGTGAGGTCACCAAGAAAATAGACTCATCTCCGGATGGGTCTATTTTCTTGGATATCCTCAGCGCGTGAATCGAATCCTGGCTTTTGCGTAGCAAAAGGGGGTTCGGCGTAGTGAGCGAAGCGAGAGAAAGCGCGAAGCATTTTCTTGAGCGAGAGAACGGAGGAGCCAGCTTGCTGGCGATGACCCCGTGAGGTCACCAAAACCAATGGGTGGCATGTCCAGGTGTATCCCTATAAAATAGAAACCATGAGCACACCTCTCCGCGGCGTCAACCTAGGCGGTTGGCTTGTCCTGGAAAAATGGATGACACCGTCGCTTTTTGCGGGCACTGACGCACGTGATGAATATACGTTCATGCAGATTCCTGGTGCGACCGACAAGATAGAAAAACATAGAAAAACGTTTATAACCGAGCAAGATTTTGCATGGATTGCTGCTCAAGGGCTGACGGCCGTGCGAATACCGGTCGGTCACTGGCTATTTGAGGCTCATGACCCCTATACGCCAACAATCAAATACCTGGACTGGGCAGTCAAAATGGCTAAAAAGCATAGATTGAAGGTACTCGTGGATCTTCATGCGGCCCCAGGCTCGCAGAATGGCCATGATCACAGCGGACGGGTCGGCAAGGCTTTATGGTATCGCAGCGCGGACTACAGGCAGAAAACAATCGAAATACTGGCTCAAATTGCTGAATACTACAGGAATGAGCCGACCGTCTGGGGTATTGAGTTGCTCAATGAGCCCAAACCTGGCGTATTCCAGTGGAAATTGCGTCGTTTCTATCGGCAGGCTTACCAGCGTGTTACAGAAGTAGGACGCCCCGGTTTGACCGTTGTGTATCATGATGCGTTTTCACCTCGCTTGCTTTCTGGTGCTATTCGCTCGAACAAGTTATTTCCTGTTGCGATGGACATCCATTGGTATCATTTTTTGGACTGGCTCCACCGGTGGCGATCGCTGGAGAGTTATTTTCGAAAGATACGACGACGTGCCGGACTAATTCGACGTTTACAGAGGCGGCAGCCAGTCATCATTGGCGAATGGAGCCTGGTTGTAGCCGGAGAAACGCTTCAGAAGCATCCGGAAGCGAAATCCGATGAATACACTCGACGACATGCTGAATTGCAGCTAGAGGCCTATAGAGAGGCTGCGGGATGGTTCTACTGGACGTACAAGACGGAAAAACCGGGCATATGGCATTTTCGGTCACTTGTAGAGGACGGCTTGCTGTCACTCTCATCTATAAATGAAACTGACGCACCGTAGAGTCAGCTTGTTACTGAAATATATCTGAGGTATACTGGGGCGGTTCCGATTCCTACAAACAAGGAGGTGGGCAATGAGAGGTCGGAAGCTCTTTTTGCCATATGTTGCTGCGGCGGCGCTTGCGTTGGCTGCGTGCAGCGGTGGTGGAGGTACGCCCGATGTCAAAGGGACGACCGGTGTGCCACCCTTGACACCGATCACGCCGACAGAGACTGTCACGGCTCCACCGACGACAGTCACGGTTACGAAGCCGGCTCCGCCGGTCGAGACAGCCAAGCCCAAGCAGCCTGTCGTTTCGTGTCCCGATGTGAATTGGGATACGACACGGGATACACCGAGCCGCGAGGAGCTGCAGCTGAAGCCGGGTGCGACAGTGGAGCGGCCGATGGTTGATGCACCTTTGATCGGAGTCAACGCCTGGCCGAGCAACGACAAGTGCTACGACACCGTTGAGTTCGTCATCGATACCACGATGATTGATCCATCGGTGCGTGACAACGAGGTGAACTACACGGACCATCCGTGGTTTGACGTGCAATATGTCGATCAGGTGGCCACTGAAGGCAGTGGTTTCCCCGTGGCGTTGAGTGGTAACGCCAGCCTGCAGGTTGTGGTTTACGCCAAGGCGGCTTCGTATGTCCACTCGAGTGGCCATGTGCCGACAGGACTCGTCAACGCTGCTACCTATGATCGCTGGACCGGCTTCCCGTCGGTACGAGAGATCAAGGGTGCTGGTGAGTTCGAGGGTCAGTTCACTTTTGGTATCGGTGTTGATCAGAGGCGACCGTTTGCGGCGTACTACGTCGACAACAACGACGGCACCACGTCTGTCGTAGTGCGTGTCGTGCACTGACGCTCGCAAGTCGGCGGCATCAAACCCCGTCTACACGATAAAGAATCGTGTAGACGGGGTTTTTCAATTCTACGGATGTGATATGTATAATGGCAGTATGAGCGTTCTCTTCAAGCGAACAAAGATACTGGCATCTGTCGGACCACCGATTGATAGTCCGGAAATGATTGAGCAGATGCTCGGTGCCGGAGTGAATGGTTTTCGATTCAATTTCAGTCACGCGAAGCATGAGGAATGTGACCGGATAATACCATGGATTCGCGCAGCCAGTGAAAAACTGGGCAAGCCGGTAGCAATCCTCCAAGATTTGCAGGGACCCAAAATTCGCTTGGGCAACCTGACGCAGAATATCGATGTAAAAGAGGGCGATGAACTGACGCTTGCTTATGATGCCGAACATGATGGCGACAAGCTGCTTCCAGTGCAGTTCAATTTGGCTGAAAAGGTAAAGGTGGATGAGTCAATTTATTTGTTTGACGGCAAGGTGCGCACCAAAGTTACTTCGATACAAGATGAAAAAACAGTTGTCGTGAGGGTGGAAAACGACGGCGTACTGATGAGCCGCAAAGGCATCAATTTGCCAGATACTGATTTTGGCGGCGATATTTTGACACACAAAGACATGGAGGATCTAGAATACGGAGCTAGTCAAGACATTGACTACGTAGCTCTGAGTTTCGTGCAATCGGCAGATGATATCCATAATCTACGCCAGGTTTTGCTTAGTTACGGTTCGACAGCGCAAATTGTCGCCAAGATCGAGACGAAGGCTGCCATTGAAAACGGAGAGCTGGAAAAGATAGTTCGCGCAAGCGACGGCGTCATGGTGGCGCGAGGTGATTTGGCGGTCGAAGCAGGTGCCGAAGTGGTGCCCATCGTGCAACGTCGAGTCATCGCACTTTGCCGCAAATACGGCAAGCTATCCATCGTGGCCACGCAAATGATGGCAAGTATGGTGGACGCGCCTGAGCCGACTCGTGCTGAGGTTAGCGATGTCGCGAGTGCTGTCGTGCAGGGTGCCGATACGGTCATGCTGAGCGATGAAACGGCGAACGGTCGGTATCCAATCGAAGCGGTCGCAGCCATGAAAAGGGTGATTCTCTATACGCAGGAGCACACGGCCGTAGCACCGCTTACAGATATTCTCAAAGGCAAAAAAACCACGCGTGATGCGATTAGCGCGGCGGCTGTAGGACTCGCCGATCAAGTGGGGGCGGCAGCAATTATCGCTGAGACAAAATCGGGCGGTACAGCGGCTAACATCGCTGCTCATCGGCCAGACCTGCCTATTATCAGCGTCACCAGCGAACCGCGCGCGGCACAACAATTGGCGTTGAGCTATGCGAACAAGTCATATATCCGTCCAGACGGCGAAAGGGCGGGACTTAATCTAGCAAAAGAACTGAAGGCAAACAGCTTTTTTGGTGATGAATCGTCAGTAGCGGTTGTCATCGTGAGCGGACGCCAACCTGGACTCGTAGGCGGCACTGATACCATCCGTGTGCGTGTGTTATCATAAATCCATAAGGAGTATAAAAGGGTGGGATTCTTCAAGCAGACAATTCGTGACCTGCCGCTTTTGCACGGCGAACATCATCGCGTGCTGGTGCGGGTAGACTACAATGTGCCGCTCAAAGACGGCAAGGTAAGCGACGACCTAAGGATTCGCGCCGGCTTGCCGACGCTGCAATATTTGTTGGAACGCGATTGTTCGCTGGTGCTAATCAGTCATTTGGGGCGACCAGAGGGGCATGATTTGAAGTATAGCCTTGAGCCGACCGCTGTCCGGCTGAGCGAACTTTTAGGCAAAGAAGTGATTTTTGTCGACGATATCGTGGGAGACGCTGCATATCAGGCAGTGACGAAAGCTCCCAAGGGCAGTATTGTTATGTTGCAGAATCTGCGTTTTGATCCGCGAGAAGAGCAAAATGACGAAGAATTTGCCAAGGGGATTGCTCGTGTCGCGCGCGCAAAATATTTCGTACAAGATGGATTTGGTGTAGTCCATCGAGCGCACGCCAGCACCCATGCAATTACTGCGGAGCTGCCGAGTGTTGCAGGTTTGCTGCTGGAGAAAGAGTACGCAACTATCGCAGAAGCGATGGAGAAGCCAAAACGTCCCTTTGTATCTATACTGGGCGGCGCGAAAGTGAGCGATAAGGTACAGGTGGTGGAGCGATTTGTTGACTTGGCAGACACGATGCTCATCGGCGGCGCGATGGCCAATACGTTTTTGGCGTACAAGGGCATGTCAATGGGCGCGAGCAAAGTCGAAACAGATCAGAAGGAAACGCTTGACGGCGTTTATGAGGCGGCTCGCAAAAAGGTTGGCGACAAAACTGATAAGTTTGTCATGTTGCCGACAGACGTCGCTGTGGCAACGGAAATCAATGAAAAGGTGCCTCGAACTGTACGACCGGTTGACCAGGTCAAGCCAGACGAGATGGCACTTGATTTGGGTCCGGAAACGATTGAGAGGTACTGCAAAATCATAGAAGATGCAGGTACGGTCATCTGGAACGGTCCGGTTGGTATGTCGGAATTTCCAAATTTTGCACATGGCTCGTCTCGAATCGCGTTGACGCTTGCTACCCACCCCAATATTACTTCTATCGTCGGTGGCGGCGATACCGCTGATTTCGTACTCAAATGGGACGCAAAAAAAGGTGGCAGCTTCACGCATGTCTCCACTGGCGGGGGTGCTGGCCTTGATTTGATGGCTGGCAAAAAACTGCCCGGCGTGGAAAGTTTACTCGACGCAAGAGGGAAAATACGTTAAACTAATCGAATAGAAAGCACAAGCGAAAATGGGTAAAGCTAAGAAACTAATCGTCGCGAACTGGAAAATGAACATGAATGTCCATGAATCCAGTATGTTCCTGCACAAGTTGGCTCAAGAAATCGCAGTCCGTCGCGATGTCGAAGTCGTGCTGGCTCCAACTATGCTGGCACTGCAGTCGATCAGCTTGCAGATTGATCGTCGTCAATTCAAGCTGGCGGCTCAGAATTTTTACTGGAGGGACCACGGCGCGTACACTGGAGAGGTTGCAGCGACGCACCTGCGAGGATTGGTTGATTACGCTATTGTTGGTCACAGCGAGCGACGTCATATTTTTCGTGAGCACGACAAAGAGGTTCGTAGCAAAGTACAGGCGGCACTACGCAACAACATAAAGCCGATTTTGTGTATCGGTGAGACAGCGCATGAGAGAACTATTGGTGAGACGATGGACGTCATCCATGATCAGCTGCTTGGTGGACTGGCAAACGTCACGAGTGAAGAGTTGGATAATGTAACGATTGCATATGAGCCGGTATGGGCCATCGGCACTGGCAAAAATGCAGCCCCCGAAGATGCCAAAAAAGCCGCTCGTGCGATCCGACGCCAGATTGCACATTTGTACGGCACGAAAGCTGCCGAAGAGATTCGTATACTCTACGGAGGCAGCGTGACTGCCGACAGTGCCGAAACGTACCTGAAGACAGACGGCATAGATGGTTTGCTTGTAGGAGGTGCTAGTTTATCAGCACCTGGTTTCGCAAAAATCGCCGCTTCCGCACATGGTTTGGAGGACAAAGAATAGGTGGCAAATGATATTGACTTCGACGAGCTTGATAAAGCCGTCAATTCGCTGATGGGACAGGTGGGTAATGACACGCCTCAGCCCAGGCCGGAGCAAAAAACGCTGAAAATTAACTCGACGTTGCAACCGGACGAGCGACCGCAATATGACGCGCTTGGCAAAGTTGCAGAAAAGATTGGCAGCGAAACGCTGGGTACAGACGAGGGCCAAAAGACAGCAGGTAAGTCTTCGTCTGAGCAGCCCGCCGTACCGTCGCCGACACCTGCCCCTTCTGGAGAGCCGACCGTACCACCTGCGACACCCACCAGGCGTCAGAGTAGTGGCCGGTTCCTAGACGTGATGCACCCGTCTTCCGATATGCGCACGGCGACTGTCGTTCCTTCAAGACCATCGATGCCAACAGCGGTGCCAGAAGTGGCCGAACGACCAGCTCCTGCGCCCGCACCTGCATTGAATCCACTGCCTCCGACCCCTATATCGTCGCCGTTTTTACCTGATGCCAAGGTAGAAAAGCGTCCACTTGGCGGAGATGCGTCGACGGGCGAACAGGTACAACCTGATGAAGAAACCGTACCGATTGTCGAAACAGCAAGTATCAACAATGACGAAAAAAAGGTTGATGACGGAAGCGGCGATGAACAACGAGCTTTGGATGCAAGCGATTTTGACGTTGAGGCGGCGATGCAAGCTCAAAAACTACAGAGTATTGAATCGGTCATAATCACTGACCAGCAAGACGAGTCAATACAAGCGATTGAATCGAGCGAGGGTGCAAAAGTACCGTACGAAGCGGTATCGGAAGCGACGGAAGGTATCGGCAATACCGCAGCAGGTATTTACGATGTCAGCGCGCACGGCAAGCCACTCATGCACCCGGCCAAGCAGAAATCTGGTTGGGGCAATGTCGTTCTTATCATCGTAATCATCATCCTGGCGGTCGCGGTCGCTGGTGCGGCATACTTTGTTTTCCTGAAACCGTAACCGCATGACCAATCCTGTATACTGGATACAATGAGTTCTATTCTCGAGGGTCTGAATCCGGCGCAGGTATCGGCTGTACGTCAAACGTCCGGTCCGCTTTTGATTCTCGCCGGTGCAGGCAGCGGCAAGACAAAAACGGTCGCGCATCGTATCGCCTACCTGATGCAGCATGAATCGATCTGGCCAAATGAAATTCTGGCTGTCACATTTACTAACAAGGCCGCCCGCGAACTGCGCGAACGCGTATGGAAACTAACCGAAGGTCATGAGGGTGAAGTACCGCGAACATTTATGGGCTGGATGGGGACATTCCACGGTGTCTGCGTACGGTTACTTCGTATAGATGGACAAGCAATTGGCATTAAGTCCAACTACGTGATTTACGACGAAGACGATCGCCAGAGTCTGATCAAAAGTGCCATGAAAGAGTTGTCGATTGATACCACAAAGGTAAAGCCACGAACGATCAGCAGTATCATCAGTAATGCCAAAAATGAACTCAAAACACCGGACGATATGGAGGCGAGCGCAACGTATCCGCACATGCGTGATGTCGCCAAAATCTACGCTCGGTATGAAAAACTACGCAAAGCTGCCGGGGCACTGGACTTCGATGACCTGCTTATGGAAACAGTACGATTGCTGCGTGACCATCCGGATGTACGCGCGAAATGGCAGGCGCAATTCAAGCATATTTTTATCGACGAATATCAAGATACCAATGCCGCGCAGTATACCATCGTCAAATACCTGGTGAACGATCAGCAGAATATTTGCGTCGTTGGCGACGACTGGCAATCTATCTATAGCTGGCGCGGGGCTGATTTTACGAATATCTTGAATTTTGAACGCGACTACCCTGCCGCGACGGTTATCAAGCTGGAGCAGAATTATCGCTCCACGGCTGCTATTTTGAATGCGGCGCAGTCGGTGATTAGCAAGAACAAAGTTCGCACGGACAAAAAGTTATTTACAGACAGGGGCGAGGGTTCGCCAGTCGAGATACATGCGACGTACGACGAAAGCGAAGAAGCGAGTTTGGTGGCCGGACGGATTTCTGCACAAGTCGCCATAAAGGCGCGCAAGTATCATGATTTCGCGATACTCTATCGCATGAACGCGCAGTCTGCGGCCTTGGAGCGCGCGCTTCGACTGATGCGGATCCCCTATCAGCTGGTCGGCGGTGTTCGGTTCTATGACCGCAAGGAAATCAAAGATGTCATCGCGTATCTCCGTGTGATTTATCAGCCGAACGACAGGTTGAGTTTTAGCAGGATCGTCAACATACCGACACGCGGCATAGGCGCGACCAGCCTGGAACGATTTTTGACGTGGCAAGGCGGTACGGGTCTCGACGTCATTGAAGCACTTGGTCGCGTGCACGAAGCGGACGGGCTGATGCCAAAAGCAAAAAACGCACTGGGTGCGCTCGGCAATCATTTGCGTGAGCTGCAGAGCATGCTGGCGGATCAGGCGGCACCAGCTGACATTATAGAACGATTACTCAAAGTCACAGGGTATCGCGAATATTTACGTGACGGCACACCGCAAGCCGAAGAGCGCGAAGAAAATATCGGTTCTCTCATCTCGGACGTCAAGGTTTTTGCTGATTTGCCAGAATTTTTGGAAGAAGCAGCACTGCTTTCGAGTGCGGACTCGGAGGCGGGTGACGATAAGGTAACACTCATGACGCTGCACGCCGCCAAAGGATTGGAGTTTCCGGTAGTATTTATGGTCGGTATGGAGGAGGGGATTTTTCCGCATAGTCGTGTGTATGACGCCGGTCCGGCAGAGCTTGAAGAGGAGCGACGGCTTTGTTATGTCGGCATGACACGTGCTCGCGAAGAACTACACCTGACTTATGCCAGCGCGCGGCTACAGTTTGGGCAGCGCACTTACAATCCCGTGTCGCGTTTCATCTCAGATATGGGCGATCAAGTAGCGGCTATCCCGTCGACACAGCCGGTGTTTGGTATCGATCGCGAGTATGATGATTTCGTCAGCGATGAGCTACCGTTTGCTCCGGGTGACCGAGTGCGCACCGCAGCATTCGGTGACGGTGAGGTGACAGAAATCGATGGCATGGCGGTAACCATCAAATTCGATCGCGGTGGCGTCAAAAAGTTGAATGCCGAATACGCTCGATTGGAGAAATTGTGAGTCGAGAGTACGGCCGACGTCATCGGGTGTTAAGTATCGTTGCTATAGCTGTTCTGCGTATATATACAGCCGTGACCGGACGCGCTCGCGTGCGAGTGTTGGTTACGAACGAACGAAACGAAGTGCTGCTTGTAAAAGGCGTGGTATCTCATGGAGCATGGTCATTGCCCGGCGGGGGTATGAAACGTGGCGAAGAACCAGTAACAGCTGCCCGGCGTGAGCTCCTGGAAGAGACAGGTATAGACATCCCCGAATCACGCATGCAACACATGCATACGTTTGCCAAAACGGACTTGTCCATACCGTTTGATGCGTCATTGTTTCATGGCACTGCCAAACGATCTGCGCTGCCGAAAAAACTCCATAATTCCAGAGAGATTATTGCTGCCGAATGGTTTGCGACGGATAAGCTGCCAGAGCCGCTTTCAATTATCGCAAAGGCAGCTATAACAGATTTCACTCACATAAAATAGATTGTCGGGTAACCTTCATTTCGGTACAATGGTAAGGATTCTACGTGGATGTTTTGCGAATGAATATATCGACTCGTTTATCTCATGTACTACGGCGCAACCCTCGAAACTTTCTAGTGGTCGGGGGGCTTTTCATACTACTCAGCTGTCTATACATAGGACAGGCGGGTGCTGCAAGCTCTGACCCGGCTGCGCATGGCGGTCGCTTGGTAACGTTTCATGACCGTGGTCAGTCCAAGGTGATTTTGACGCACGCTCAGACGGTGCGTGACGCGTTGAATGACGCAAAGATTCCAGTCGTCGCTGAAGATATCGTGGAGCCAGGGCTCGATCAGGAACTGGTTGCGACCGATTATACAGTCAATGTTTATCGTGCTCGTCCGATAATCGTCGTGGATGGTGCGGTGCGCCAAAAGGTCATGACTGCCGCACAGACTACCGACGGTATTGCTAAGGCAGCGGGCGTAGCACTGCGTGACGAAGATGGCACGACACTGACCCAAAGCCGAGACGTGGTGGCAGATGGTGCCGGAGAGATTCTGATAGTCGAACGTGCCAAAGCTTTCAAGCTCAATCTCTATGGAACAGAGACGACTGCATATAGTCGTGCGCCTACGGTAGGACAAATGCTGACAGACAAAGGAATCCGCCTGGGTCCGAATGATAGCCTGTCGGTTGCTGTCGATGCACCGCTCACGGCAGGTATGACAGTTTCTCTATGGCGCAATGGCGTACAGACAGCAACGGTAGAAGAATCCATACCGTTTTCAACACGTGAAATTCAGGATCTAGATCGTCCCGTTGGATACAAAAAAGTCCAAACTGCCGGTACAAAAGGAAAAAAGAGCGTGACATATGAGATTATCATGAAGAACGGTCATGAAGTGCGTCGCAAGATTATCCAGAGTGTTGTCCTACACAAGCCCAAAGAGCAAATCGTCGTGGTTGGCGCAGCGCCTCCTGCAGGATCGCATCAGGATTGGCTGGCGGCTGCCGGTATCGCAAAGAGTGATTTCGGGTTCGTGACATACATAGTCGACCATGAGAATCGTAGCTGGCACCCATGCCGTGTACAGGGTGCGGGTATGATTATAGATTGCGCTTACTCGGGTACGGCAAATGTAGGGTATGGATTGGTACAAGCGACCCCAGGCAACAAGATGAAAAGTGCTGGCAGTGACTGGCAAACCAACCCAGTGACACAGCTCAAGTGGGCAGATTCATATGCGAAGGAACGCTACGGCAGCTGGAAAGAAGCGTACCTGTTCAAGCTAGAAAAAGGCTGGTGGTAGGTGCCAGATAAATCGCTTGGTCAACACTGGCTGCGTGATCGCGACGTTTTGGCGCATATCGCGGACTGTGCCGAACTGACACCGGATGACACTGTGCTCGAAATCGGTCCTGGGCTTGGTACATTGACATCCGAGCTACTGCGTCAGGCGGGCAGGGTGATCACTGTCGAATTTGATCCGGAACTTGCGCGTAAACTCCCCGGACAATTCCCCGGCAAAGACTTAACTGTCTTTAATGAAGACATCTTGTCGTTTGACCTTTCGCAGCTACCATCTGGCTATAAGGTCGTGGCCAATGTGCCCTACTACATTACGAGTAAAATCGTCCAAAAACTCATGACGGCTGACAATAAGCCTTCGATTGCCGTACTGCTGGTACAAAAGGAAGTCGCCGAGCGTATCGCGGCAGAGCCCGGTGACATGAGTATCCTGGCTATCAGCGCGCAGGTGTATGCTGAGGCGTCGCTTGGCGACATTGTTCCGGCCACTCTATTTACTCCGCCGCCCAAGGTTGACAGTCAAGTCGTGATATTGAAGACTCGCAAGACTCCGCTCGTGAAACCAGAAGACGAAAAAGCTTTTTTCCGTGTGGTCAAGGCTGGCTTTTCGGCCAAGCGTAAAAAACTTCGCAGTTCACTCGCTGGCGGCCTGGCTATATCGAAACAGGAAGCGGAAGAACTTTTGCAAAAAGCAGAAATCTCTCCTGACGCTCGCGCCGAGGACTTGTCTATCGACCACTGGCTGCGGCTAGTCGCCCAGTAGGTCAGGCACACTTACTTCTCTCGCTCGCTTAGGGTATAATTGACCCCAATGGGAAAAAACTTATACATAACCACCGCTATTCCTTATGTGAATGGTAAGCCACATATCGGCAATGCACTTGACTACCTGCTGGCAGATATCTGGTCGAGGTACCAAAAGCAAAACGGACGTCAGGTGCGGTTTCAGGTGGGTACTGATGAACACGGCAACAAAATCGCAGCCAAAGCCGCCGAAGCAGGACTTGAACCGAAAGCCTACACCGACCAAATGATTGGTAACTTCCAGGAGCTGATGCAAAAAGTCGGTGCTGAGTATACGGATTTCGTACGAACGACCGATGACCATCACGTGGCGGCTGTGCAGTGGATCTGGCAAAAACTTGCGCCATATATCTATAAGGGCAAGTACGAGGGCTGGTACTGCATGGGTCACGAGGCGTTCTTTACTGATAAAGAAGTCGAAGCGACGAGCGGAGTTTGTCCTGACCATCAGAAGCCGTACGAACGAGTTTCGGAGGAAAATTACTATCTGAAAACCAGCGCGTTTACGGATCAAATTCGGACCGCCATCGAAAAGAACAAGATGCGTATCGTGCCGGAATACCGCAAAAAAGAATTCCTGGAGTTGATGAAGGACGGATTGAAAGACGTCAGTATCAGTCGTCCGAAAAAGAGTTTGACATGGGGAGTGCCCGTGCCGAACGACCCAGAGCAAATCATGTATGTCTGGCTAGACGCATTGGCGAATTACATCACAGTACTTGGCTACCCTGATCGTCCCGAATGGCAGGATTATTGGCCTGCCGAGGTGCAGGTAATTGGTAAAGACATTCTGCGGTTCCACGCGGGGATTTGGCCAGCTATGCTGCTTGGTCTAGGTATTGATTTGCCGAGGACATTGCTGGTGCATGGATTTGTCAATGTCGGCGGAGCCAAAATCAGCAAGACAGTTGGTAATGTGATTGACCCAGTTGAAATTATCGATGGGTATGGTGCCGATGCATTTCGTTACTTTTTCTCTCGCCACATCCCGACGCAAGACGACGGCGATTTTACCTGGGAGAAGTTCGAGACGGCATACAATACGGAGCTAGGAAATGATTTGGGCAATCTGGTCCAACGCGTTGCAAGTATGATCTCACGCTATCAGGCGGGCGTCATCGGCGAAGCACCGCAGGCTGAACACGACATGCAACCATATCGCGAAGCCATGGAGTATTTGCGCTTCAATGAAGCACTCGATCATGTATGGGGGACTGTCCGCAGCCTCAATCGCTACCTGGAAAACGTCAAACCATGGGAAGTTGCGAAGCGTCGCGAGAACGATCAAGATGCTGCTGAGCATTTAGGTGAGATACTGGCGACTGCTGTCGGTACGCTACTCCAAGTGGCCGATCTGCTGGTGCCATTTATGCCGCGCACGGCTGATTACATACACAAAACGTTTGAAACTGGAGTCGTCGTACCGCAAGAGGGCGTACTTTTTCCGAAGATCTACAAGCACACACCCGATCCGCATGCAGCTAAAGGGGCGTAAATGCTTATTGACACCCACTGCCACATACATGAGTCTGATTATCCGCTGCCAGTTGCAGACGTATTGCAGCGTGCTGCGGACGCCAGCGTGTTCAAAATGATTTGTGTCGGTACGAGTCAGCAAAGCAGCGAGGATGTTGTGAAATTCATTGCTGGACATGATAATCTGTATGCTGCCGTCGGTGTGCATCCGCACGATGCCAAAGACGGCTATGGGAAGATCGGGGATCTTCTATCGAATGAAACGCAGCTCATAGAGAATGGCAAAATAGTCGCGGTCGGAGAGATAGGGCTCGACTATTTTTATAATCACAGTCCACGTGACGTGCAGATTGCAGCACTCGAGGCGCAAATTCAGATGGCACTTGACCATGATTTACCGATTATTTTTCACGTTCGAGAAGCGTTTGATGATTTTTGGTCTATTTTTGATAACTTCCGCGGCATCCGTGGTGAGCTACACAGTTTCACGGATACGCAAGCGAATGTAGAAAAAGGTTTTGAACGCGGTCTCTATGTCGGTGTCAACGGTATCAGTACGTTTACGAAAGACGCTGCTCAGCAGAAAATGTATGCCTCGATTCCGCTGGAAAAGATGCTACTTGAAACAGATGCACCTTTCTTGACACCCACCCCTTATCGTGGTACCATAAATGAGCCTGCATTTGTGAGTGAAGTTGCAAAGCATCACGCCATGGTGAGAGGAGTTGATCCTGCCACCGTGGCCGCGGCGACCACGGCGAATGCCACAGCACTATTCGCTCTATAGTGCATCTCTCAGGTTCAAGACAAACACGGAAACAAACGACAGATTAACCGGAGTTTCTATGGTACCCACGAACAACGTCGCCAGTCCTGATTCCACACAACCCGATCGCGTAGATCGGAGCGTATTTGATATCAATCGGTTCAATCGTACTCCCGAAGCACGACACTATGTGCGCAAAGCGTCTGCTAAGACGAATTCTGTAGCAGTCAGTAGAGATGAGCAGCTACATCAACTCGTCGCAGATGCACAGCAGTATTCGGTATCAGCCAATTACCAGGCTGCACCAGAACTTGAACACAAAACTCAAACACCCGAAGAAATGCAAGAGTTGTTGGGTCGGATTGCGCAGACCAACCAACTGATCAAATGGATGCGTGAGCAAGCGATAGGAGAGTCGAGCTGATGGCTGGATTTCTGCAAAAATCACTGCGTTTACTGACTGGTGCTGATGATGTGCGTCTACCGCGCTTCAGTTTACGTATGCGTCCGACGCTACGTCAGCTTATTCAGCGCGAAAGCGAACTTGGCGGCAAGCTGTTCGGTCCCATACCAGAAGGTCATTACCGACAATTTTTCAATCTCGATTTGAACACGTGGGTCTGGTATGAGGAGTGGACTGGCGATGACGGCAAGCGAGAAGCATCGACGACGCGATATGAAATTCACGAAAACGGTATTTTGAAAGTTCAGGATCATACGCCGTACTACTATATCGAGGGGCAGGAGCTGACGAATCTAGTTTCTGCGATCCATCTGTATTACGAAAAGGTCGCACGAGATATTTATCGCCGAGATCCGGCAACGGGTAAACCGCTCGTAGCGTAACTGTTATAATCATTGGTGATGACTATATACCTTGACCATGCGGCGGCAACCCCGCTCGATCCGGATGTTTTGGCGGCACAACAACCGTATTTTGCTGAGAAGTTTTATAACCCATCCAGTCCGTACGCGCCTGCTGTGGCAGTTCGTCGTGAATACGAAGCTGCCAAGACAGCGATTGCCGGTGTCATAGGGGCGCGTTCGGGTGAGCTGATCATGACAGCTGGTGCGACCGAGTCGATCAACCTTGCATTTGGTGCGGGAGAGGGGCATGTTGTCGCACCAACCATTGAGCATCAGTCGGTCCTCGCTGCGGCGGTTCGGTATGAGCATACGCTTGTGTCGGTTGATGCTCGAGGACGTGTATCGCCAAACGATATCAAGATGGCGATTCGTCCCGATACGTGGCTTGTCAGCGTTGGTCTGGCAAACAACGAAATTGGCACCATCCAACCGCTTAGCAAAATAGCCGAAGTCATCAAGCAGGTTCGTACCCAGCGTTTAAGCGATGGCAATACGACACCAATATATCTACATAGCGATGCTTCGCAAGGTGCCGGTCAGCTTGACTTACATGTCACGCGACTAGGAGTCGATATGCTCACGCTCAACGCTGCCAAAGTATATGGACCAAAGCAGGTCGGACTGCTCTATGCAGCTCGCTCTGTGCGCTTGAAGCCACAGATTGTCGGCGGCGGGCAAGAAGCTGGGTTGAGAAGTGGCACCGAAAATGTAGCCGGCGTTATTGGTATGGCGACAGCACTTACCAAAGCCGACGCGCATCGTCGCGAAGAGGTTGCTCGACTTGCTGGTCTGCGTGATGATCTGCAACGCAAGTTATGTGACATCTTTCCCGATGCAGTCGTGTCGGGTCACCAGAAGCATCGTTTGAGTGGACACTTGCATATATCATTTCCTGGTCTTGATGCCGAGCGTCTTGTTTTTGGTCTTGAGGCACGCGGCATTCTGGTCGCAACTGGCAGCGCGTGCGCGGCTAACAAGGGGACGCGTTCGCACGTACTGACGGCGATTGGGCTTGATGACGCGACGGCTGATGGCAGTCTGCGATTGAGTTTGGGTAGGAGTACCGACCAAGCAGCAATTGACCAGGCATTTCATGCCATCAAGGCGGAAGTAGAGCGCGAAAAGGCAAGGGTAGCGGCATGACGAAGCTGCTCTTTATGCTTGTCGCGTTCGTGACCGTAGGTGCCATGGTGATTATTGGTCTAGGTGCCTACCTCGGGCCCGATGGCTTAAGCCACTGCGATGACCATCCGTCGACTACTCAAGATTGCGAGACGGTGGACGCGATCGTTGCTATTAGCGGTGGCGACACGCGAGCGCGCACGGCGCAAGCGATTGAACTTTACAAAAACGACTGGGCTCAATTGCTGGTCTTTTCTGGCGCGGCTGCCGATAAGTCCGGTCCGTCCAATGCCGAAGCAATGAAGCGTCAAGCGATAGAGGCTGGTGTGCCTGCAAGTGACATATTGCTCGACGAAACAAGTGAAACCACCAAGGAAAACGCTGCGAACACGACATCTTTGTTTGAACGCAGAGGCATTCGATCAGTGATTTTAGTGACGTCGGCGTATCATCAGCGTCGTGCCGGGCTTGAATTCGGTGAGCGTGCCGGTACAAATGTGAAAATCATCAATCATCCTGTAAAGTCGGATAATCAATGGAACGGCTGGTGGTGGTTGACGCCGACTGGCTGGTGGTTGGCAATTACTGAGCTCGTCAAAATCGGTGCTTTTTATCTAGGAGGTAGCAGATGACGAAAGTGTATGTTGGTATGAGCGGTGGCGTTGATTCCAGCTTGACGGCTGCTCTGCTTGTCGAGCAGGGATATGACGTTACTGGCGTCTATATGAAAAACTGGACCCAGGACCTCCCGGGGCTTAAGTGTCCCTGGGCAGACGACCTGGCTGATGCCAAGCGTGTTGCTGTGCAGCTCGGGATTGATTTTGAGGTATTTGATTTTCAGAACGAATACAAGCAAAAAGTCGTGGACTACATGATCGACGAATACAAAGCTGGTCGCACGCCAAATCCGGATATTATGTGTAATCAAGAAGTGAAGTTTCGACTATTTATTGATGCGGCACTCGAGCACGGTGCTGATATGATAGCGACCGGTCATTACGCGCGAGTAAAAGATGGTGTGCTAAAAATGGCAAAAGATGCCAACAAAGACCAGACATACTTTTTGTACCGAGTCACCGGAGAGGCGTTGAGCAAGACGCTGTTTCCTCTGGGTGAATACACCAAACCGGAAGTACGACAAATGGCGGAGGATCGTGGACTCACGACAGCGGCAAAGCCAGATAGCCAAGGCATTTGTTTTGTTGGACAGATAGGCATCCGTGACTTTTTGAGCCAGTATGTCGAGCAAAAACCAGGTGCGATTATCGACAAGCAAACAGGTGAGCCGGTTGGCACGCATGACGGCGCGATATTTTACACTCTCGGTCAACGCCATGGTCTGGATGTCGGCGGCGGATTGCCGTACTACGTCGTGGGCAAGGACATGGACAAAAACGAAGTCCACGTGAGTCGCGACCTAAATGACGAGTCTCTTTGGAAAAAGGAAATCGAACTCTCGGATATTCACTGGATCAACCCACCAGCTGGCGGAGAGGCATCTGTTACTTACCAAATCCGTGTTCGTCACCGCGCGCCGCTCGTCAAAGCACGGCTCGAAGGCAGTGTCCTGAAAATGGAACAGCCGCAACGTGCAGTTGCGGCTGGTCAGTCCATTGTCGTGTACGACGGCCAGGTGTGCCTAGGCGGTGGAATCGTCGGCGTCGCCGAATAGTGCTTTCGCCATCTCCTCCGACGTGTAGACCCGGTCTCCTGGTTCCAGCTTGATGTCGCCGGCCTCGATGGCCTTGCCGATGAGTATGCCTTCGAGGTTCTCGATGCAGGCGAGTGGCTGCACCAGGGCGATGAACCTGCCGCGCTGGGTGATGACCGCCGGACGCTTCTGCGTGTTGACGGCCTCCATGACGGCGGCGGTGTCGTCGTGCAGCTGCCGCAACGTGTACAGCAACGGACCCTCGTTTTGAGATTCTGTCATCTCAGTTCCTTCCTGTAGGACCTACCGTATATATAATCATAAATAGTAGTTTTTGTCAATTAGTATGCTTGCCGTGAATATTCTGATAAAATAACAGAGATGAATACCGAGACGATCCGAAACGAATACCTGAAGTTTTTTGCTGAGCGTGGTCACGCGGTCATTAAGCGTGCGCCGCTGGTGCTGCATGACGATCCGACGACGCTGTTTACCGGCAGCGGCATGCAGCCGATTATTCCATACCTGCTCGGTGAGCCGCACCCAGAGGGCAAGCGTCTAGTCGACAGTCAGACCTGTCTGCGCGCGCAGGATATCGATGACATCGGCGACAATCGTCACACGACGTTTTTCGAGATGCTCGGCAATTGGAGCATGGGCGACTATTTCAAACAGCAGCAGATCGAGTGGATGTTTGAGTTCCACCGTGACATCGTGCAGCTCGACCTTAGCAAACTCTATGTGACGTGCTATATCGGTGATGACCGCTACGGCATACCAAAGGATACCGAAGCTGCCGACGTATGGGCGCGATTATTTGCCGATGCTGGCCTGAGTAACGGCATGCAAGACATCGGCAGCGAAGAGGATGGTTATGCTAAGGGCATGGAGGAAGGCGCGCGCATCTTCTTCTATGACGGCAGCAAGAACTGGTGGTCACGAAACGGCGCACCTGAAAACACACCTGTGGGCGACCCATGCGGACCTGACAGCGAAATGTTCTACGAGTTTGATTTCGTGGAGCACAATCCTGAGTTTGGCGAGCACTGCCACCCAAACTGCGATTGCGGTCGGTTTATGGAAATCGGCAACAACGTCTTCATGGCGTACCGCAAGGTTGCTGAGGGTAAGTTTGAACCGCTTGAGCATCCCAACATCGACCACGGCTCTGGTCTCGAGCGTATCGCCGCTGCCAAGCTAAACGATCCGGACGTCTACAAAATCAGCCTCATGTGGCCGATTATCCAGAAGCTCGAAAGCCTGAGCGGCAAAAAATACGACAGCCACACCGAAAGTATGCGTGTCATCGCCGACCATCTGCGCGCGGCGACGTTCCTCGCGGTTGACGGCTGCGTGCCAAGCAACAAGCAGCAGGGCTATGTGATGCGCCGACTCGTCCGTCGCGCCATGGTCAAGGCTTTCGATTTGGGTGTCGAGCAAAACTTCATGCAGGAAGTCGTGCCCGTCATCGCTGACCTGTATCACAATGACTTTCCTGAAGTCGCTGAGAAACGCGACGACGTTATCGCCGTCTTGGTGAAGGAAGAAAAGGCGTTTCGTCAGACGCTTCGTAAGGGCCTGCAGCAGTTTCCGAAATTTGCAGAGAACGGTTTGACCGGAGTTGAGATATTTACACTATATGACACCTATGGCTTTCCGGTAGAGCTGTCTGTCGAAGAAGCATTCAAGCAAGACGTCGATTTATCTGAAAAATGGCGCGAAGAGTTCGACGCCAAGATGGCCGAGCAACGCGCTCGCAGTCAAACTGCCGCAAAGGGCACATTCAAGGGTGGCCTCGGTGGACAGACGTTGCAGCACAAGAAATACCACACCGCCACGCACCTGATGTATCAGGCACTGCGCGACGTACTTGGCGACCATGTCATCCAGCGTGGATCAAACATCACCGAGGAGCGTCTGCGCTTTGACTTTAGCCACGATCAAAAGGTCACTCGCGAACAGTTGGACCAAGTCGAGCGTATCGTCAACGAACAAATCGCCAAAGACCTGCAAATCAGCTACGCTGAATACCCGACCGAAGAAGCCACTGGTCCGCTCGGCGCGCTTGGGCAGTTCGGTGACCGCTATGGTGACACGGTCAAGGTGTATAGTATGAAAGACCCCAAGGCTCCAGAGGAAGAACGACCATATAGTTTTGAAATCTGCGGCGGCCCGCATGTCGATCATACACTGCAGCTATTTGAAGACGGCAAGAAATTCAAGATCATCAAAGAAGAAGCCAGTAGTGCTGGTATCCGACGCATCAAAGCAGTGCTTGCGTAGGTGATGCTACCCAGCCAGGGCGCGGAGCTGTGCACTCTGTATGTCAATGAAGTCATACGCTGAGCGGTAGTCTGCGTCAGAGGGCGTGAGCGTCTTGCCCGAGTATCGGTCATCCATATAGGTATGCTCGCGGAAATACGCTTCAGTTTTGCCATCGTGCTCGCTGATCGAGGCTTCGATAGCCTTTTTGTAGTAGCCAGGATTGCCCATGGGGCTGACATCGACATTGTACACGGTGATGCGATAGAGGTTGAATTCGACGATTTCTCCGTTCACCTCTTCGTAACTGTAGGTGCCGGCCGTGCCGCTCGCCTCGTCGGTCAGCAGGTATTCGTGGCTGCTTGAATGATATGAAGCTGCGTCTACCAAGTGTGCGATCAGATGTTCGTAATCGCTCGCGCGCCAATTGTGCGCATCAAGTGCCGACGCGTTCATTTCGGCGTCGTTGCATATGAGACTGGCCAGGCATCGATTCAAGTCTCTCGGCGTGATCGGACGAATATTGTTCGCCATTGTTTTCGCGTCGCTGTGATCGTACGTATAGACATAATCATAGTCTTGGGCCCCTTGTGCGTAGTTATATGCTCGTTCGATGTCTAAGAAGTGAGATTCTTCCGTATTTTCATCGTACATCTCGAATTGGATGTAAAAACTCGTCCCGGTACCTTCCATATATGAACACTCCACAGTGACTTCATCGATGAGACCATACTGTTTGATAAGTTTGTGGACATCTTCCGGGATATACATACCGTCGAGTGTCTCACCGTGAAACGTGAATGAATAATTCATAACGTCAGGGAGGCGAGCGGCTTCAAGCAAATCGCTCAGCTCGTGCACTTTGCTTTTTAGCGTATCGGATGGAGTTGCCAGATATTCTGGCGTGGGAGCAGGAGAATTGTATGTAGCTCCTAGCTTGGGGGTCTCCGCTCCACTCATAGTTATGCAAATTTTACCACACTGTTCAAAAGTTGCAACCTTTGGCGCGGTAAGCGCAACTGGTATATAATGGGTAGCAATTATGGTTTTCGACAAGATACGCGCCGTACGCAATCGTGAATCCGACCAAGATTACATAGTGGGGTTGGATATAGGTACCGAGTTCATAAAGGCACTGATAGCCAAGGTCAACGGAGAGAACCTCGAGATCGTGGGTGTTGGACGTGCTCGGCAGGATGTCAGTGACATGCATAGTGGAGCCATCGCGGACATCGCTGCCGTGGTGCATAACTGTGAAGTAGCACTGGCGGAAGCCGAGGATCAGGCTGGTCTGCAAGCAAAAAAAGCCGTCATAGGCATTGCTGGCGAGTTGGTAAAAGGTCTGACCAATACCATCAAATATCGCCGACCGCAGCCTGACAAGCCACTTGATATTCGTGAGATGGAATTTATCATCGAAAAGGTTCAGGAGCGCGCGCAGGTAAAAGCGCAGAAGCAAATTGCTCTCGAAACTGGCAATGAGGACGTCGAGGTAAAATTGGTCAACAGCGCGCTGGTGAGCATCCACATCGATGGCTACAAGGTCAGCAATCCCATAGGATTTCAGGGCAAAGACGTCGCCGTACAGATATACACCGCTTTTGCACCGATGGTGCACATCGGAGCACTTGAGCATGTTGCCGAAGATTTGGCACTGGAGCTGGTAGCGGTGGCCGCCGAGCCGTTTGCGGTCAGCCGCAGTGTACTTGGCACCGACAGTAACAGCACGTTTACTGCCATCCTGGCTGATGTCGGTGGTGGAACGACTGACATAGCTGTCGTGAATGACGGTGGTGTGGAAGGTACGCGCATGTTCGGCATCGGTGGACGGAGCTTTACCAAGACCATCATGACTGACATGGACCTCAACTACACCGACGCGGAAAAGCTGAAGCTGCACCTTGGGCATGAGCAAATCAAAGAAGGCGTCAAAAAGAAAGCGACGACTGCGATCGACAAGACGCTCGATGTTTGGCTGTCCGGCGTGGAACTTGCGCTGAGCGAGTTCGATTCCGTCGATCATCTACCGAGTCGTATCCTGCTGTGTGGCGGCGGTGCCAGCTTGGATCAGCTGGTGGAGGCTCTATCTAAGCGCGATTGGTACAAGGATTTGCCGTTTACCAAAAAGCCAACCGTTCATCATATCAAGCCATCCGAAGTCGTCGGTATCATTGACACGACCGATGCTATTACAGATCATACATTCATCACCGCTATGGGGTTACTCCGGGTCGGCTATGATACAATCGTAGGTAGTGGGGATAGCGATTCAATCAAGGATAAAGTTAACCGGTTGCTTCGCATTTAAATATAGATAATATGCAAAAAAAAGACGTCATATACATCGATGTCGAAGATGACATCACCGCGATTATCGGCAAAGTCAAAGACGCCAAGGAAAAAATCGTCGCACTTGTGCCGCCCAAACGCACCGGCGTGTTACAAAGTGCGGTCAATCTGCGCCTACTTGCACGCACCGCCGACAACGAAAAGAAGCGTCTCGTGCTTATCACGGGTAATTCAGCACTTGCCGGACTGGCTGCCAGTGCTCAGATTCCTGTCGCCAAGAACCTGCAAAGTCCGCCTAAACTCGCCAATGTGTCGTCTGGAAAAGACGATGACGAAGAAGACGTCATAGACGGCGAGCAGCTGCCTGTGGGTGACCATGCTGGTATGAAAGACGACGATGGTGTCGAAGAAATCATTGTGCCTGAGGATCTAGAGAATATCGACGTCGACAACGATGCTACGCCGAAGTCTGATCAGACAGACAAAAAAGCTGCCAAAACCGGCAAAAAGAAGCGCGTTGCAGTGCCTGACTTCGGTACATTTCGCAAAAAAATCGCATTGAGTTCGTTAGTAGGTGCGCTGCTCATTGTCTTTTTGTTCTGGGCCATCAAAATCGCGCCGCATGCGACTATCGTGGTGAGTGCCAAGACGACCGATCAAGCACTGTCAGTTCCCATAACTCTCGGGGCTGACCTCACGACAGACAGCGAAAAGGCGCAGCTCAAGGTCGTCACACAGACCGACAAGCAGACCCAGTCCATCGATTTCATCGCGACGGGCGAGAAAAACGTCGGAGAGCGAGCCACGGGTACGGTGGAATTCTCTACCAGTTCATTCTTTGGTCTGGGAACGATTCCGGCAGGTACGTCGCTCAGGTCATCCGAAGGCTTGCTATTTACTACCGATTCGGCCGTCACGCTTACCTACACCGGTGGTACAAGTTCATCGGGGACAACCACTATCACTGCAGCCGACAGGGGCGAGAAGTACAATGGTGCTTCCGGTAGTATGGCCGGTGCACCCTCTGGCGTTTCAGCCACCCTTACGGGTCCGACATCAGGCGGCACCGACAAGACAGTAACGGTCGTTACACGAGAAGACGTGGACGGTGTGAAAGACCAGTTGAAGGAGCAAGACAACAATGAAGCAAGAGACAAGCTTGCGGAGAAGTTTGACGATAAAACCATCGTGATCGAAGGTAGTTTCACAGCGACCGGTGGAGATCCTAAGTCATCTCCGGCTATCGGCGGAGAAACGGCATCCGGCAAAGCGAAACTCACGAGTGAGATCACCTACATGATGATGGGCATTCCAGAATCCGAGATGAACGCGTATCTGGACACAGTATTCGAAAAAACGTTGACAAACAGCGATCGTCAGCAAGTGTTTGACAACGGTCTGAGTACCGTGCAATTCAGCGACTTCAAGTTCGATGAAAAAACCGGCAAAGCGACAGCGACACTGACAGCAACCGCACAAATCGGTCCAAAAATCGATGACGATGAAATTTTGGAGCAATCCAAGGGTCGCCGCAGTGGAGAAGTGATTGGCAACATCAAGACCATCGACGGAGTGAGCGACGTCAACGTCAAGCTGTCACCGTTCTGGGTCTCAGGCGTACCGGACGACACGACGAAAATAACCATCGAATTCAAACTGATTACCAATGGCTAACCTGTTATCTCTCGACGTCGGTACCAAGCGCATAGGCGTCGCTGTGGCTGATACTATAGTGCCCGTTGCTTCGCCCCTGATGACAATTGATGTCGATGGCACAGAACTGGAAAAGATCCGACAGCTGGTCCACGAACGTGCGGTAGAAACCATCGTGATTGGTTATCCGCGTAACCAAGCAGGTGACCGTACTGATCAAACGGCTATCAGTGAAGCTTTTGCGCGTCAGCTCGAAGACGTTGCGAATATCGCATTTCAGGATGAATCGCTCACGAGCGTCATGGCCGAAGACCGACTGAAGTCGAGCGGCAAGCCGTATACCAAAGCCGATATCGACGCCTTTGCGGCGACTATCATTTTGCAAGATTATCTGGAGCAACACCATGCAGCCTAACAACCCCAACAACCGGGCGCGACCTTCTCTCGACGGCGTTCGTCGTCCAGTTGCAAAGTCGCCTCAGTCTAAATCCACGCCTCCTAAGCTTAAGCCGGAGTACCGTCCAGACCATGAGCTACCAGCACCTGAACCACAGATACTTATAGGGGCTCACGAACCGGCCACTAAAGACGGTGGTCCTCGTAAATTGCTGCTACCCAAAAACGGTAGAAAGAACTGGAAAAAGTGGTTGCTCTCCATAGTAGGTCTCGTAGTTGTCGCTATTGTCGCCGTGGCCGTGTGGGCATTTGTGTGGTATCAGCAGCAGTTAGCACCTGCGTCTACCGATACATCCGAACGAGTGAGGGTTGTAATCGAACCGGGTGCGGCACCAAACGAAATCGCAGATGAATTGCAACTACGAGGAGCTATCCGTAGTAGTCTCGCATTTACTATCTATACCAAGCTGACTAGCACCGAAAATAACCTCAAAGCAGGGGTGTATAATTTGCAGCCCAGCCTCTCTACCCCGGCAATTGTCGACCGGTTGGTCGCAGGTAAGCAGGATGCGTTTCGCGTGACCTTCCTCCCCGGAGACACACTTGCCAATAATCGCAAAGTACTCCTGGATCTAGGGATTTACAGTGCTGCTGAAATTGATGCCGCGCTGAACAAGACATATGATCGACCGTTGTTTGCGACCAAACCCGCGAGTGCCGATCTGGAGGGTTATCTGTATGGTGAGACGATTGAATTTGACTCGTCTGCGACCGTCGAAACGATACTGAATCGTTTTTTTGCAGAGTTTGAACGTGTTATCAACGAAAATGACCTGGTGGCAAAGTTCAAGAAGCAAGGACTGACGCTATACGAAGGCATCACGCTGGCGTCGATCGTGCAGCGCGAGGTGCCCGGAGCTGCTGATCAGCGTCAGATAGCACGCGTTTTCCTGAATCGTATGGATGCTGGCATGACGCTTGGCTCTGATGTGACATACCAATACGCCGCCAAAAAAATGGGCGTAGCACCGCACCCATCACTGGACTCACCGTATAACACACGTAAACACACGGGCTTGCCACCCGGTCCGATAGCGACTCCTGGCAAAACTGCTCTGCTCGCTGTTGCCAATCCCGCATCCAATGAGTACCTATTCTTCCTCAGCGGTGACGATGATGTGACATACTTTGCGACCACAGATGAGCAGCACCAACAAAACATCACCAACCACTGTCAGAAAAAGTGTCTTATATACTAAATTTGCAAAAATTGCTATATCATAAAATATATTGACAGATTTTGCAATAAAGCGTAAACTGGTTCTTAGCACATTCGTGTTTTCATTATCTTGCGAACGAAGCAGGTAGCAGATTGACAGCTGTTATCTGATCGATCGTGCGAGTGGGAGAAATGAGCGCGGATGCGCCTACCGACAAATGTCGTACGGGTACGCCAATAACACTTTCAAAATAATACCAATTAAGATGAAACGGTCGACACGTACCCCGTTCCCTCCGTCCAATTGCGAGATGGCGAGAAGAAAGACAGAGTAAGGTAGTGCCCTTGTAGCAATACGAGTGGCAGGAGAACGATAATTCGTAACCAATCAACACCGAATGGTGATCCGTCATCAGTCGAACGCTTGAAGAAGCAACTGCTCTCAAGCAAAAAACGCCGCAAAACACACAATAGGCCTAAAATGACCGTGCTTGCAGCATATGGAGGCGTATTTACGTTTGTGGTTTCAGTTATTGCGGTCGGGTACCAACCTCCGCAACCTTCGACAGTGAACACTCCTGTTGCCAATGCTGCCGTACAGACACCCGTTGCTACCATTGCAACACCCGATCTCGCTGAACCTTCAGTGGACGACTTGGTTGCTATTAATGTTGCTGGCAAGCTGGCTGAGCGAACGAATATGGCGGTTACACCGTATATCGCAAGCAAATCGACCTCCTTGGCAATTCAGGCAGATCTTTCGCAGACCAGTTCGAGTGCTATCGTAAAGCCGGAAATCGCTCAGCTCGCCGACACGAATACCGATATTACGACATATATCGTCCAGAAGGGCGATACACTGCGTTCCATCGCAAGTAAGTTCGGCCTCACTGTGCAGACGCTTCAGTGGGCAAACAATATGACGAGTAGTCATGTCTCGACAGGTCAGAAACTAACCATACCACCGGTAGATGGTGTGATTTACACTGTCCGTCCGGGAGATACTATCGAGAATGTCGCATCCACGTATAGGGCTAGCAAAGATCGCATTGTTTCGGTGAACAACCTCGAAATCAGCGGTCTGAAACCAGGTACGAAGATCGTTATTCCAGGTGGCAACTTGCCAACCAGTCAACGACCTGGCTATCAGGCACCTGCACCGACGACATCATCGCTAGCTTATTTCCGAGCCGGATCTGTCGGAAACAGATACGCTCCAGGAAACTGTACATGGTATGCGTATGAATATCGTGCAAAAATTGGTCGTCCAATCGGTAGCTTCTGGGGTGACGCTCAAACGTGGGATGATGCCGCTCGTGCCTCCGGCTACCGAGTCGATCACACGCCAAAGCCAGGAGCCATCGCGCAGTGGGATTCCTATGCAGGAGGTTCAGGATGGTATGGACACGTGGCGATTGTGAAGTCGGTCAACGCAAACGGTTCGATTACAATTGTCGAAATGAACTACCTATGGCAATTCAACCAAATCACCGAGCGAACCATTTGGCCGGGTGAAGTCTCCAACTTTATCCACTAAGAGAATGGCATACCGAACAGAGGCATAAGGACTTTATGCCTCTGTTATTTTATGGTATAATTAAGCAATATGTTTGTTGATACGGCTACAGTGACAGTGCAAGCGGGCAAGGGCGGCGATGGAGCCGTCAGCTTTCGGCATGAGATTTACGTCGACAAAGGCGGTCCTGACGGGGGTGATGGTGGTAAGGGCGGCGACGTCGTCTTCGAGGCGACAGAAAACCTCAATACACTTCTTGATTTTCGCTACCAGCCAGAGCTAAAAGCCGAAAAAGGTGCCAATGGTGCCAAAGCCAAGCGTCACGGCAAGTCAGGCAAAGACCTGATTGTCAAAGTACCCGTAGGCACGGTCATTCGACGTGACGGCACTGTACTGGCTGACCTGACTGCGCATGGACAACGAGTCGTGGTCGCGCACGGAGGCGACGGCGGTTTCGGTAACGCTCATTTCAAATCATCTGTTCGCCAGACGCCACGCATGGCAGAGCGCGGAGAGCCTGGCGAGGCCTTTACCGCCGAGCTGGAGCTCAAGTTGCTTGCTGATGTCGGTCTGGTGGGGCTGCCAAACGCAGGCAAGTCGACGTTTCTCAGTGTGGTCACCAACGCGCGTCCTGAAATAGCTAACTATGCCTTTACGACGCTCACGCCGAACCTAGGAGTTGCCGATATCGACGACAGCAGCTTGCTGATAGCCGATATTCCCGGTTTGATCGAAGGTGCTGCAGAGGGCAAGGGATTGGGCGATCAATTCCTGCGTCACGTCGAGCGTACGGCAGTTTTGCTGCATCTTATAGACGCATATAGTGATGACGTGGCAGCCGACTATCAGACGATCCGCAACGAACTCCGGCTCTATTCCGAGGAACTAACTACTCGTCCAGAGGTGGTTGTTTTGACCAAAGTCGACGGATTGACGGACGATATTATCGAAATGCAAGTCGATGAGCTGAAAAAAGTTGTTGCTACTGATGGACCTGTCATGGCAATTTCCGCAACCGCGCATAAGGGGTTGAAGGAAGTGCTCAGGCTGCTTCGCGAAAGAGTCACGTCAGCCCGCGCCGTAGGGGAGAGTGAGGAGGAAGGACAGGCTCAAGAAAACACCATGCCGGTTATCCGGCTTGGATCGTCGGCTCGATCAGAGGCGTGGTCAGTTACCAAGGAAGATGATGTATTTGTCGTGCGTGGAGACAAGATAGAAAAGTTTGCCCGTCGCACTAACTTCGATCAATATCAGGGCGTCAATCGCCTCCGTGACATTATGAAAAAAATGGGTATAACTCATGAGTTGGTACGGCAAGGCGCGGAGGGCGACAGTGTCGTTCGTATCGGGGCAGAAGAGCTGACACTACTGGAACAAGACGTTGACAATTAGATACAATAATATTATGATATGATTGCTAACCATCCGGTTAGTAGCACATACATATCGATGCTCGAGAGGAGCTCTTCATGTCCGTCGACACACCGTTGCTGACACGTTCACAGCAATCTGTTCAGCAGCGTGCTGCCGCCAAATTCAAATCTCAACTGGACGCGTTCGCGCGCCGCTTTGTGGCCCAGATGCGGGCGTACGGTGAGGATCACGGATGGTCGGATTCGTACCATGAGCAGGCGGTAGACTACTGTCGCTACTTGCTCAAACCTGCCGTTTCTCAACCGACTGAGCCGAAAGTCGAATACGCTGTTCGTGTCCGTGCGCGCAAGGTATTCAGCGCGATGGATCGCCGTTGTCTGCCTCATGCCTACACGGTGGGTCAGCGGACGATTTTGTATGAAGAGCCAGCACCGCGTAAGCGGTAGGCATTGATGTAGATGTGCGGGGCGCGGAAAGGTGGTTACCTTTTCGCGCCCATTCGCACCACTCTGTAATGACAGAAATCGAGTGTAGGCACGGTGCTGTTGACAGATAATTATATATGTGATAATATAGATAATGTCCGCCCAAAAAGCGGACGAGTTGGATTACATATAATCCACGCACCTTAGCTTTACTGACTTCCGAGTAAGCCGTTGTTGGATTGGCGCGTTGATGCTGCGCGCCAGGGTATAATTCACCGTCCGAAAGGAACCCGCAGGGACGCGCAAGTGTGGGCGCAGAAGAGGAAAGACCTCCGATGTAGGGCGTGCGACGTGATCGACGATAAAAGTCGTCAATCATAGTCGAAGGGACCGCCATCTCGTATTGCTGCGTCCCTGCGGGACAATACTTAACCCCTTGGTTTTTTGAGCCAAGGGGTTTTCTCTGTATACTGGGAGTCATGTCCCAGTCTTTCTTTTTTTATGACCTCGAGACCAGCGGCTTGTCGGGCAGGTACGACCGCATCATGCAGTTTGCTGGGCAACGTACAGATATGGAATTAAATCCTATAGGTGATCCGGTGAATATCCTTGTGGCATTGAACGACGACACACTGCCCAGCCCCGATGCTTTACTGGTCACCGGGATTACCCCGCAACAGACGGTAGCTGACGGCTATACCGAAGCGCAGTTTGCAAAGATTCTAACCGAGGAAATATTTACTGAAGGTACGATAGCGGTCGGGTTCAATAACATTCGATTTGATGACGAGTTTGTCCGTCATTTGTTGTGGCGGAATTTTCGCGATCCTTATGAATGGAGTTGGCGTGACGGACGTTCGCGATGGGATTTGCTCGATGTGGTACGTATGACGCGCGCACTCAGGCCTCAGGGCATCCAGTGGCCGGTTGTAGACGGCAAAGCGGTCAACAGGCTGGAGCTGCTGACCAAAGAAAACGGCATCGATCACTACAAGGCCCATGACGCACTGAGTGACGTCGTGGCACTTATCGAAGTGACGAAACTCATCAAGCAAAAGCAACCGCAGATGTATGACTACTTGTTGAAAATGCGCGACAAGAACGAAATCAAAAAACTAGTCAATCTGAATGATAAGCAGCCATTTGTCTATACCAGCGGCCGCTACGACGCCGAGTACCACAAGACGACGGTGGCATTTCCGTTGACTGCTGGCAAAAACGGCAATGTCGTCGTCTATGACCTGAGGGTTGATCCGACGCCATTTATCGACATGGACAGCAAAGAGTTAGCCAAAAAACTCTATGCCACCTGGGAAGAGCGACAGGCCGATGATTTCGTGCCGTTGCCAGCCAAGGAGCTGCAGTACAACCGCGCACCAGCCGTGGCACCGCTCGGCGTACTGTCGCAGCCTGTCGGTGATGAAGGAGATGGCTGGGCACGAATAGGCATCGATCATGGTACGGTCGAAAGGCATAAAAAGCTACTCCTCGAGGCACCGCACCTTGCCGAAAACGTACGCAGCTTGTTTGAAAACAAGCCGGAGTACAAAAAATCCTCCGACCCGGAGGCCCAGCTGTATGATGGGTTCTTGAATGATGCAGACAGGTTGCGCGTACAGGCGGTTGCGGCGGCGAGCGAGAAAGAACTCGCTGATTTTCACCCAGACTTTCAAGACGAACGGTTGTCGACGCTACTACTGCACTACAAAGCACGTAGCTTTCCACGCAGCTTGAGTGCTGATGAGTCGGCTACATGGGAGCAGTGGCGTGTGAAACACATTCAGGAGCAACTGCCTGCATATATGAAGTCAATGCAGCGAATAGCACAGCGAGCCGCTACGACGCAGTTATCAGAGCAGGAGCAGTTTGTTCTGCAAGAGCTTCAACTTTGGCTGGAAAACATTGCGCCGTCCGATCTGACCGAAGCTGATTCGCCAGATTGATCGCATATCGCTACGCGCGACCAAGGCGTCGTTTCGGGAGGCGTTCGCGCTTGATGGTAGACGCCAGATGATAACGGATACGGCGGATGATGCTGATACGACGAGCCAGGAGTTCAAGGACGATAATACCGGCAGATGTGGTGGTGATAGCAAGCATGACGGCAGGAGAGAGGGTAATGCCGATAAGCGGGATCTCACCGGTCAGCAAAAACCCCAGCAGCATAGTGGGGATATTGAGCGCGTCGAGCAAGAGCCAGACGAACACTACAAGAGCAGATACATTGATAAATTGACGCATACGCACACCTCGCGAATTAATTTATATTAGTATAGCATAAAAATAAGATTTGCGCAACTGTTGTTGTATTTGTATTGTGAATTCATTTATTTTATGTAATGATGATGTTACGTGCGCAAGTACGCGTCCTGTCCTACAAGAGAAAGAGAGACAGTGAAATGGTCACGTATCACGGTCCCGCCATGAAGGTGGGGCGAAGCTGGTGGCAGCGAAACCGGGACTTGGTGCTGGTATTCGGCATTATCGCCCTCGTGGTTGGATGTGCGTTGGCATTCGGCAGCAACCGGGAGCCATCGTACGACCCTACTAAGGCAGTGTTCCACGAGGGACATCTCTACGCACATTTCGAGCCAACTCAAGTGGACGGCAGCGCGGACAGGTATATGGCCGGTGTGCCTGTACCCTACGACACGCTGTGGGGTCCGCCGACGCGAGCCACGGAGTTTGTAGCCGATAACGGCGCGACCTACGGTGACTGTGTCGGTGGCATCTATCCCGGAGATTCGTTCTATCCCTGGCACGATCGGCCATACAGGGAGCTCATTTGTAGAGAGCTGTCCTGAGCACTCACCACGCAAAAGGCCGTGGCAAAATTTTTTAAAAAAAAACAAAGAACGCCATAACAAAATTTTAAAACAAGA